>JAADHZ010000114.1 GCA_013151575.1 Gammaproteobacteria bacterium
GAACTAATGTGGTAGGCGCGAGTGGACTCGAACCACCGACCCCCACCATGTCAAGGTGGTGCTCTAACCAACTGAGCTACGCGCCTGAAGGACGCACACTTTACCCGAAAACATCTAACGCTGACAAGCACCCCCTGATTGAAAAGGAATCACGCTCGATACCCCGAGTTCGTTTTCAGCCTACCTACTCCCCGGCCGTTTATCGATCCAGTTCCTCGCCATCTGCTCAAAAAATCGCGTAATGCCTGGACAAACATCAAAAAATCGATTCGTTGTCACTGGATCGGTACTTCTGTTTCACTCGGCGTATTGGTAACGCGTGTCAGAGAATTGGCTGTACTTGCGTTCAGATAAAAAACGTCAAGCTGAGTTGGAGACGCAGGTGATGCAGGCGGTGGGTTCAAGGTAACCCCAACCGGGCAAAGCCTATCATCGCCGAATCCATAGCAAGACAAACTAGGTAAATGATCCGCAGTCGGCAATGTGCCCAACGTCGCGATATCCAGCGACGTTACTGCATCGACAGATTTTAATGTTGCACCGGCATAACCACCACCGGTGCCGACGATGTCATAACCTTCAATACGAATAACTTTTTCAATCAAATCACCTATTATTACGATATTGTTAGTATCCAGTGTGGTGGCAAAAACAGCCCCAATCCAGGCTGCGGTCATGGTTTCCGTCTGATTCAGACCATCATCATCAATAACACCCGCGGCAACTGGCACGCTGTTGTTTAGAATGTTGTAATAAACACGGTTGTTTTTGACAAACAATTGGGAAAGAGTGTCTGTGCCGGTTGCCGTTACCAAACTAGTTGGTGTACCACCCGCTTTCGGTACCGATTTAATCTCAGTACCCGGGCCACCACTACCCAGTTGATATACCAGATTATTATCGTTCACCGTGAGACGCTGAATATCGCTGCTTTCCACCAACAGCACAGTTGCCACTGAACTGCCGTCAACGGGGAATTGATAGATCGACGAGTCATAAGCGAAATAAGTAGTATTACTGTCACTAACGACATCGTCCAGATAAGTACCCGCCGGTATCGTAAACACTGCCGATGACAACGTATCAGCATCAACATCGTACACTAATAATAAGTTATCAAGCTCAAGCGGGATAAAACGGGCACTACCCCTTAACTCTGAAACCGAATCAGAAACCATCGTAATTGCAGAGCAACCAGCAAAACTGGCATCACATCGTTGCAACTCACCAGCAACAGCATCGTGAACCAGCCAGCCTGAAATGGCCCCGGTGGCAGGATCAGTTAATATCTGAACTGGCGGTTTAGCAATGACTGGTGCATCAGTCTCGCCCATTCCTAAGCGCACCATTTTCCACACGTCATCACTAGTGTTGCATACACCATCACCACCGGGGAGTGCATAGATAAATTGAGAATTATCGGCATTATCAAAATCCGCTCTGGCGGGATCACCCACTGAGCTATCTGTGCATAATTGATCCGCCATGCTCTCACTGGAGACACGAACCGGCGCCAGTGAACCACTTTTGAGTGCGCTAACTTTATATATATTGCCATCGGTGTGTGCGTATATAACGGCATAGCTATGCAAATCCGTTAAAATTCCGGTAGTGCTGTCATACGTTCCAGTTTCAATTTCTCTTGGTGTTGTGTAAAAAGTGAAATCACTTGCTGTAACAAGGTTTGCCGCAGGTTCGATCTCGGTAGGAAAACCGGGATTAGCCGGATCCACAGCATTCAGACCTTTTGCGTAAAACAAATAAGTACCGCCCACAGCAGTAACAGAATCTGTCACTGCAATTGAAACACTGTCCATGACACTGGCCATAGCTGCATCGGTTACGGTCAATGCAAATACGAGCACTTCTGTACTGGTGACCATTGGCGCCACAAAGGTAGGATTGGCGATTGTTGTGCCAGAGAGTATGACCGAGGTCCCCGATGTTTGTGTCCAGCTAAACGTCACTGCCCCTTCTGCATCACTACCCAAACCCGCAAGCTGTACCGTTGCGCCTTCTGTCCGGGATTGGTCCGGCCCCGCATCAACAATTGGCAGGCTATTTCCTGCTGAATCGTTCACGGTTATTACGATCGTATCGGTAGTGGTAGCGCCGTTCGTGTCAGTGACTGCCAACGTAAACCCCAAGGCCTCACTGCCAGAAACCATTGGTGCCACAAAGGTAGAATTGGCGATGCTTGCATCGGATAACGTCACCGAGATCCCCGATGTTTGTGTCCAATTAAACGTCACCGCTCCTTCTGCATCACTACCCAAACCCGCGAGTTGTACCGTTGCGCCTTCTGTCCGGGATTGGTCTGGCCCTGCATCGACAATAGGTGAGTTATTCCCCGCAGAATCGTTCACGGTTATCACGATAGTGTCGGTAGTGATATTACCATCCGTGTCAGTAACTGACAGCGCAAACCCCAAGGCCTCATTGCCAAAAACCATTGGTGCGGTAAAGGTGGGACTGGCTATTGTTGCATCAGAGAGTATGACCGTGATGCCGGACGTTTGTGTCCAACTAAACGTCACCGCCCCTTCAGTATCATTGCCCGTACCAGCGAGCTGGACGAGGCCATTTTCAGTTACTACCTGATCTGACCCTGCATTTGCGGTGGGGTTGGAGTTAGTCGAGTCAGCACCCCCTCCCCCGCCTCCACAGGCTGTGACCATAAACATGGTGATAACAAAAAATAAAGGCCTAAAATGTTCCATTACGTCCTCACTTCGGAATCCATTCGTGTGTATTTTTGAAATGCCACGGTTAAAGCACTTCCTATTCTTGAGCTTGATGCTACGGGATAAGCTACGGCTATTCAAACAACTCAAACCTTCATCGCCAACAATCCCATGGCATTTTTTTGAATGCGGGTAATTTCATCGCGTACTCGGGCCGCTTCTTCAAATTCCAGGTCTTGCGCGTGCTGGTACATCTTTTTCTCCAGCTGATCGACGCGCTGCGCCAGTTGCACCGGGGTGAGTGCAGCGTATTCCAGCGCTTCTTCGGCCACTTTTGCGAATCTTTCTTTCGATTTAACCGCGCCGTAGGCCCCTTCCATCACGTCGGTGATTTTTTTGCTCACTGTGGTCGGGGTAATGCCATGAGCCAGATTGTGCGCGTGTTGTTTTTCACGACGGGATTTGGTGATGTCGATGGCTTTTTGCATGGACTTGGTAATCCTGTCACCGTACAAAATGGCTTTGCCGTTGACGTTGCGCGCGGCGCGGCCGATGGTCTGGATCAGCGAGCGTTCCGAGCGCAGGAAACCTTCCTTGTCGGCGTCCAGAATGGTGACCAGTGAAACTTCGGGCATGTCCAGCCCTTCGCGAAGCAGGTTGATGCCCACCAGTACGTCAAACGTCCCCAGCCGCAGATCACGAATGATTTCCATGCGCTCCACGGTTTCAATGTCCGAGTGCATGTAGCGCACCCGTTGACCGTGCTCGGTGAGATAGTCTGTGAGGTCCTCGGCCATGCGTTTGGTGAGGGTGGTCACCAGTATGCGTTCGCCTTTCGCCACCGTCTGATTGATTTGCGACAACAGGTCATCCACCTGAGTGCTGGCCGGGCGCACCTCGATCTCCGGGTCCAGCAGGCCGGTGGGCCTCACCACCTGTTGGACGATGGCGCCGGAGTGCGCGGCTTCGTAATCCGCCGGGGTGGCGGAGACGAAAATCGTCTGCGGCATCAGGTCCTCGAATTCCTCGAAACGCAGCGGTCGGTTATCTAACGCAGACGGCAGTCGAAACCCGTACTGCACGAGGTTTTCCTTGCGCGCCCGGTCACCGCGATACATGCCGCCGATCTGCGGCACGGTGACATGAGATTCATCGAGGATCATCAGTGCATCCTGCGGCAAATAATCAATGAGCGTGGGTGGCGGCTCTCCGGCCTGGCGCCCCGACAAATAGCGCGAATAGTTTTCCACGCCGGAGCAGTAACCCAGCTCCAGCATCATTTCGATATCGTATTTGACCCGCTGTTCCAGTCGTTGTGCTTCCACCAGCTTGTTGTCGCTGTAAAACTGCTCTAGGCGTTCGGGTAACTCGGCCTTGATCTGCTCCACCGCAGAAAGCACGGTGGCGCGCGGGGTCACGTAATGGGTCTTGGGGTAAATGGTCACCCGGGGGAGTTTTTGCAGTACCTCGCCGGTGAGTGGGTCGAAATAACTCAGCCCTTCGATTTCGTTGTCGAACAGCTCCACGCGCACCGCCTCACGATCGGAGTCCGCAGGAAAAATGTCGATCACGTCACCGCGCACGCGATAGGTGCCGCGATGCAGCTCCACGTCGTTGCGTTTGTATTGCAGGCTGCTAAGGTGACGCAGCATGTCACGCTGGTCGATGGTCTCGCCGCGCGACAGATGCAGCAACATCTTCAGGTAGGATTTCGGATCACCCAAGCCATAAATAGCAGACACTGTGGCGACGATGATGACATCTTCACGCTCCAGCAATGCCTTGGTGGCAGACAGGCGCATCTGTTCGATGTGCTCGTTGATGGAGGCGTCTTTCTCGATGAAGGTGTCCGAGGACGGCACGTAGGCCTCGGGCTGGTAGTAATCGTAATACGAGACGAAATACTCCACGGCGTTGTGGGGGAAAAATTCCTTCATCTCACCGTACAACTGTGCTGCCAGGGTCTTGTTGGGCGCCATGATCAGCGCCGGTCGCTGCACGGCCTGAATCACCTTGGCGACGGTGAAGGTCTTGCCGGAGCCGGTGACCCCCAACAGGGTCTGCCCCGCTTCGCCAGCCTCAATGCCTTCCACCAATTGTTTAATGGCCTGCGGCTGATCGCCAGCGGGTTCAAATTCGCAATGTATGTCAAATCTTTTCGTCATAGCCTTTCTACGGAGGAATCCATTGCGTATATTAACGCACTTGAATGTTAAGGTTCCTTACGTACAGCCCTTTTTTGAGGAGAATTAAGGTTTGAGTACTTCCCTGTCAGATCGTGTGCAAAACATCAAACCCTCGCCAACGCTGGCGATCACCGCCCGTGCCAAGGCGCTTAAGGCCGCTGGCGAAGATATCATCGGACTGGGTGCTGGCGAACCGGATTTTGATACCCCGGATCACATCAAGCAGGGCGCCATTGCGGCCATCAACGCCGGACAGACCAAATACACCGAGGTGGATGGCACGCCGGAGCTGAAAGCGGCGGTGATCCGCAAACTGCAACGCGACAACCAACTGCGCTATGAGCCGAATCAAATCCTGGTGTCCTGCGGCGGCAAGCACAGCTTCTTCAATCTGACCCAGGCCCTGCTGAACCCGGGTGACGAGGTTATCATCCCCGCGCCGTACTGGGTGTCCTACCCCGACATCGTCACCCTCGCCGAGGGCACGCCGGTGATCGTCGAAGCCAATATCGACGCCGCTTTCAAAGTCACGCCACAGCAACTGGCCGCCGCCATTACGCCGCGCACCCGCCTGGTGGTGATCAACAGTCCCTCCAATCCCACCGGCGTGACCTATAGCCATGCGGAATTAATCGCCTTGGGCGAGGTTCTGCGTGAGCACCCCCGGGTAATGGTGGCCACCGATGATATTTACGAACACATCACCTGGCACGACGAGCCCTTCGCCAACATCGTCACCTTGTGCCCTGACCTGCAAGAACGCGCTATCGTACTCAACGGCGTCTCCAAAGCCTATGCTATGACCGGCTGGCGCATTGGTTACGCGGCAGGGCCAGCATGGCTAATCAGCGCCATGAAAAAAATACAGTCACAGAGCACTTCCAACCCCGCCTCCATTTCACAGGCGGCAGCACTGGTGGCACTGGATGGCGACCAACGCTGCATCCGGACCATGGTCGATGCCTTCAAAGAACGCCACCAATACGTCGTCGACCGTCTCAACGCCATAAAAGGAATCACCTGCCTGCCCTCACAGGGGGCATTTTACAGCTTCCCTAATTGTGAGCGGGCCATCGCGACGCTGGGCCTGGAGGACGATCTCGCCTTCGTAGAGCATCTGATTACCGAACACGGCGTCGCCCTCATCCCCGGTACCGCCTTCGGTGCCCCGGGTTACGTGCGCCTCTCCTTCGCCACTAGCATGGAGAACCTGACCCGGGCCCTGGATCGCATCGAACAGGCTGTGAACGTAACCGGCAATTAACGGAAATTTCAGAGAACTTCTATTGACCGACCAAAGACTCGCGGTTACCATACGCCCCGCTTCGACGTTCCCAATTCCCCAGTAGCTCAGTTGGTAGAGCAGCTGACTGTTAATCAGCCTGTCCCTGGTTCGAGTCCGGGCTGGGGAGCCATATAAAAAAAGCAAGCCATTCCTTTGGTAAGCAATCACCAACAAAATCAGACTAGGCAACGATCTAGTGCGGCGTCCTGAATAGAGCACATATTCAGTGGAGCGCTAAAACTCCAGCGTACTAGGCGCATTTTTGAAGGCATTAAGTGGGCCTACACTGAAAAAATGCAACGACGCAAAACCCCTTGCAAAACTATTTCATAAGAACCAATAATCACTAACTTACATCCCGCGCGTGACCGTAAATCATTGTTATTTGCTTTGTTTTTAGAGTTTTGCAAGAGACTCCCTCTTCCATCAGCATTGTCACTTTGACGATAAATTACGCATGCTGACTGGATTCACAGTCCACCAACAAAAATCGCTTGAGCGATGCTATGCTCAGATCTTCTGATGTTCAGTCCGCGCTCATTCTTCAGCCCACAGGTCGAGTGCCTACTGTATCGCCAGCCAGCTCCCGGGCATGATGATAAACATCCCCGCCCCAAGGGGCGGGGAATTAAACCCTATCGGTCACGATAGGGGGCCGGGTAACCGGCATTCTTACTTCGTGATTGACCCGCCAATGCAGAATAACGCTACATCGCGTAAACTTTGCACACCGCCGCGTTGGCCAACCTCAAGCGCCTACATGATCAAATAATAGCCACAACAGGGAACACCATGCTCACAGCCCAGCGTATACCCGCCTTCGATGACAATTACATCTGGCTGCTGACACGGCCCGGCAGCCTTGGCGTAGCCATTGTAGACCCCGGCGATGCCGAGCCGGTGATTGCCGCCGTCGAGGCTGGCGGTTTCCAGCCTGTAGCCATCCTCATCACCCACCACCATTGGGATCACGTGGGCGGCGTGGCTGACCTGCTGAGCCGCTATTCTGTACCTGTGTACGGCCCAGCCCGGGAAACCACCCCGCACCTCACCACACCGCTGCAAGAAGGTGACCGCGTGGAATTACCCGCGTTAAATGCAAGCCTGAGGGTCATGGACGTACCCGGCCACACCGCTGGCCACATCGCTTATTATTGCGATGGCGGCCCCGAACAACAGCCCGGCCTGCTGTTTTGCGGCGACACCCTATTCGCCGGAGGCTGTGGCCGATTGTTCGAAGGCACTGCTGAACAAATGCACGATTCTCTCAGCCGCATCCGTTTTCTGCCAGACAATACCCGGGTGTACTGCGCCCACGAATACACCGAAGCCAATCTGGGCTTCGCACGCATTGCCGAACCTGGCAACACGGCACTGCAACACCGCCAGCAAAAAGTACGCGAACAACGCGCCGCCGGGCAGCCCACCGTACCGTCGCAGCTGGGTGAAGAGAAGGCTACCAACCCCTTTTTGCGTTTTGATGAACCCGAGCTGGTGCGAGCGGCCGAAGGTTTTGCCGGACGCAACCTGGCGCCCGGGGCAGAAGTCTTCGGAGTTGTTCGGCACTGGAAAGACACCTTGGATTAAACCCTGCCCAGCCTGATGCCAAAACCAATAATATTGTTTAATAAGTCAACATAACTATATGATATTTCAAAAAATACTCACGTCGATTACGGCAGCATTCAGCCTGGCCGCACGAATAACAAAACCATCCAAGTGCATCGATTCGCTGTCCAGTGCTCTGTCCCTTGTGCCGGTTATTGCCATCATCATCACGTTGTCAGCCTGTGCAGGGGGCAATCCGTTCAGCAACACAAAACCCCAATCGCCGATCCCGTCTGCTATCGACACTATCCCGTCTGCTATCGAACACAGCGGTCAAGTCGCCGAACATCACACTGCGGCCCCGCCGAAAGCCCCCACCCGCCCGCGCCATCTGCCCGCCCTGCCCGATATTGCCACCCCTTGGTGGGCCGTGGTGGCACGTTTGGAGGTGGCACAACAGGAATTTGCTCACGAGGAAATACCCCTTGATGCCTTGGCGCCCGCAGAGGTAATAATCGAAGGACTCAATGAGCACACGGGGCAAAACTCAGTCGCCGTCGCGGTGGATGATGCAAGCCCCGCTGCCGTGCCCTCGGCAGACCTATGGGAACGCACGCGCCAGGGTTTCCAGCTTGATGAAGACCACAAACACCCGCGAGTCCGCCCTTACATCAACTGGTACCTGGAACATCAGGCCTACCTGGACCGCGTGGTAAAACGTGCCCGTCCGTTCCTCTACGACATTGTCCAGGAAATCGAGCGGCGCGACATGCCGCTGGAAATCGCCCTGCTGCCCATCGTCGAAAGCGCCTTTCAACCCTTCGCCTACTCCCCCGGTCGCGCCGCCGGCATCTGGCAGTTCATCCCTGCCACCGGCAAACGTTACGGGCTAAAACAAAACTGGTGGTACGACGGGCGCCGCGATGTGCCCCGCGCCACGGTAGCGGCGCTGAAGTATCTCAGCCACCTGCACAAACGCTTCGATGGCGACTGGCTGCTGGCGTTGGCGGCCTACAATAGTGGTGAAGGACGTGTGGCGCGCGCAATTAAGAAGAACAGAAAGAAAGGCCGGGCCACGGATTTCTGGTCACTGGATTTGCCCGATGAGACCCGAGGTTATGTACCGAAACTACTGGCTATCAGCGCCGTGGTCGCCAGCGCGGGCACACATACAGGTGGCACCGGAATACAGCTGGCCACCATCCCCGACGAACCCTATTTGCAATCGGTCAACACCGGTTCCCAGATTGATCTGGCCCTGGCTGCGGAGCTGGCCGAGCTGCCCATCGAAACCGTCTACCAGCTCAACCCTGCTTTCAACCGCTGGGCCACGGACCCAGATGGTCCCCATGAATTGCTGCTGCCCATCGAAAAGGCCGAAACCTTCCACACGGCGCTGACCAGCCTCGAAAAAAATCAGCGCGTGCGTTGGGAGCGCCACCGCATTCGTCAAGGCGAAACTCTCGGCCACATCGCGCGTAAATTCCAGACCTCCGTGGCGCTACTGCAAGAAGTCAACAACATCCGCGACAAATGGATACGCGCCGGGCAAAGCATCATTATTCCCGTGGCCACTAAAAACCTGGCACATTACCTCAGCGAAGACCGCCGCCGCATTGCACTACAAAGCACCAAGCGCAGCGGCTATAAGCGACAACACACCGTCAAACGCGGGGACACTTTCTGGGATCTTTCGCGCAAGTACAAAGTCAAAGTCAGCCAGCTCGCCACGTGGAACGGCATGTCCCCTAGGGACTCACTCAAACCCGGCCAACAGCTGGTGATTTGGACCCAAAAACGTAACCTCGCCAGCCGACAGTTCGTATCACTGCCTCACAACGTCACTCACCAGCAGGTGCACTACCGTGTCCGCAAAGGTGATTCACTGGCGCGTATCGCACAAAAATTCAGCGTCACGGTAGCCAAGCTACGACGCTGGAATTCATTGAAAAAAGGGAAATATCTGCAACCTGGGCAACGCTTGACGTTGTATGTCGATGTCACACAACAATCCTGAACATCGCATACTATTTATAGCGGGTAACGCCGCATCAGGAAAAACAGCACAAAAGCTAACGTAAAATATTCTCCACCGAATACCCTTCCCGCTCCATCACTTCCCGCAACCGCTTCAGTGCTTCCAGCTGAATTTGCCGCACGCGTTCGCGGGTAACGCCTAAAGAATTACCCACTTCTTCCAGGGTGGCGACATCCCTGCCGTGCAAGCCGAAACGCTGCTCCACCACTTCACGTTGTTTGTCGTTGAGCTGACCTAACCACATTTCAATACAGGCGTGTACATCGTCATCTTGCAACAACACAGAGGGATCGACGTTGTGTTCGTCGGGTATAGCATCGAGCACAGATTTATCACTGTCTCGGCTCAGCGGCACGTCCACTGACGTGACACGTTCATTGAGGCCCAACATGCGTTTGACATCATTGATGGGTTTGTCGAGCATGTGCGCGATTTCTTCCGGGCTGGGTTCGTGGTCCAGCGATTGCGCCAAGTGGCGCGCAGCGCGCAGGTAAATATTGATTTCCTTGACCACATGAATGGGCAGGCGAATGGTGCGGGTCTGGTTCATGATGCCGCGTTCGATGGTCTGCCGTATCCACCAGGTGGCGTAGGTAGAAAAACGAAAGCCGCGTTCGGGGTCAAATTTTTCCACGGCCCGGATCAGGCCGAGGTTTCCTTCTTCGATCAGGTCCAGAAGAGCCAGCCCGCGATTGAGATAACGCCGTGCGATTTTAACCACCAGGCGCAGATTGCTTTCAATCATGCGTTGGCGTGCAGCCTGGTCGCCTTTTTGTATCAACCGCCCGATTTCGACTTCCTGCTCGGCGGTGAGCAGCGGGGAGAATCCTATCTCACCTAAATACAGCCGAGTGGCATCAAGATCACGGTCGGAAATATCTTCGCGGCGACTGCGGCGCCGTTCATTGCGTAGCCCTTCCCCTTCCTTTTTTTTCTCCGGCTTGTCGATATCCTGCACCTCTGTATTAGCGTCTATAGAACCCAATCCCAACTGTTCATCGAACTCTTTAACTTCCATACCATCTTCCGTATTTTTTTGTTTCATCAGTGTTATCCAACATGACGTTAGACACCAGTCTATCTGCATGCGCATTCAATAAGTGACGTCACAACATTGTCGGGTGTTGGTTTGTGATGGGCCACCCGGTGAAGTCATGGCTTGGGTAAATATTTCATCGGGTCCACCGGTTTACCGTTATACCGTATTTCAAAATGTAAAACGGCGCGCGTCGAACCGTTTTTATTGCTTTTTTTACTATTTCCTGTGCCGCTGCGCCCCATATCGGCTATGCGCTGACCCGCTTTGACCCGTTCGCCTTCTTTTACGCGCAGCACGTTGTTATGTGCATAGGCGCTTAAATATTTCTGGTTGTGTTTAACGATAATAAGCTGACCATATCGGGCAAGTCCACTACCGGCGTAAACCACCTGTCCCGCCGCCGCCGCATACACGGGATCGCCCATATTGCCTGCAACATTCAATCCCTGTCGAGCGGCATCCTTTGCGGAGAAGGTACGCAATACCCGCCTCTCTTCAGTTGGCCAGCGCCAGCCCAAGGTGTTGACGTTGAACAGCTTTTTTACTGCGACGACGATACCGTTGGCATCACTCGCTGAAGTCTCGACGGGTCTGGTTTTTTTGCCGTCACCGGGAACCGTTTTTTTAATGGGTTTGGCAAATTCAGTGGCGGGCCTTGGTCTTACAACGGGTGCGGGGTTCACTCTGACCTTTGCTACGGGGGCGACTCGAACAGGCGCAGCAAGCGTTCCATGTTGATTTTTTTTTCGTGCGGGTATGCTGCCCCCTGGTGCAACACGAAGGTGCTGCCCCGGGCTTAATTGATAGGGAGGCTTGATACCATTCCATTGGGCTATTTGCTGGTAGTCGTAACCGTAAGCCCAGCCGATGGAATACAGAGTTTCGCCGGGTTCCACCACGTGATACAGATGCCCTCCGCAAGCATTCAACAGAACCACCAGCCACGGCAATGCAAAAAGCCGAAGACGTTGACGCGGGAAATACAGGAATGCCTGTCGCATTATCCGCTCGCGTCACATCCGGTAAACCACAATGGCGATGGCTAACAGGCCCACGATGGCCCAACCTAGCCGGTCCACATAGCGGCGCAGTTGCCGCTCCATGCGTTCGCCGCCCCAGGCCATCAGCGCGGCCACCAGAAAAAAACGTGCGCCACGCCCAACCAGAGAGGCCAGCACAAAGGGTAAAAAAGCCATGGAAATTGCACCGGCGGCGATGGTAAACACCTTGTATGGGATAGGTGAAAAACCGGCGATAAAAATGGCCCAAATGCCCCAGCGGTCAAACCACTGCACGGCCAGTTGGTATTTGTCACCGTACCCAGCGTTGACGACCCAGGGTTCTATCATCCCGAAAGCAAAACTGCCGATGAGATAACCCGCCATGCCGCCCACCACCGAGGCCGCCGTGGTCAGCGCAGCAAGGCGCCAGGCCCTGCGAGGGGTTGCCAGGGCCATGGGGGCCAACATGACATCAGGCGGAATGGGGAAAAACGAAGATTCGGCAAAACTCAATCCCGCCAGATACCACTGCGCGTGGCGATGCGCCGCCCAACGCATCGTAATGTCGTACAAGCTGGAGAATATTTTCATTGGGGGCCCCCTGTCATTGATGCACACACTATTCCGTCCCCCCTAGCATGGGCACAAACATCACTTGGTCTAGCACCGCTTGCTCAAAGCCGCTGGCAGTGCGAGTAATGAGCACAAGCTGCTGCACTTGCCTCGACCCAACAGGCATCACCAAGCGACCGCCCATAGCCAGCTGTTGGAGCAGGGATTCCGGCACCTGCTCCGGTGCGGCAGTGGCGATGATGGCGTCATAGGGCGCAAACTCCGGCCAACCCCAGCTGCCGTCACTGTGTTTGAGCTGCACATTGCGCAGCTGCAATGCGGCCAAACGCTCCCGCGCCTGATCCAGCAGCGGCCGG
Organism: Gammaproteobacteria bacterium; assembly: GCA_013151575.1. Lineage (GTDB taxonomy): Bacteria > Pseudomonadota > Gammaproteobacteria > SZUA-152 > SZUA-152 > SZUA-152. Next base: position 12,711 of record JAADHZ010000114.1, read on the forward strand.
ATGCGTTCCACGCTGTACATTTCGCCCGCCAGTGGCGCCATGACTGCGGCCTGGTAACCGGAGCCGGTGCCCACTTCCAGCACTCGGTCCAGCGGGCCGCTTTCCAGCAGGGCCTCCGTCATGCGGGCCACGACATAGGGTTGGGAGATGGTCTGGCCGTGGCCGATGGGCAAGGCGGTGTCTTCGTAGGATCGGCTGGCGAGGGCTTCGTCCACAAAGATGTGTCGCGGGGTGTTACGGATCACGTCCAGCACCCGCTGATTGTGAATGCCCTCGTCCCGCAGTCGCTGGACCAGACGGTCGCGGGTGCGCTGGGAGGTCATGCCGATGCCCTGCAAATTGTCCTGCAACCGGTTTTTCACAGTACCGGTACCCAGCGGCTCACCTGCTCCAGCGCGGAGTAACGGGTGAGGTCCACGTTCAGCGGCGTCACCGAGACCCGCCCGTGGCGCACGGCATGAAAATCCGTGCCCGGCCCGGCGTCCTGTTCCGCGCCCACCGGCCCTACCCAGTAAATATCATTGCCGCGTGGGTCCTGCATTTTCACCACCGGTTCGGACTTGTGACGCCGCCCCAGACGGGTGGCCTCGAAACCTTCCAATTGCTCCCAAGGCAGGTCAGGCACATTGACGTTGAGGATAGTGTCCACCGGCAGTGGCTCATTTTTGAGGCGTTGCAACAGGGACACCACCACCCGCGCCGCCGTCCCGTAATGTTCACCGGCCTCACTCGCCAGCGACACCGCGATGGCGGGAAAACCGAGAAATCGCCCTTCCATGGCCGCCGCCACGGTGCCCGAATACAGCACATCGTCGCCCATATTAGCTCCCGCGTTGATGCCAGCGATGACCATGTCTGGCTCGCGCGCCAGTAACCCAGTGATGGCCAGATGCACGCAGTCCGTGGGCGTACCGTCCACGAACATGAAACCATTGGCCGCTTCGCGGGCACGGATGGGGTGCTCCAGGGTCAGAGAATTGCTGGCAGCACTACGGTTGCGGTCCGGGGCCACCACGTGGATTTCGGCTACATCGCCCAGCGCCGCCGCCAGGCAGAGCAGCCCTGGCGCTTGATAGCCGTCGTCGTTACTTAAGAGGATTTTCATGGGCGGCTATTATATACCCGCCGCATCCTCCTGTCGGAAATTCGACCGTTGAGGTGTTCGAAACATGAGAATGACAGCCACGCTTGCCCTGCGTACCATGTCACGCATCATGGGCCGTGATAAAAAAACCGACAACGATGGTGAGCTGTTCCGACACATGATGTCGGAGGTCAAACCCCTGCCGGATAACAAATCCGGCCAGCGACGAATCACAACACAAAAGCCCCATCCTGCCCCCAAACGCCGCCCACCGGCACCTGACACTCCATCTTCTGCCGGTTTCGTGGCCCGCGAACACGCCCCTGCTGTAGCGCCGGAAGAAAACCTGTTTTTTGCCCATAGCGGCCCGCAACGCCGTCTGCTACGCCAGCTCAAACGCGGTGAAATACGCCCCGAAGCCTCTCTCGACCTGCACGGACAAACCCTTGCCGAGGCCGGCACCCTGCTCGCCCATTTTCTGGAAGAAGCGCAGAACGCTGGCCTTCGTTGTCTTTGCGTGGTTCACGGCAAGGGCCATCGCTCCGCTGCGGGCCGCCCTGTGCTCAAAACCCAGGTCAACCAGTGGCTGCGGGATACAAGCGCCGTGCTTGCCTTTTGCTCCGCCCAGCCCAAAGACGGTGGCATGGGTGCAGTGTATGTCCTGCTGAAGCGAAATCAGTAATCCCTCTCCAATCACCTGCCCATTTCGATACCGTTCTATCTGTACGTAGCACGCACCCTGAATACCTGAAAAGAGTATTTTCTCAAGGATTATCCCCCACATGTCGATGGTACAGCGGGTAGATTCTAGTTTTGCCCCACATTTTGAAAACGGTATAGCTGTTCATACCACCCCCATGCTGCTTGACCGTAACAGGATGAACTAATGAAATTCACCATCAAAAACAGCTTTGGCACGGTGCTGGTGATCATCGCACTGATGTCAATTTACAATTTTGTCATGCTGGACAACATCTCCGAAATTGAGCACCGGCTGCTTAAATTGCGCCAACCCACGGTGATGGCCGGCACGCAACTTACCGATGGTATTCACCTCTCGCTGGCCGGCCTGCGCGGTTACATGATATTGGGCAAGGACTCGAAGGCCGCCGAAAAATTCAAGGTTGAGCGCCAGCGTGGCTGGGATGAAATCGATACGGCCATGGCGGAGATGGGCAAATTATCTAAAAACTGGACCTTCCCTCAAAATGTCGAGATGTTGACGGAAATGACGGCGCTTGTGGAAAAATTCCGCGTCGCCCAACAAGAAGTGGAAGATATTGCCCACACCAATGCAAACTTCCCCTCCTTTAACATGTTACGCACCGAGGCTACGCCACGAGCGGCAAAAATACTCGACGCGATTACAACAATGATCAATGAAGAAGCTTCCCAAAAAGCGACCCAAAAACGTCAACTGTTATTGAAGATGATGGCCGACAGCCGCGGTTCCTTCGCCATAGGCCTGGCCAACATCCGTGCCTATTTGTTCTCGGGTGATCGCCAGTTTGCCGATAACTTCCGCAGCAAATGGGCAACAAATGAAGCCCGCTTCAAGGTGATTTCGGGCATGACGGGCTTATTTAATACCAAACAAACCTCAGCATGGGCGGATTATAAAAATCTGCGTGCCGAATTTGCCCCGCTGCCGGTAAAAATGTTTAACCTGCGTAGCGCCAAAGACTGGAACCTGGCCAACTATTGGTTGAACAGCAAGGCAGCGCCCAAGGCCGAGGCCATTATGGCCATTCTCGAACAATTGCGTGAATCGCAAAGCAAGCTGGCGACCATGGATCAAGAAAGTCTGGAAAGTGAAGTCTCCTCCATGCAAATCGTGATGCTCATCGGCACACTCCTTGCCCTGGGAATCGGCACTTTCGTGACCCTTTACATCAGCCGAAAAATTACTGAACCGATGAAAGCCCTGATGAATCGAGCCAAAGCCATCGCCGGTGGCGACCTCAGCGGTGCCGCGCTGCAAACCAGCGGAAATGCCGAACTGACCGAGCTGACAAGCGCTATAAATGAGATGAACGACAGTCTGCGAAACATGGTGCAACAGGTGACGGGCTCAACCGCCCAGCTAGCCACCGCCGCTGAAAAGGTGGCGACGATTACGGCCCAGACCAGTCAGGGCATACAGGAAACACATTCACAAAGTGATCAATTGGCCACAGCCATGAATGAAATGTCCGCCACCGTGCAGGAAGTTGCACATCACGCGGTGGATGCCGCCCAAGCGGCCAGCAATGCCAATACAGCATCAGAATCAGGCACTCGGGTAGTCAATCACGTCATTAGTACCATTGACTCCCTCGCTGGCGCCATAGGCCGCGCCGCCGATGCTATTCAGCGTGTCGAGACTGACAGCGATCGCATTGGCACCGTGCTGGACGTGATCCGTGGCATCGCCGAGCAAACTAATTTGCTGGCTCTCAATGCCGCGATCGAAGCGGCGCGAGCTGGCGAACAAGGCCGTGGCTTTGCGGTGGTCGCCGATGAAGTACGTACCCTGGCTGGTCGCACCCAGGAATCCACCCAGGAAATTCAACAAATGATCGAGTCCCTACAGGCCAGCTCGAAGGAAGCGGTGCAACTTATGGAGCAGAGCCGTGAACAGACACAATCCGGTGTCGAAGAAACAGCCAAGGCAGGTGACGCCCTGAGCGCCATCACCAACGAAGTAGTACGCATCAATGACATGAACACCCAGATCGCCAGCGCTGCCGAAGAACAAAGTTCAGTGGCCGACGAGATCAATAAAAATGTGATTTCCATCAGTCAAGTCGCTGATGAATCGGCCAGAGGAGCCGAACAAACCACTCGCACCAGTGAGGAGCTGGCCAGCCTGGCGACAAAATTACAGCAACTGGTAGCGCAGTTTAAAACCTGATAATCATTGTGCAAATGACTCCACTCGTGAGGCAATACATCTAGCCCTCGATTCCTTTCCGTTATTTTCCCATGAATCAACACACTGGCTGCCGAACTTCAGGTGGCAAAAAGACTCAATGTTTCCCATTGGTTTTTCCACTTGCGCGGCTTGACTGAAATGTGACGAAGGTCGCGAAATTGTTCACCTGAAGTCAAGGTTTATCAGGCGTGGACGATAAAAATTTGAAGCAAGTATGAGGAAAATTTATCACTTTTCATAAAGCGACCATCCACACCCAAAGCGCCGTGAAATATAAGTAGTCATGCCTGGAATTGTGCACTTTTACTAAAGATACCAATAAATAGGAGGCGGTAGTGCATGGGAACCCAACGTCCTTTTGCCGCGTTAGTAGGTACGGAGACAAGAAACATGAGCCCTTCCAATACAATTCCAATACGAGCCCTTTACATCATGAAAAAGTGTTTTTTACCCGCA
>JAADHZ010000164.1 GCA_013151575.1 Gammaproteobacteria bacterium
GGTATTAAACTGCCAGCTCAAACGCTTACACGTTTGAACAAAAAACTTACGCAGCAAGCTGCGGGGAATTGAACCCAAAGAGATTAAAAAACCACTCAGTATCACTGGTGATTCCTCGTGACACGACTCAACAGGGAACAATACTGAACTCATACACATCCTCCATCTCCAGCAGGGCCTGGGCCAGGCGACGATAATTAGCCCGGTCTTTGGTGCGAATGGTCATTTCGTATTCAAAACAACGGCCTTCGGAATCCAGTTGGTAACTGGACTCAAAAGCGCGAACATGATGTTCAGCAACCAGCGCCCGCAGGGCATCTTCATCAAGAGGATGTTTGGAGCGCAAAAAACGCACTTTAAATTTGGCGTAGGTTTGGGTAGGCAGGCGGCTTTCAATCCAGCGGAAAACGGACAGGATCACCACCGTCACAACGGTGGCCAGCAAAGCTGCAAAATACAACCCCATGCCGATTACAATGCCGATGGAAGCGGTCATCCAGATGGATGCTGCCGTGGTCAGCCCACGCACGGTTAGCCCTTCCTTGATAATGACGCCCGCGCCGAGAAAGCCGATGCCGGTCATAATGCCTTGCGCCAGGCGGGTGGGGTCCGCTCGCACGGTATCAATAAACTGTGGCGGCACCAGCCCCCATTGATACACCACCAGCACCATCAGCAGACTGGAAGACACGCACACTAGGGTGTGCGTGCGAAAACCGGCTTCGCGGCCATGCAAGGCGCGCTCCAAGCCGATGGCTCCACCGGCCAGCATTGCCAGCAACAAACGCACAACTATCAGGCTGTAATCAAGTTCCATATTGCCACCGCTGAGTACCGGTCTTTATGCTACCCCACTGCGCCAACATTACCGCAGAGGGCGGACGTTGGTCCGGCGAGTCAGCTTGGAATAGATGCGGACACGGTCTATCTTTGCATCTACGTATAATCTACAGACAGCCTACGAAGATGAGGACGGCGACTGTTTTTTCTTCATGTGTTGACGGAAGCGCTCGCAGGGGTCAGGCCGGTCCACGCGCGGCGTAAACCACACATAGTCAAAAGGCAGTGCATCGACAGCCCAGTGTTGCGCGTAGTCTTTCACCTCATCCGAACCAGGAATCACTTCCAGCCAGGCCAATGCCACGATGTTTGCATCCGGGCGAGACGGTCTGATGTACGCGGGCACGCCTCGGTCGTTACGAGTATGCCCGGAGCCCGCCACCAGCACGTTGACGTCGACAGCATCATCGCCCAGCAGACTTTCTGCCATGAATGCGTCTTTCACCCGCTGCGTGAGCATCATCGCCGACACCATTTGTTCGCTGATCATGCCGCAATGGGAGCCCTCAATTTCTTTTTGCAGTGATGCCTGCTGCTCGGGCGCCAGTTTGCTCGTCTCCAGCACGGTTTTGATGTGTGCAGGAATTTCCGTTTCACCCTTTCTCGCAATCGCCATGATCACCTGCCGGTCCAAGCTCGCGGCGCGAATATCAAAATCCGCGTTGATGACACTCTCGAATACCGGCGTGTAATACTGCTCGTACTGCCAGCTAGCAGGCACGTGATTCAGGGCTGCGATAAGCGATGCGGTGGAATTATACTTTTTATTTTTTATCAGCTTTTCCTGTTCCTGGCTGATCATTTCAAACGCCACCACGGTGGAACGCTCGCGGGCTTTCAGGCCATCAATCATCCAGGCCTGGGATTGATGATGAACCGGGTTGTCATGAGTCTCCCCCAAAAACACAAACTCACTGGCGGCGGCGCGTTCCAACAATTGCTCCCGGCTGATAAACCCTTGAGCCTTTACGTCCCAAATTTTATTGGCGAGCACATGGTCCGAATACAGCAATGGCGCCGGTTGTTCCGGTGGTGAACGCTGCGGCGAAAGGCTGCACGCCGAAAGTCCGGACAAAAGCAGCACGGTTAACAGACCGACAAAAAGTTTACGCATCATCCGCCAGTCGCTGTGAATTTCACCGGACAACGACACGTCCCATTGTTTTGCCATGACGATTACGTCTCCTGATAAATTTCAACACCTGCGCTAACAAATTCCCGGGCTTTGTCCTGCATACCCTTTTCCAAAGCCAGCTCCACACCCACGCCCTGTTTGTTGGCAAAGTCACGCACTTCCTGCGAAATTTTCATGGAGCAAAAATGCGGGCCGCACATGGAGCAAAAGTGCGCCACTTTGGCGGACTGTTTCGGCAGGGTCTCGTCGTGAAAGGTGCGCGCCTTGTCCGGGTCCAGCCCGAGATTGAACTGGTCTTCCCAGCGGAATTCAAAACGTGCTTTTGATAACGCGTTATCACGCAACTGTGCACCCGGTAGGCCTTTGGCCACATCGGCTGCATGCGCTGCCAGCTTGTAGGTGATGATGCCTTCACGCACATCGGCCTTGTTGGGCAGGCCCAGATGTTCTTTGGGGGTGACATAACACAGCATGGCGCAACCGTACCAACCGATTTGCGCGGCACCGATACCGGAAGTGATGTGGTCGTAACCGGGAGCGATATCCGTGGTCAACGGGCCAAGGGTGTAAAACGGTGCGTCAAAACAGTCTTCCAGCTCCTTCTCCATGTTTTCTTTAATCATCTGCATGGGGACATGGCCGGGGCCTTCGATCATCACTTGTACATCGTGCTTCCATGCAATTTTGGTGAGTTCACCGAGGGTTTCCAGCTCACCAAACTGTGCGGCGTCGTTGGCATCGGCCAGGGAACCGGGGCGCAACCCATCACCTAACGAGAAGCTAACATCGTAGGCTTTCATGATTTCGCAAATGTCTTCAAAGTGTGTGTACAAGAAGTTTTCTTCGTGATGCGCCAAGCACCATTTGGCCATGATGGAGCCACCGCGCGAAACAATGCCGGTAACCCGGTTGGCCGTGAGTGGCACATACCGAAGCAATACACCGGCGTGAATCGTAAAATAATCGACGCCCTGTTCAGCCTGTTCGATGAGCGTGTCGCGGAACAGTTCCCAGGTTAAATCTTCGGACTTGCCGTTGACCTTTTCCAGTGCCTGATAAATAGGTACGGTGCCGATGGGCATGGGGGAGTTGCGCAGCACCCATTCGCGGGTTTCGTGAATGTTTTTACCGGTGGACAGATCCATCAGTGTATCGCCACCCCAGCGCGCCGACCATGCCATTT
>JAADHZ010000012.1:0-4431 GCA_013151575.1 Gammaproteobacteria bacterium
CTAGTGCCAGTCTGAAAACTTCGGAAACAAACTTCGATTTCGGGCGAAGTTGATTCAACTATCTATTTGAATGGGCATAATGGCGTGTGTTGAGCGGCATTTCGGTACCACCTGACAACATTGCACCACAAAATAAGAGAAAGGAAAATATTGAGGTAGAATAGAGAGCAGGTTTAGTCATCTGAAGAAACAGCCTATCTGTTTCCACTTCTTTCGTCTGGCGGTGCCTCAATAACCTTTTCATGGATAACTTCACCAGCCCTCCCACCGTAATCCCGCAATCAATCGAATCTGACCCGGAAGAAGGAGAAGGCGGTCAAGTCGAACGCGTCATCGGCAATCAAACTAGTGGGTTCAAGTCCCGTCCGAGGAATTGCTCATTCACCCTGGTAGCACTGCGAAGCAGTGCATGAGCCATCATGTGCTGTAAGTTCCGCGAAGGCAAAACGGTCGTGATAGGAATGCCGATCACCCGGCACCTCTCGCGCAGATCCCAGCGTGCGCGACTAACGCGCTGGGATTCTATCTCAGGTTCTGGCGTCAAAACGCTTGAAAGGCCATGGATGCAGGATACGTATCGATGGGAAGAAAATGTCCCTCAGCGCCGGCCAAACCGCGCCCAAGTCATTCGGCTACGCTGGCTACGTCGCCGCAGGCTGCGCATCCATAGCCGTCCAACTTGGTAAACGAATGTATTCATACTTTGGCCGTTACCGGGGACTGCATAGTCGCTCAAGTGCCCTTTCAGCACTCGGCTTAGCCATGCCCGACCTCAGCCACGGGCGCCGTGCAGCATGAGTCGGAAAAGCAACCACGGGGATAATGCACCTTCTGAAAGCTTCTTTCATACCTTGAAAATAGAACACACGCATCACCGACGTTACAAGGTACGGGAAGAAGCTAAGCAGGAGATCTTTAGAGTATATCGAGGTGTTTTATAACCGCCAACGACGCCATTCAACCATCGGCTACAAAACGCCCATGGAATTTGAAATGATGCACTGAATATCTTTATAAACTTTTGTCCGGAAAAGTCTTGCCAGATCACCCTGAGCAGCCCGCCCGACCAACCGACCGTGATTTTTGACTATGACCCGTCCCGAGGCCACGAGGTGCCATTGCGCCTGCTGGATGGGTACAACGGTTATCTGCCAAGCTGATGGTTATGCGGATTGCGGTGCGGTGAGCACGAAACTCAAACTGACACCGCTGGGCTGTTGGGACCATTGCCGACGAAAACTCAAAGAAGCCAGGTCGTGCAGCCCAACAAAAGTCAAGGTCAGAGCAGGGCGGATATCGCCCTGCTCAAGATCAGCAAGCTGTATAAAATTGAACGAGAGGTAACTACTCAGCCTAACCTTTACAAGTATTAGCTTTTTTCTTCGGAAGGAATCAACGCAGCACTATCAAACGTGTCACATAATGTACTGAAAACATTATGCCCTTGCTTTTTAACCGTGGAGATATAACCCCGGATGCGATGAAAATGTCTTCGCGCTTCTGATCGGAGCGAAAGCAACCTGAAATCTATTGCTTCACCTTGACCATACGAACATCATGCTCGGCCAGGCTTTATCAAAAGGTCATGAGATATCATGAAAAATACAGTATTTCGACTGCCTAGCTCTGACTCCTTTATAGTTTTTTCTGGTACCCTATCTGGATCGTCTGATTTTGAAGTGGGTTAGGCGTAAATACAAAAAGCAGGGTAGCAATCTCAAGAGCGCGAAGCGCTGGATAAAGTGGGTTAAATCCCAGCATCCGGAGTTGTTCGTGCACTGGTCGTTACTCCGCGCTAACTGAACGATAAGAGCCGCATGAATCGAGAGGTTCACGTACGGTTCTGTGAGAGGCTGAAGAGGAAGTTTCCTCGGCCTACTTGACCAGACATTTATACCCCATGCTGAACTGTGCACGAGGTATAAATGCTTAAATGTTAAAAGGATTTAAATGAAATATCGCGCTGAAATCGATGGATTAAGAGCATTAGCTGTAATTCCTGTAATTCTCTTCCATGCTGGTTTTGAAGTTTTTAGTGGTGGATTTGTCGGTGTAGATATATTTTTTGTAATTAGTGGTTATTTAATTACAACAATTATACTTTCGGAAAAAAACCAGGGAACCTTTTCTCTGGCTAACTTCTATGATCGTAGAGCTAGGCGTATTATTCCTGCTTTATTTTTAGTGATGTTTGTTTCTTTTATATTCGCTTGGTTCTGGTTGCTTCCTTCCGATATGAAAGATTTTTCACAAAGTTTAGTTGCTGTCTCTTTCTTTTCATCAAATATTTTATTTTGGCAGGAAACAGGTTATTGGGGGGTTGATAATGAATTAAAGCCCTTGCTGCATACTTGGAGCTTAGCAGTTGAGGAGCAATATTATTTTATATTTCCCTTATTTTTAATGTTGATGTGGCGATTTCAAAAACGCTGGATACTTGGCTCCTTTATAGCTGTTGCAATAATCAGCCTTATGATGTCGCAGTGGGGAGCGTATAACTTTCCTACTGCGACTTTTTTTTTACTTCCTACCAGAGGATGGGAGCTTGCCATCGGTGCAGCTATTGCTTTCTATTTTTTGTATCGAAAACAGAGCATTCAAGTCATTTTATCTAATAAATTTGTAGATGAAGCACTTGGACTGTTGGGCTTAATATTAATTTTATTTTCCATTTTTTCATTTGATGAGACTGTTCCCTTTCCCAGTTTATTTGCATTAATACCGACGATAGGCGCTGGGTTAATCATTATTTTTTCATCCCCAAAGACGATTGTTGGTCGGTTGCTAGGAACAAAAATTTTGGTTGGAATTGGAGTAGTAAGTTACAGCGCTTATCTTTGGCATCAGCCAATTTTTTCTCTTGCTCGCCATAGAAGTTTAATGGAACCAGATCAGCTACTTTTTTCTGGTTTAGTTGCCCTTACTTTTATTTTTGCTTACTTTAGTTGGAAATATGTAGAAAGACCATTTAGGACAAAGAAACTAGTAAGCAGCAAGTCAGTTTTTATTTTTTGGTTATCAGGCTCTGTACTATTTATTGGCATTGGAATGGCGGGTTACTTGACAGATGGTTTCAATAGTTGGAAGTTTAAAAACAATTTAACTCAAGATGCCATAGAAAAAAAGTGGAAAGTAAATTACGGTTTAAATGAAACTTGTGGAAAGGGGTTTCAATTATCTGCTGATTGCCGAACAGGTAGTGATCCGGAAATTCTTGTTTGGGGAGATTCATTTGCTATGCATCTAGTGCAAGGAATAATGGCATCAAACCCTAACGCAAAAATCATCCAGATAACGAAAAGTGTTTGCGGGCCTTTTTTTGATATTGCCCCTATTTCTAAAAAACACCCAGAGAGTTGGGGTGAAGATTGTTTGAAATTTACAGGAGAAGTACGTAAGTGGCTTAGATCAAATAATACGGTAAAATATGTTGTCGTTTCATCACCTTTTTCTCAGTATTTGTCTGAAAATAGCCAATTACTTTTCCGAGATGGCAGCATTAAAGAAGCTAACATTAAGACTGCAACTATAGAATTTGAAAAAACGCTTAAAGAATTGGTGTCAATTGGTGTCAAGCCTGTTATTTTTTCACCACCTCCTGCAAATGATACAAATTTGGGGCGATGCCTGTCAAAAGCTGAATGGATGGGGCTTAATCTTGGAAAATGTGATTTCAACCTTGCTCATCTATCTCAAGATAGGAAAAATGCGTACAAACTTATGGATAATGTCGCAAAAAATTATGACATTATTCGTCTTGATGACTTGATCTGTGATAACTCATTATGTAAAACACATCTAAACACTGTTTGGGTGTTCAGAGATTCGGGACATCTTTCACATGAAGGATCAGCCTTACTAGGTAAACAAAATGATTTTTATAGTCTTATTGTTGGTGACAGGTGAAATTAAAGTTCAGAGTAGAGCTTGCTAAGGAGTTACGAAAAAACGAAAATTTTAAGGATACATCCATACGATGATGCAGTAGAAGGCCAGGGATGGTCATGTTTCATGACTCTCTTTCAGAAAAAGACAAGCGTCGATATGCCGCGATAGAAGCATTAAAACTTCCCTATGGTGGCCGGAGTTACATACACACTATCTTCAATTTCAGCTACCCAACAATTGATGCTGGAATTGAGGATCTTAAACGTAATGAGATTTCCGGTTTTCGTCAGATAAGAAAATCGAGAGGAGGAAAAAAATCGTCAATTGAAAGTATCGAAGTGATAGATAACCTTTTTTTGAAAATTTTCAAAGATTTCACGGCCGATGACCCGATGGACCAAAAAGTGAAATAGACACACTCAACTACCACCTACTAAAGTAGCTGGGTTAGCGCATTCGGTGCTGATGACTAAAGTCATCAACCTCGCACCATCATAAACGCGCATGAGTCAAAACATTAAAATCAAAGTCACCGTCTAAAGA
>JAADHZ010000012.1:4472-21282 GCA_013151575.1 Gammaproteobacteria bacterium
CCCTCTCGCTTAACGCTCGACTTTCTCGTTTCTCTCGAAAGCGGGGTATTCAATCGGAACTCTGCTTGTCTGTTTTTTTCGCCCCAAGGGGTGGGGAATAAAACCCAAGGAGATTGAATTGAGTGGACTTTCCCCGCCGGATATCACGCTGCGCTGATGCTGACGCCATTTTTTTTGCCGAACACCAGTTCCTCACCCTCTTTTTCCACCTGGATGACATCCCCCGGCTGAAACCGACCCGCGAGTATCTCCTGCGCTAGATGGTTTTCGATGTGTTGCTGGATGGCTCGCTTCAGCGGGCGCGCCCCATAAACTGGGTCAAAACCCGCCTCACCCAGCAGGTCCAGCGCCGCATCGGAAAGCTCCAGCGCCATGTCGCGATCTTTGAGACGCCCGCGTAGATAGTCCACCTGAATATTGCAGATTGTACGGATCTGTTCCCGCCCCAGCGGATGAAACACCACCACTTCGTCTACGCGATTGATGAACTCGGGCCGAAAGTGGCCGCCCACAATGTTCATTACCGCACCTTTCATTGCGGCGTAATTTTCCTCGCCAGCCATTTGCTGGATAATCTCGGAACCCAAATTGGAGGTCATAACAATGACGGTGTTGCGGAAATCCACCGTGCGACCATGGCCATCGGTGAGGCGTCCATCGTCCAGCACCTGTAGCAATATATTGAACACATCGGGGTGAGCTTTTTCCACCTCATCCAACAGGATCACGGAATAGGGTTTGCGGCGCACTGCTTCGGTGAGATACCCCCCTTCCTCGTAACCCACGTACCCTGGCGGTGCGCCGATGAGCCGCGCCACGGAATGTTTCTCCATGAACTCGGACATGTCGATGCGCACAATGGCGTCGTTGGAATCGAATAAAAATTGCGCCAGGCTTTTGGTCAGTTCCGTTTTGCCGACGCCGGTGGGGCCAAGGAATAGGAACGAGCCGTTGGGCCGATTAGGGTCGGACAAACCGGCGCGGGAACGACGAATGGCGTTGCACACCACCTTCACAGCCTCGTCCTGGCCCACTACGCGCTCGCGCAGTTTGTCTTCCATTTTCAGCAGTTTTTCCCGCTCGCCTTCCAACATTTTCGACACTGGAATGCCGGTCCACTTGGAGACCACCTCGGCCACTTCTTCTTCAGAGACTTTGTTACGCAGCAATTTCATGTCCATCATTTCCGCCTGTGCGGCCATGTCGAGCTGCTTTTCCAATTCAGGAATGCGGCCATACTGCACCTCAGACATGCGTGCTAGGTCACCGGCGCGTCGTGCCGTTTCCAGCTCCTGACGGGCGCGATCCAGGTCTTCCTTGATGTGTTGCGTGCCTTGCAGGGCCGCTTTTTCTGATTTCCACACCTCATCCAGATCCGCGTACTCACGTTCCAGACGATTGATCTCGGCGGCAAGGTCGGCACGACGACGCTCACTGGCCGCGTCGGTTTCTTTCTTCAGCGCCTCGTGCTCAATCTTCAGCTGGATCAGACGCCGGTCCATGCGGTCCATCTCTTCGGGCTTGGAATCAATCTCCATGCGAATCAGGCTGGCCGCTTCGTCAATCAGGTCGATGGCCTTGTCCGGCAGCTGCCGGTCGGAAATGTAACGGTACGATAGGGTGGCCGCCGCGACGATAGCCGGGTCGGTGATGTCCACACCGTGATGCACCTCGTATTTTTCCTTGAGGCCACGCAGGATGGCGATGGTGTCTTCCACGCTGGGTTCGTCCACCTGCACTTTCTGGAAACGCCGTTCCAGCGCCGCATCCTTTTCCACGTACTGGCGATATTCATCCAGAGTGGTGGCGCCCACGCAGTGCAACTCGCCCCGAGCCAGGGCCGGTTTGAGCATATTGCCCGCGTCCATCGCACCTTCGGCTTTGCCCGCGCCCACCATGGTGTGCAGTTCATCAATGAACAGGATGATCTGCCCTTCCTGCTTGGCGAGATCGTTGAGCACGCCCTTGAGACGTTCCTCAAATTCACCACGGAATTTCGCACCGGCGATCAACGCGCCCATGTCTAACGATAACAAGCGTTTCGACTTGAGCCCCTCGGGCACTTCACCATTAATGATGCGTTGCGCCAAACCTTCGGCGATAGCCGTCTTGCCCACACCGGGTTCACCGATGAGCACGGGATTATTTTTGGTGCGGCGCTGCAACACTTGAATGGTGCGGCGAATTTCATCATCACGGCCAATCACCGGATCTAGCTTGCCCTGTTCGGCGCGTTCGGTGAGGTCGATGGTAAAACGCTCCAGCGCCTGCCGGTTTTCTTCGGCATTGGCGTTATTCACTTTTTCACCACCACGAAGCTCTTCAATGCCCTGTTCAATGGAATCCTGCGCCGCGCCGACCTTGTGCAGCAAATCGCTCAGGGCGCCCTTGGTTTGTATTGCCGCCAGCGCAAACAACTCGCTGGAAATAAAGCTGTCCTTGCGTTTCTGCGCCAATTTGTCCGTTACGTTGAGCAGACGCCCCAGTTCATTGGAAATGTGTACATCGCCCCCCATGCCTTCCACCGTGGGCAGTTTCTCCAGGGACTCGCTCAACAGGGTGCGCAGTTGGTTGATGTTGACCGAGGTTTTCGCCAACAAATGCCGCACTGAGCTGCCATCCTGATCAAGTATCGCACTGAGCAAATGAACGGGTTCGATAAATTGATGGTCGCGGCCCACCGCAAGACTTTGTGCGTCGGCCAGCGCTGCCTGAAATTTGCTGGTAAGTTTGTCCATTCGCATGGTTTTGCCCCTGAATAACGGTGTGTCATGAATGTTGGCTGAATGACTGTTACCCCATAAATGGGGGCAAGCCGACACGATTCAAGAGAAGGAAAAAACAAAAAAGGCGCCAACCCGGCGCCTACTGCGAAGACATCAACCCTCTGCGACGGTTACAGTTTGTCGCGCAAATTCCACCGTTGTAGATCGGTGCGACGATCAATTCCAGCGCGTCGGTCACGCGTCATTTCAAAACGAATCATGCTTCGGCGATCCACTATTACCCGCCGATGCGCCAAGCGGCGCTCTGGACCCTGGTACTGCATTGCGGAATCTGCCTCATCTTGTAAATCCGTCGCACTGCGTCCCGGTTCGTCTTCGGACACTAATTCCAGCCCCATATAATCACCTCGCTGTGTCGGCAATGACAACAGGGCCGTACGATCGCGGCCCCAACCATGTTGAATACTAGTCGTCGATACTGCTGCAAACAAGTTGGAAACTTTCTGAATTCGTGTTTTTGCCCACGGGCAGTGGAGATTGGGTTTTCTCAAACACCCTCCGACTCCGGCTGATGGGCAAGCTGCGCGAGACAATGTTCGTGATCCAGCCCTTCACAACCGAGCGGTGCTCGGCCGCACTGAATGAGTACATTGATTAAACGACATAACCAGCGGCTATTAGCCTGTGCCTGCATTATTTCGCTCAGTAACTTGCCCTGTTGACGCACGACACTAATACGGTGAATGCCGAGGTGCTAAACCGTGCCGGCCTAACATTAGCGGCCCAGCCAGATCAGGCTGGCCATACGCCCGCTAGTATCGTCTCGCCGAAAGGAATAGAAATTTTCTGCTTCGCGATGGGTGCAGTGCTCGCCGCCGTACACCTGGGTAATACCTGCCCGCGCCAGCCGTTGTCGCGCCAGCTGGCAGAGATCGGCGAGCCAATGCCCGGGGCCATTGGCGACGAAGGCCTGGTCGGCATCCGGGTCCGCCGCACAAAAGGCTCTGCGCACCTCGTCTCTCACCTCAAAGGCTGTTGGGCCGATGGCTGGGCCCAGCCAGGCCAGCAGTTCACCTGCAGGGGCCGAAAACGTCGCCGCAGTGGCTTCCAGCACACCGCCAACCAGCCCACGCCAACCGGCGTGGGCGGCGGCCACCTGGGTCCCGGCGGCGTCGCAAAACAGCACCGGTAGGCAGTCGGCGGTGAGCACTGCGCAGACGCGACCCGCGTGGCGAGTGCTGCTGGCATCGGCCTTGGGTAACTCTGGCTCGTTACCGTCGAGCATCACCACTCCGCTGCCATGAACCTGGTTCAGCCAGCGAGGAGATTCCGGTAAAGATAGGATCTCCACTAACCTTGCGTGGTTGGCGGCCACGGTGTTCGGGGCGTCACCCACGTGGGTGGCGAGATTGAAGCGGGCGTAAGGCCCCGTGCTGAAGCCTCCTTCACGGGTAGTGCTGGCGGCGTACACCGGGGCCGGGGCGGGCCAATCGGGAAACATCAGCCCGGACGTCATTTAGCTCGTCCCAACATTATTGCTGCCGGCAAAATGCAATAAGCTCTTGCATATCTGCGGGCAGCGCGGCCTGCCAAGCGACGGCCTCACCGCTGAGTGGATGCACCAGCCCCAGGCTAGCCGCATGCAGGGCCTGACGCCGGAACCGACGCAGGGCCTGCTCCAGTTCAGGAGTCACTCCGGCGGGAATACGCAAACGCCCGCCGTACGCCGGGTCGCCCACCAACGGGTATAGGATGTGGGCCATGTGGACGCGGATCTGGTGGGTGCGGCCAGTCTCCAGTTTCACGTTCACCAGGGTGTGGGCGCGAAACCGTTCTGCAACCCGGTAGTGGGTAATGGCTTCTTTGATGCTGGGGGATTCCCGGTCGGTGATCACCGCCTGCCGCGTGCGGTTCACCGGGTGGCGGCCGATGGGCGCATCGACGCAGCCGCCAGCGGTCATCACCCCCTGAACCAGGGCCTGATAATGGCGGTCAAAACAGCGCGCCTGTAGCTGTTCCACCAGCGATTTTTGCGCGACAAGAGTACGAGCCACTACCAACAGCCCGCTGGTGTCTTTGTCAATGCGGTGCACGATGCCAGCGCGGGGTACTGCCTCCAGCTCCGGTGCGTGATGCAACAAGGCGTTGCTGAGGGTGCCGTCCATGTTGCCCGCCCCCGGATGCACAACCACCCCGGGGGGTTTGTTGATCACCAGCAGCGCCTCATCCTCGTACACGATATCCAGCGGTAGGGGCTGGGGACGCCAGCGGGTTTCTTCGGTGAGTTCCACGGTGAGCGACACAGCCTCGCCACCGTGTACTATGTCCCGGGCCCGTGGCTGGCGGCCGTCCAGGCTGACCTGTCCGCCCTTGATCCAGCGTTGCAAGCGGGCTCGGGAATAGTCGGGAAACAAGCCGGCCAGAGCCTGGTCCAAGCGCAGGCCGGCCATGGAGTCGGGCACCTGCGCGGAAAGTTGTTCGTTATTGCCCA
This sequence comes from Gammaproteobacteria bacterium, assembly GCA_013151575.1. Taxonomy (GTDB): domain Bacteria; phylum Pseudomonadota; class Gammaproteobacteria; order SZUA-152; family SZUA-152; genus SZUA-152. The sequence goes on from JAADHZ010000012.1 coordinate 9,690, forward strand.
TGAAACGTGTACCCATGTCAGTGTGGTTTTTCTACAGTTGATCGCGCCGTTTCTCACTGATGGCCGAAGGCGGCTATAATAACGCGCTTTGGTTCCCAAGTAGTCAATCCGTGAGGCCGCGCACGATTCAGGCCTTCCCAAAACTAAATGTTGTCAGAGCCCATGCCAAAATCCATATCCAAGAGACACTCCCGCACCAAACTCCGCCTGCTGACAATACTTCTGTCGAGCCTGATTATGGGGCTAACAGGCTGTGCATCCACCCCGGACGATGCCGATAATCCCGAAAAGTGGTCCGTGGAAAAGCTCTACAAAGAAGCCAAGCAGGCGCTGGATGGCGAGGATTTCGAAGTGGCCATCCAACATTTTGAAACGCTGGAAGCAAAATATCCCTTCGGCCGTTACGCCGAGCAAGCACAGCTGGATACGGCTTACGCTTACATGAAGTTTGATGAACCCGATACCGCCATCTCTTCCGCCGATCGTTTCATTAAACTTCACCCGCGCCACCTCAACGTAGACTACGCCTACTACTTGCGCGGTTTGGCCAGCTCCAGCAAAAAAGACAACCCACTGGATGTGACCCTGTCTCAGGATTCCAGCCAACGAGACCCCAGCTCCACCAAAAAATCCTATGATTACTTCGTTGAACTGATAAAAAAATTCCCCAACAGCCGCTATATCCCCGACGCCATGAAACGCATGGGTTACCTGCGCAACAACCTGGCCTTGCACGAAATTCACGTCGCCCGCTATTACATGGAACGCAGCGCTTTTGTCGCCGCCGCCAACCGTGCAAAGTATGTGATCGAAAATTACCAGCGCACGCCGGCATCACGCGACGCACTGCGTATTTTAGTCACCGCTTACAACAAACTGGAAATGGATGATCTGGCCAACGATGCGCAACGGGTGCTGGATTTGAATACCGGAGCAGCGATGAGCGGGGCCTCTAAATAGCGCCAGCCCAGAAACTCCGGAAACAAGCCACGATTTCGGCAAAGCCGATTTACGCATTATTCTAACGGAGAGAATGACGTGTTTTGAGAGGCATTTCAGTACTATTAGACAACATTGGGCGGGTTTTACGAAGTCCCGACCAGCATTACCCTACCGTAGGGCATTCAGCTCAAAAAAATTGAACATAAGTTGGCTCGCCCAACAGAATCACCCGAGCAAGGGAACGACCGAAAATCAAAAACCATACCATTATAGCATAACGAATCAACGAGTCTGGCCCCAGCGCATCCTCGGTTTTTGGGGTTGTGAGTGGGTGTATTATGCATAACTTCGTGACGAATATTACTTTTCCAAAAATAAGTGTCACATATTATCTGGTGGTTATAATAGAAAACAGTGAGTTCTAAAATGGAAGGTGCGTCACTACTTGTGTGGGGAGTGGTATTCGGGGCAATCGGCTACGGATTCTTTAGCTATGGAAGAAAACAAAAGGCAATAGTCCCACTGCTTACCGGAATCACGCTATTTGTATTTCCTTATTTTATATCAAACGTGTACATGCTCGTTGTTGTCGGCATTGCTCTGATGGCATTACCATATTTCGTGAGGATATGAGATGTGCTCGTGCATCATTAGAGCCGTTAAGGATTGATCGAACATTTACTGTCCCATTTGCGGCGTAATGGTATAACTCCATTTTGGCGGTGTACTGTGAAAGTTGACCGCCTTTCATGCGAAAATCGACAGTTATTATTCGAGCGGTCCTAACAGTAAAATGCAAACCAGCAAAAACTCACTCATGCTTGAAAATATATTTCGAAGCAAAGTTGCTGCCACTCCATCGACAAGCAGCAAGATGGAATCGGTATTCGGATAAGTTTAACGCCCGATACGATTCCAATACCATTTAACACTTGTCGCAAGCGAATTCAGTCGTATCATGTGAAAATCCAAAGTTGATGTGCCCGCGATTTCGAGCTAAGCATCACGGTCAGGCGATTCGCCCGGCCACCGTTCAGCTTATCCAGCTCATCGGTGCCGCAACGGAACGTTCTTGTAGCTCTTCGTAGAAGTAAATGACCTAACCGTCCACTGCATATTTCAACTGATAGATTTTTGTTTCAGCACTTCGTATTCCATCATTTTACGTTTGAGACGGGCTGCACTTTACGGACTGCGAACGGTGCCCCCTCCGCAGCACTTAACTCTCAATCCTTCACGACTTCGTGCCAAATGGTCTGAGTGGGGCCCGCCTGATTCATGCTATAAAAATGTAGACCGGGTGCGCCCTGTTCGAGCAAGGTTTGGCACAGCTGCGCGGTGGCCTGCAGACCAAAAGCCCGCAGGGAATCGATGTCGTCACCAAAGTTTTCTAGGCGCTTGCGTAACCAACGCGGGATTTCGGCGCCGCACATGTCTGAAAACCGTGCCAGATTTTTGTAGTTGGTGATGGGATAGATTCCCGGAACGATGGGAATATCGATGCCCATTTTTTCGCAGTCATCGACGAAACGATAATAAGCATCAGCATTGAAAAAATACTGGGTAATGGCACTGTTGGCACCTGCATCAACCTTTTGCTTGAAATGTGCAAGATCTGCGGAGGCGCTGGCAGCCTGGGGATGAAACTCCGGATAAGCGGCAACCTCGATATGGAAATGATCACCCGTTTCGCTGCGAATAAATTCCACCAGTTCGCTGGCGTAGTGAAGTTCACCCATGTCCCGCGTGCCCGAGGGCATGTCGCCGCGTAGCGCGACAATGCGATGAATGCCATTGTCAATATAGGTTTGTAGCAGTTCACGAACGCCTTGCCGGGTTGAACCAATACAGGTGAGGTGCGGCGCGGCATCAATGCCGGACTTTTGTATTTCCAGCACAGCGTCCAGGGTGCCCTGTTGAGTGCTGCCGCCTGCGCCGTAGGTCACGGAAAAATAGGCCGGATTCAATTTGGCCAGCTCTTCCCGTGTTTTGCGCAATTTGATTTTCCCCTCTTCCGTTTTGGGTGGGAAAAATTCGACGCTGAATTTTGGTGGGTATTTTTTTTGTGATTGCATAGTTTTTTAGTCAGAACTCAGGACAAGTTCACAAACTGACGTTCAGCTTGCGTTGTGCATAGTCTTTAATCGTTTCGAAAGCGAGGTGCAACTCTATGGTAAATGCCTGTGCCTGTTGCAGAGCGGCACGCATATCTTCAGGCGCTTGAATGTACTCATGTACCAACAGATTGCGCAAGCCACGCATTGCGATCCAGCGGTCCGTATTTTCTATGAGGCCCAATTTTTCTACACGGTTGAGATTATCAATCGCAGTGCCTGGTTTTTCACCGGCAGTCCGTAACAATTGAGGCAGGAGCTTATCAACTATAGTGTCCTGCATACGGCCAAACTTTGCGCCGAATGATTCCAATCGATCAATGCCCTGAGGTGAAGCCTGAAGGGTTTTAATCCATTCCTGCGAGAGATTTCCTACAGTGCCAAACAGACGTTGATGAACGGCCAACAAATGCTCATCCTCACGTGCAACCAAACGCAATATTTGAGTCAGACGATTACGGTGCTGTTGCTGAAAATCATTCATTCCAGCTCCACCCCGGTACGCAATGCTTCCTTGTGGACGCGTTGTAACGGAGAACCCGCGCGATGTACGATGATATCAATACGTTGTTCTCCCAGCTCACGCTGTAAGCCTGCGTAAAGTGCCATCTCGGCCTTCAGGGCCTGCTCAGGCGGGTGATTTGTCTCAACAAAAAGATCAATATCACCACCGAGCGCTTCATCGTCCACCCTGGAACCAAACAACAAGACCTTTGCCTCCCGGCCAAATTCTTTCACAACCTGTGCCTTGATGATTCGAGCCTGTTGTTCTGTGAGTCGCATGGTTGTCTGATTTCAAACCCCAAACTCTTCCCCCTCGCTACTGAGAGGGGGAAGATGATCGCGGATTAATAACAAATATTAATAACGATAGTGCCCTGGCTTGTACGGCCCTTCCACCGGCACATTGATGTAATCAGCCTGCTCTTGCGATAACGTTGTGAGGTTCACTCCGATTTTCTCCAGGTGCAGGCGCGCAACTTTTTCATCCAGCGTTTTTGGCAATACGTAGACTTCGTTTCCATATTGCCCGCTGTCGTTGAAGAACTCCATTTGCGCCAACACTTGGTTGGTGAATGAGGCGGACATCACGAAGCTGGGGTGGCCGGTGGCGCAACCCAGATTCACCAAGCGGCCTTTGGCCAATATGATGATGCGCTTTCCATCAGGAAAAATAACGTGATCCACTTGCGGTTTGATTTCGACCCACTCATATTTTTCCAGTGAGGCGATGTTGATCTCGGAATCGAAGTGACCGATGTTGCAGACGATGGCTTCATTTTTCATGGCGGCCATGTGATCGTGATTGATAACGTCGAAGTTGCCAGTGGTGGTGACGAAAATGTCACCTTGGCTCACAACTTCGTTCATGTCCACGACGCGATAACCTTCCATGGCGGCTTGCAGTGCACAAATGGGATCGATCTCGGTCACCCACACGGTGGCGCCCATGCCACGGAACGCCTGCGCACAGCCTTTTCCTACATCACCGTACCCCAGTACCACGCAGATTTTTCCGGCGATCATCACGTCGGTGGCACGTTTGATGCCGTCCAGCAATGATTCGCGGCAACCATACAGATTGTCGAATTTGGATTTGGTCACGGAGTCGTTGACGTTCATGGCCGGGAACAACAGTTCGCCCGCTTCCACCATTTGGTAGAGACGGTGCACACCGGTGGTGGTTTCTTCGGTCACGCCCTTGATGCTTTCAGCCATTTTTTGCCACTTGGTGTTATCCGTCGGCAGATTACGGCGCAGCACATCGAGAATGGCAACATATTCTTCGTTGTCACCTTCTTTGGCGTCCGGCACGGCACCGGCCTTTTCAAATTCAACGCCTTTGTGTACCAGCAATGTGGCGTCACCGCCGTCGTCAAGAATCATGTTGGGCAGTTTGCCGCCGGGCCAATTGAAGGCTTGCTCGGTACACCACCAATATTCTTCGATGCTTTCACCCTTCCAGGCATAAACCGGGATGCCTTGTGCGGCGATGGCCGCAGCGGCGTGGTCCTGCGTAGAGTAGATGTTGCACGATACCCAACGTACTTCGGCGCCCAGGACGATCAGGGTTTCGATGAGCACGGCGGTTTGAATGGTCATGTGCAGGCTACCCATGATGCGGGCACCCTTGAGGGGCTGCTGGTCCCCGAACTCTTCACGCAGAGCCATCAGGCCCGGCATTTCGGTTTCAGCAATGGCGATTTCTTTATGACCCCATTCGGCCAGGCCGATATCGGCCACTTTGTAATCGGTAAATCCGGAATCTACAACGGCGTTCATAATTCATTCTCCTTTTTGGATCGAATGTTGTTGCATCGAATGCAAACCATAAAAAGTTGAATGAGCGCCGTTCCTACTTCTAGCGACATCTCTTGAGCCTGGCGGGATACCCCGCTGCAGCGCTCCTCAAGAGATGCTAATTTTTCACATTTTAAAACAATAAATCAACCTGCCTATTAATAAAATTCAGCTGAGGCTAAGTCTTACCCCCTACCAAGCAACTCTACGTTCTGTAGGGAGGGCAATGCACCCTACGCCAAGAAGCTGAGTTTTGTTTAGAGGCGCGTTAATCAAATACCTGCCGCGTCACGCAAGGCCTCTGCCTTGTCAGTGATTTCCCACGGGAAACCTTCTTCCTCGCGGCCGAAATGGCCGTACGCCGCAGTAGCGCTATAAATGGGTCGCAGCAAATCCAGCATTTTCACTAGGCCACCCGCGCGCAGATCAAAATGCTCCCGCACCAATTCTGCGATGCGGCTGTCATCCACCTTGCCAGTACCAAATGTTTCGATGCTGATGGAAGTCGGCTCAGCAACACCGATCGCGTACGACACCTGAATTTCGCAACGATCCGCCAAACCGGCGGCAACGATATTTTTCGCCACGTAGCGCGCGGCATATGCAGCAGAACGATCCACTTTGGAAGGATCTTTGCCGGAGAAGGCACCACCACCATGGCGTGCCATGCCACCGTAAGTGTCGACGATGATCTTGCGTCCGGTGAGGCCGCAATCACCGACGGGGCCACCGATGACAAAACGGCCGGTGGGATTGATGTGATATTTGGTGTCCGCTGTCAGCCATTCTGCCGGTAATACGGGTTTGATGATTTCCTCCATCACCGCTTCGCGCAATGATGGGGTGTCGATGTCATCACTGTGCTGCGTAGATAGCACCACGGCATCAATAGCGACCGGTTTGTTGCCTTCATAACGAAAGGTAACCTGGCTCTTGGCATCCGGACGCAACCAGGGCAACGTGTTGTTTTTGCGCACTTCAGCCTGGCGTTTCACCAAACGGTGCGCATAGGTGATAGGTGCAGGCATCAGCACATCGGTCTCATTGCTGGCGTAACCGAACATCAGACCCTGGTCGCCGGCGCCCTGTTCGTGGGCCTCGGTTTCATCCACGCCCATGGCGATATCGGCAGACTGTTTGTCAATGGACGTTAATACTGCACAGGATTCGTAATCAAAACCCATATCGGAACTGTTGTAACCGATGCGTTTGACGGTCTCGCGCACCACCGCCTGCATATCAACCCAGGCCGAGGTAGTGATTTCGCCGGAGATCACCACCATGCCGGTGTTGACCATGGTTTCGCAGGCCACACGGGCCGCAGGGTCCTGCTCGAAAATAGCATCCAGAATAGCGTCTGAGATCTGGTCTGCGACTTTATCCGGGTGCCCTTCGGAGACGGACTCCGATGTAAACAAATGTGAATTCGCCATGTTTTCCTCTTTTGTTATTTCCTTGTACTGCTTCCTTCAGCTCGGCTGAGTCGGCGAATTTTACCTGCCTCCGTTGATGCGGGCAATTTTTCTTCGGCAATAAGGGGTGGAACATATTATTTCGCGAGTTTTTCCCGTCCGTAACGGTCTTCGAAACGGACGATATCGTCCTCGCCCAGGTAGCCGCCGGACTGCACCTCGATCAACTCCAAGGGTATTGCTCCCGGATTTTCCAACCGATGAGTCTCGCCGATAGGGATATAAGTTGACTGGTTTTCGCTGAGCAAAAACACCTTATCGCCGCAGGTCACCCGGGCCGTGCCTTTCACCACGATCCAATGTTCAGCCCGATGATGATGCATTTGCAGCGACAACGCTGCCCCCGGCTTTACCACGATGCGTTTGACCTGGAAACGCTCGCCCGCATCCACTCCCTCGTAGGTACCCCAGGGCCGATACACCTGCCGGTGCATCAAACCCTCGCTACGACCGTCCGCGGCCAATTGCTCGACAATTTTTTTCACTTCCTGGGCGTTGTCCTTGTGTGCCACCATCACGGCGTCCACCGTCTCCACCACCAGCAGGTCTTCCACCCCCACGGCTGCCACCAAACGATGCTCAGCGTGAAACAGACTATTGCGACAATCGTGGGTCAGGATATCACCACGAGTGACATTGCCACTGCCATCGCGCTCGCCCACTTCCCACAGCGCCGACCAGACGCCTAGGTCGGACCAGCCGGCGTCCACTGGCACCACAGCGGCGGCAACCTGTCCCGACGGAGTCTGCGTTTCATAGTTAAGGTTTTCCATCACGGCGTAGTCTATGGAGTTGCTGGGGCAAGCAGCAAAGGCTTCTGCATCAAGCCGACAAAAATCCAAGTCCTCCACGGCTCCCGCATAGGCCCGCTGACAGGTCGCTAGCATCTCCGGCTGTTGTGCAGCCAATTGTTCGAGCCAACGGGATGCGCGCATGACGAAAATACCGCTGTTCCACACAAACTCACCGGATTCGAGCATGGCGCTGGCCGTGTCTGCATCCGGCTTTTCAACAAAAGCCTTAATCGCCGACGCGTTGCCATTGGGCAATACATCACCCATGTGAATGTAGCCATACCCTGTTTCGGCATGAGCAGGGCGAATGCCAAAGGCCACCAGCGCGCCATCGCCAGCCAGTTCAGCCGCCACATTAGTCGCACGGTGAAACTCGGAAGGATCGGAAATAACATGATCCGCCGGCATCACCAGCAAAATGGCATCATCGCCCTTATCAATGCAAGCCAATGCCGCCACGGTCACAGCCGGGGCGGTATTTCGCCCCACCGGTTCCAGCATAATACTGGCCGATTCACAGCCAATGGCTCGCAATTGCTCTGCCACCAGGAAACGATGCTGCTCATTGCACACCACCATGGGCACAGCCACTTTGCCGGTAGACACCTGCAAGCCGTCCAACCGCTGCGCGGTTTGTTGCAACAGGGTGTATTCGCCCTGAAAGGAATGCAGTTGCTTGGGAAATTGTTCCCGGGAAAGTGGCCAAAGGCGAGAGCCGGATCCACCGGAAAGTATGACGGGCTGAAGAGTCATGTTTTGTCCAGGTAATTAGAGTTTTTGAAGGCGCTATGCCGAGTAAATATCCGCTGGTTGAGACAACCCTCCGTCTTCATTACACCAGGGATGCCTCCCCGCTACACCTAGCCTATGTTTGGTTGCGGGCGGATTGTAACACCAGCGACGCTTCAGGCCAGCGACAAGGCCTACTTTCCGCCCCAGGCGAACCAAAAACGGCCATCCCTTGCGGGATGGCCGTCGTCACACCGGGCAAATTTCACCCAGCTCAGGTCAGAGATTTTCCACCATCAGATCGGCACGGTTTTTTTCCACCGTCTGGGGGCCAATGCCCTTCACCTTGATCAGCTCGTCCACCGTTTTGAACGGGCCGTGGGTATCACGATAGGCCACGATGGCTTCTGCTTTTGCCAACCCAACCCCCGTCATCTGCGCCGCCAATGCAGCGGCATCCGCGCTGTTCACATCAACGGGCGTCGCCCACGCAGCGGCGGAACCTAACAGCAAAAAAATCGCCAGCAAAAAACCTCTGAAATGCGATTTCGTGCACTTATTTTCGTGTGACATGACAATGTCTCCTTTTTGTCCAACATTCATCCATGAGTGGAGACCCAAGACTAAAATTTTGACAGCGGGTGAGTCAATATCACAGGCGCGGTAATATTACCGCGTTGATAGCTCGCAATGCGGCCACGGGGTCTTCGGCCCGGGTAATCGGTCGACCCACCACCAAATAATGAGAGCCATTAGCTATAGCGTCTTCTGGTGTGGTCACACGTTTTTGATCGTCACTGATGGAATCCGCCGGACGCACACCAGGAGTCACCAGCCGAAAAGCATGGCCTACGGTGTCACGCAGGACCGATACCTCACGGGGTGAACACACCACCCCGTCCAACCCGGACGCTTCTGCCAGACAGGCCAACCGCAATACATTGTGTTCCGGGCTGCCGGAAAGGCCCACTTCCCGCAGGTCATCCACACCCATGCTGGTGAGGATAGTCACGCCAATCAGCAACGGATTGTAAGAGGCTGCGTCCACCGCTTCCCGTGCCGCTTCCATCATGCGCCGACCGCCCAGGGTGTGTACGTTCACCATCCACACCCCAAGATCGGCGGCGGCGCGGCAGGCCTTAGCCACGGTGTTGGGGATGTCATGAAATTTGAGGTCCAGAAACACGTCAAACCCCCGCGCCTGCAAGTCTTCCACCAAGGCGGGACCAGCGCAGGTGAATAACTCCTTGCCCACCTTGAGTCGGCATTGGCCCGGCTCCAGCCGGTCCGCCAGGGCCAATGCCGTTTTAGCACTGTCGAAATCCAACGCCACGATGATGCGCGGGTCGGTCAGGCTGGAGTCTATCGTTATTGTCACTACTCGTTACTCCCGGTATTTATTCACCCACCACCCCTTGAACAGGACGCACCGTAGTCCACTGTTTGCAGCCGGGGCACTGCCACTGAAGTGTTTTTGCCTTGAATCCGCAATGGGTGCAGCGGTACGGGGCTTTGTTTTCCAGCAGCCGACGGGTAAGTTCTTTCAGTATCAGTAAATTTTCACGCGCCGCACCGTCACTGTTTTCAAGATGCAATTCAATGAGCCGGTCCAGCCCCCGCACGGAGGGACGCTGGCGAAGAAAGGCCACAATGCGTTCTGAAGCAACCTGTTCGCCGTCTCGTTGCTCCAGCAGCTCGGCAAGTGCCAGCAAGGGAGTAATGCCCTGGTGATGTTCCAACAGGTGGTCCAAATACTGTTCCGCTTCGTTGGTTCTGCCCAACGCCTGATAACCGCTCAGCAGCGGGCCAATCACCTCGGGCAAAAAATCCGCATCCTGATGTTCCACCTGTTTGAGGGATTTTATGGCGGCCTTATCATCGCCATGGGACTTGTCGACATCCGCCTGCAACAGGCTGGCCCGCACGCAACGCTGGTCATAGCTCAGCGCACGTTTCGCCATTTTACCGGCCGCCCGCAGATCGCGGGCGGCACGCAGACCGTCCCCCAGCTCACAATAAAATTGAGCCAGCAGCACATTCATTTTCTTGCCGGTCTGGGCCTCGATGCGCCGCGCTACATCAATGGCCTTTTCCCACTCTTTTTCCTGCTGGTAGATGTCCAGTAATTTTTCCAGCGCCTCGGCGCGAAAATTGTCGTGTTTCAGCAGCTCCTCGAACAACGTCTCGGCTCTATCCAACAGACCTGCGCGCAGATAATCTTGCCCCAACTCAAACAGCGCTAGCGTCCGCTGTGACTTGCTCAGGCTCGGACGAGCAATCAGATTTTGATGGATGCGGATGGCGCGTTCGCCCTCGCCACGTCGGCGAAACAGGTTGCCCAGCGCCAGATGAGCCTCAACAGTGTCGCTGTCGACCTCCAGCATTTTGACGAACACGTCGATGGCCTTGTCGGTCTGCTCGTTGAGCAAAAAATTCAGGCCTTTGAAATAATCAGAAGAAAAAGCTGGAAGGGTGGTGTCCGGTTTGCGGCACGGCCCTCGCCGCCCAATCCACCAACCCGACGCTGCTGCGACAGGCAACAGCAGATACAGCACAACCAAGTCCATTTCCGGCGACACCGACTTAGCGGGCGTCCTTCAATGTCAATGAACGCAAATTTTTCACTTCTGTTGCGGCCATTTTTTCTGATCGTCGCAACCGAGCCAACTCACGTTTTTGATTAACGAGCATCCCCAGGCTGGCCAGTACCCCCAGCCCTGCACCCAGTGCCAGAGCCAGCACCACCACCAGTGACAAAGGCGCCTGGATACTACCGAAATAGTAACTCAGGCCCACCGGATCCGCGTTCATTAACGCAAAACTAAGCCCCAGCAGGGCCACCAAAAAAAGCACCACAAATAAGAAAATTCGTTTCATACCCTTTTCACTTTTATTTTCAACGCCCCACCGGGGCAGAACATTCGTCACTTTACCCCATGCTTCGCGTTTTGGTTAGTAGGAAGGCAATAAGTATTTCACAGACTGACGATTTCCAACCAATTTTTAACGCCATCTGAATATCTGCACCCTGTGCAGGTACGCCGTCCCCATAACAGAACAGAGAAAAACCATATAAAAAAAACGGCATCCGCGTCGCCGCCAATACCGTTTTATTGTTTTGCCTTCAGCGTCAACAACCTCTTTTAACCGTCAGCGGTTCCCGCTAATTATTTCATACTCACCGTGCGTAAAAAATTCTGATTGTTTTAGTCAATACTTTGGTTTGGGGCACAGACAGGTC
>JAADHZ010000118.1 GCA_013151575.1 Gammaproteobacteria bacterium
CTCATGAATTTACTGACTTGGTGTCACTTACATCAACAGTTTTTTGTACATCAAACCATCGGCGCAAGTGCCCACACAAATTACCTAATCTAACTTTTTAAAGAGCTACTTTGCTTGCGTGAAGCAAAGACGGACGATTGTAACATCATCCTGCGTCGCCAGTCAATAGACTGACAATTTGTTTCTTGCCGTATGGCTTGAAACTGTTGTCAAACAACCTTGGTTGCTCAACAACGAGGCGCGTATTCTACGTTAACCTCAGTTGGCGTCAAGCTTTTTTTTAACTCATTTCAAACCGGGTTAAAAGTGAAACATTGCCGCCGTTCTGCATCGCCGACCTCAGTCGAGCGAGGGGCGCATTATACACACCGGATTCAGCGGGTCAACAACATTCCCAACATTTCTCACCAGCCCGATCAGAGAGTATCCAGCCTGTGTTAAACTTTGCCTTTAATTTCCAGGCCGCCCGAAAACCATGCGCCAATCCTGGCGCACCATTTACTACATTCAGGAACTACCTTCAAACCTCATGATGACGCCCACTTCTTCCACTATAAGTACCCGCGTGCGCGAGATCCCCTATAACTATACGTCTTTCTCTGACCGCGAAATCATCATCCGTTTCCTCGGGCACGCACACTGGGAAACACTGAACCGGCTACGGAGCAGCCGTCGCACCGGCCGCTCAGCACGCATGTTATTTGAAGTACTGGGCGACTTGTGGGTGGTCACCCGCAATCCCTTCATTCAGGATGACTTGCTGCAAAATCCGAAACGCCGGGAATCACTGGTACACGCTTTGCATCACCGCCTGAACCAGATCAGCACTCGTGCCGAAAAAAACCCACTTGCTCTGGAGCTGGTAGATGCGACACAAACCGCCATTCGCAATTTTGAGAATGACTTCGCGACAGAACAAGCGCTACGCCGCAAAACTCTGCAAAAACTCTCACGCATCACCCGTCGTGACAATATCGACTTCGGTGGCCTGGCCAAAGTCAGTCACGTCACAGACGCTTCTGACTGGCGCGTTGAATACCCCTTTGTCGTACTGACCCCGGATACCGAGATACAAATGGCCAAAGTGGTAAAAGCCTGCGTGGAACTGGGGCTGGGCATCATTCCCCGTGGTGGTGGCACCGGCTATACCGGCGGTGCCGTGCCATTAAAAACATGTTGCGCGGTGATTAACACTGAAAAACTGGAAGCGCTCACTCCCGTCAAACTACGTCATATTGAAGGTGTCGAAGACAAAGTTGCCACTATCCAGGTCGAAGCCGGGGTAGTAACGCGGCGCGTTTCAGAAACTGCCGAAGCCAGCGGCTACGTGTTTGCGGTTGATCCCACGTCACAAGATGCCTCCTGCATCGGCGGCAATATCGCTATGAATGCCGGTGGCAAAAAAGCCGTGTTGTGGGGAACTACACTGGACAATTTGCTCTCCTGGCGCATGGTCATGCCCGATGGTCACTGGCTGGAAGTTGAGCGGCTCAACCACAATCTCGGCAAGATTCACGAACAGGCCGAAGCCACATTCCGCATCAATCATTTTGAAGCCGATGGCAAAACCCCCAAAGACAAACCGGAAACCCTGCGTATCCCCGGCACGGAATTGCGTAAACAGGGCTTAGGTAAAGATGTCACCAACAAGTTTCTTGGTGGCCTGCCCGGTGTGCAAAAAGAAGGTTGTGATGGCCTGATCACATCCGCTGTCTTCATTCTGCACAAAATGCCGCAGCACATCCGCACCGTGTGTCTGGAATTTTTTGGCGATGACCTGCGCCGTGCCGTACCCGCTATCGTCGAAACAAAAGATTATCTCGATGCTCTGCCGGACGTAAAACTGGCAGGCATGGAACATCTCGATGAACGCTATGTCCATGCGGTAAAATACAGCACCAAGGCACCGCGCCGTGAAATGCCAAAAATGATTTTGCTGGTGGACATCGTTGGCGACGATGCCGACCAGGTCGCCGAGGCGGCCTCTATAGTCGTGCGCATGGCTAATGCCCGCGATGCGGAAGGCTTCATCGCCGTTAGTCCTGAAGCCCGTCACCGCTTCTGGTCAGACCGCGCCCGCACCGCCGCCATTGCCGCCCACACCAACGCCTTTAAAATCAACGAAGATGTGGTTATCCCGCTGGGCCGGCTGGCGGACTACAGCGAAACCATCGAACGCATCAATATCGAATACTCCACGCGCAATAAATTACGCATGATTGATGCCGTGCTCGAATACCTGGCCAGTGACATGCCTGAACATCAACAAATCGCCGACTACGAACCCGGCGATATCCCTTGCGAAGAAATCGACACCATACTCACCAACAAAAAAGCGGCAGCGCACGAACATCTCTCCACCATAAAATCCCGCTGGACAACCGTACTGGACAATCTCGACGACGACGCCGAAAACCACCCGGACATTTTTGCGGACCAGGCACCCCCACACGGCACACAAAGTCTGTTTCGTTTGTTGCAACGTCGCGAACTGCGCATCTCTTATCGCAGCGATATCGAACAACCACTTAAACAGATTTTCAACGGCCGCGAACTCTCTGCTGTGCGGGAAAAACTCGATGCCATCCATGGCGATATTCGCAACTCACGCCTGTTTGTCGCCACCCACATGCACGCCGGAGATGGCAACGTACACACCAATATTCCCGTACACTCCAACGACTACCATATGCTGCACGAAGCAGAACATGTCGTAAAACGCATTATGGAAACCGCACAAAAACTGGGCGGCGTCATTTCCGGTGAACACGGCATCGGCATCACCAAAATGCAATTTCTGGATCAGGCCACCATCGCCGCTTTCACTGACTATAAAAAATCCGTTGATCCCGAGGAACGATTCAACCCCGGAAAATTACTGGCCGGTTCAGGACTGGACAACGCCTACACGCCTTCTTTACGCCTGTTGCAACAAGAAGCACTCATCCTTGAAGCCAGCGAACTGGGCGCACTCAACGACGACATTAAGGACTGCGTACGCTGCGGAAAATGCAAACCGGTCTGCACCACCCACATCCCCCGCGCTAACCTGCTGTATTCACCGCGCAATAAAATTCTCG
>JAADHZ010000113.1 GCA_013151575.1 Gammaproteobacteria bacterium
TAAGGAAGGTTCCATGACGGTTATCCGCCAGCACGACCTGATCACCAGCATCGCAGATGCCTTTCAATACATTTCCTACTATCATTCCCCCGATTTCGTAAAGGCTCTGGATACCGCCTACCGGGCCGAGCAATCCAGCGCCGCACGCGAGGCCATCGGCCAGATTTTGGTGAATTCACGCATGTGCGCAGAGGGACGGCGGCCGATCTGCCAGGACACAGGCATCGCCGTGGTCTTTCTCAAAATTGGTATGAACGTGCAATGGGAGGGAGAACTTTCCCTGCAAGCCATGATTGACCAGGGCGTCCGCCAAGCCTACACCGACCCCGACAACCCGCTACGCGCCTCGATAGTGAGTGACCCTGCCGGGGCGCGCAACAATACCGGCGACAACACCCCCGCCGTGGTTCACACGGAGATGGTACCCGGCGACAAACTGGAGATCACCGTCGCTGCCAAGGGTGGCGGTTCAGAAAACAAGGCCCGCTTCGCGGTTCTCAACCCCAGCGACAGCATCGTGGACTGGGTACTAAAAACAGTACCAACCCTCGGCGCTGGCTGGTGCCCGCCGGGCATCCTCAGCCTGGGCATCGGCGGCACACCGGAAAAAGCCATGTTACTGGCTAAACAAGGCATGATGGCACCCATCGATATTCAGCAACTGAAAGCCCGTGGCCCGAAAAATACGGCTGAAGAATTACGCCTTGAACTGGTTGAAAAAGTGAACGCACTAGGCATCGGCGCACAGGGTCTCGGCGGGCTCACCACTGTGCTGGACGTCAAGGTCAGCGACTACCCCACCCATGCTGCCTCCAAACCGGTGGCCATGATCCCCAACTGCGCGGCCACCCGACACATCCACTTCACGTTAGACGGCAGCGGCCCCGCCGAACTTCCTACCCCGACACTTGAGGACTGGCCCAACATCACACTCGCCAGCAAAGAGCAGGCGCGTCGCGTCAACCTCGACGGACTCACTCGCGAAGACATCGCACACTGGCGGCCCGGTGAAAATCTGTTGCTCTCCGGCAAGCTGCTTACCGGCCGCGACGCCGTCCACAAGCGTCTGGCGGACCTGCTGGGGGAAAACCAGCCGCTGCCAAGGGGCGTTGACCTCAAAAACCGCTTTATCTACTACGTGGGTCCGGTGGACGCCGTACGTGACGAGGCCGTCGGTCCCGCCGGTCCCACCACCGCCACACGCATGGACAAATTCACCGACATTATTTTGGAAAAAACCGGCCTCATCGGCATGGTGGGCAAGGCTGAACGCGGCCCCACCGCCATTGCCTCCATTAAAAAACACGGCGCGGTGTATCTTATCGCCACCGGTGGCGCAGCCTACCTGGTCTCCAAGGCCATTCGCTCGTCAAAGATCATCGCTTTCCCGGAATTGGGCATGGAGGCGATTCACGAATTTCTAGTGGAAGATATGCCAGTGACCGTGGCGGTGGACACTCGGGGTAGCTCAGTGCATCAAACCGGGCCTGCGGAATGGCGGGCCCGCATTGCGGGAATTCCCATCAAAATGGGCTGAGCATCCGCGGGATGCCTGCGGAGATGGAACCATGTAATTTTGTATGCTCAGCCTATAGGACTCACAGTCCGAACATGAATCGAAGCCAGCAGTTTTGTAAAGTCTGGGCCCAATGCTAACGTGCTCGCCTCCCGCTTCAGGCGAAGCAAATCTGGATAGCGGTCCACATCCCAAAGTATTGGCAACAATTCCAACTTTCCTTCCAGTCGGCGGACGGTTTCTTTCAATACCTTTTCCGTGCCCCACGGCATGTCACAAAATAAACGCCGGGTCAGTGCTGGGACAGGTTCTCGCAACCCCAGCAACACATAACCTCCGTCTTCAGCGGGCCCTACAACCGTTTCAGCTCCCTGGTTCAGCCGCTCCAGCGCCTGCGCAACATAGCCTGCATTGAGCGCCGGACAATCCGTGCCGATAACCACTGTGCTGCCTGCATTGGGTTGTAAAAAGGCCCGGTTCATTCGATCACCCAAATCTCCCGCCCCCTGGGGCATGAGCCGAACCCCCAGTTCACGCTGGCATTGCTGGAAAAAAAGATGCTCTGGATCGGGTGCACACCACAGCTCAAGCCTCGCCAGCTGTGCCTGGGACAGCATCTGCAAACATCGCCAGGCCATGTGCCGATGCAAATCTGTCGCGAGCGCAACGCCCACTTTCTGGGCCAATCTTGTTTTGACCTTGCCAGGCTCCGGCGCTTTGCACAATACGGCGATGCGCGCCTGGGGGTAACGTAATGGCATGCTGCTATTCAACTTTTTAGCGTCGGTATTCACGGGCCAGTTCAGCAGGGCTTTTGCCCATCCAGTACGCGAACCGCAGGCGCCACATCAACCTGATAGTGCGAGCGATGCCGTGAGCCTCCCAACGGCGGCTAGAGGTGGTAATTGTCGACGTCAGGCACAAGGGGCAGACAATGCGCTTCAGGCGTTTGCTCAGCTCAATGTCTTCCATGAGCGGTATCGTTGCGAACATGCCGGCCGCCTGAAACAATTCTCGCGTCACGAAAATCCCCTGATCTCCCGTGGCGACACCGGTGATCCGAGAGCGTAAATTCATCAGCGTGGCGATAATACGAAACATGATGTGCTTCCCGGACAATCGAACATCAAACCGCCCCCAGAGATTGAAGGGCATGGAGTGTATTTTGCCAAGCTGTTGTTCTAACGCGTGCAAATTGTACGCTTCCATTTGCGTATCAATGTGCAGAAACAACAACAGATCGCCGCGAGCCGCTTGCGCACCGCCGTTCATTTGCACCGCCCTTCCCGCTGGGGTACTGATCAACTGGTCCACATACGGTTTTGCGATACGGATGCTTGCATCCTGGCTGCCACCGTCCACGACGATCAACTCATGCCCTTGCGCACGCAGCCATTGCAGAGCAGGCAACCTGATCCGCAACTCCTCCTCTTCATTTAATACTGGGATGATGACCGAAATGCGCATGCTGCCCTAAACTTCACTCACCAAGCGCGCCGCCACAGCTGCTGCCCTGCCCCGCAGTGCATCCGTAACAATGCCCGCGCA
>JAADHZ010000013.1 GCA_013151575.1 Gammaproteobacteria bacterium
AAGCAATCGTTATTATAGCTTTCTTCGCGTCAAAAATGGAGTATTTTTTATATTAAATCATGAGGTTAGAGGGTTTTCGGGCGGGCACTAGCTAGGCAATGTCGTCTGTGACACGCACTGTGCGTGTTTCAACGCGCGCCCATGACCCCCATCCACCGTTTGCAGTGCGGGCTTTGGTGACAGGGTGGAGGTAAAAATAGGTGGTCACATCGTCGTGCGAATACCCCTGATATTCGTCCGGCGGTAAATATGTTAAAAATAGCCTGTTACAAAGCCAGCTGATTAAATGGCTATTGCTACCATCTTGTCTTTAATAGACAGGCGTCGTGCCGCAAGGTGTTATTTCAGCCCATCGCGTATCACCCCCACCGCGACACCCTCGATGACCAGCTCTTCATGCCTCAGATCCACCTCAATGGGGCTGTAGCTGTCGTTTTCAGACATCAGCCTCACCTTGTTGCCCCGGCGACGAAAGCGATTCACCGTGACATTCCCCCCCAGCCGGGCGACCACAATCGCGCCGCTGGCGGCTTCTCCTGTGCGATGTACCGCCAGTAGGTCACCGTTAAGGATGCCGACATCACGCATACTTGCCCCCCGCACGCGCAGCAGAAAATCGGCGGGAGGGTCAAACAGGTTGGCATCCAGGTGGTAATGGTCCTCAATGTGTTCTTCAGCAAGGATGGGGTTGCCCGCCGCCACCCGCCCTACCACGGGAACCCCCTGTTTTTTGCGCTCCACCAGACGGATGCCGCGCGAGGAACCGGCATACATTTCAATGGCCCCTTTTCGGTACAGGGCCTTCAAATGATCTTCTGCAGCATTCGGCGAGCGAAAGCCCATGGCGTCGGCGATTTCCACCCGCGTGGGGGGCATGTCGTACTCCGCAATGAATTTTCTAATCATATCAAGCACCTGCTGCTGCCTTTTGGTTAACGACTCCATATATACCAGCCCTCCTTATATATCTCTAAATATATCTAAACCAAAGCTGTGTGCACGTACAGCAATTAGCTGGCATTGTATACAACAAACAGCGCGAGGCAAATACCCGCCGTGCCGTTGGTCTATTTTTCACCTTATTCCAGGCAAACAATCCCCGGGATTGTGCTGCAACCGGGCGACCACGGGGACCAATGCCATACGCATCAGCCATGCTGTGGCATCAACACCGCGATTCCGTTAGCATGTCGCTTCACAACATAATTCGGGAGGTTACGCAATGGGAGACATTTCACTCTGGGGCTGGATGACCAGCGCTGTTTTGTTCGCGCTGGGCAGCGCTGGCGGATATTTTATTGCCCGTCTGGCCAAAGACCAACGCACGGTGGAGCTGGAGCAAGAATTGAAGTCAACGCGCAGTGAGCTCAACGGCTATCAGGGCGATGTTAATCGTCATTTCCTCAAAACGTCGCTGTTGCTCGGGAAACTCACTGACAATTACCGTGAGGTCTACGAGCACCTCGCCACGGGCGCACAAAAATTGTGCGCGGAAACCCCCAACACCCCCACGCTGAATTTGCCCGACATCAGCATTTTACCGCCCGCCGACACCGATGAGCACGAAGCAGACTATCCTGCCGTCAGCCCGGCTCAACCTATCGAGCAGCCCGTTGAGTCCATGGATGAAAATATTGCCGAAAACACCACAGAGAGTGCAACCGAAAGCAATGACGAAAAAGTCACCGAGGACAACACAGAAGATGCGGGGGACGACGTCACCGACAGCTCCGAACCAACCACTGCGCCCAACGATGCTCCCACGGAAGAACAAATGGACGCAGAGCAAGAGCAGCAGCCTCCGCAGGAAAAACATGACGAGGATTCCCCCCTTGAGGTCGAAAGCAGCGTGAAATTAAAATCGCAGTAGACTTCTCCGTCCGCACAGTGATAGCCGCCGCCATTCAGGCGGCGCAATCCTTTTAGTTCGATTTTTTAACAAATTTTGTCAAAATAACAATCTGTTGACCATTAATCCGACCTTCAATATGTTCGGGGTTGTCCGGCACCAGCGAAATACCGCGCACCGCTGTGCCACGCTTTGCGGTAAAATTTGCTCCCTTTACGTTGAGATCCTTGATCAACGTCACGGTATCCCCCATCTCTAGTACCGCGCCATTGCTATCGACATGTTTCACCGTGTCTTCAGTGCCGCCTTCCCCCTCACCCGTGGCTTGCGCCCAAGCCAACGTCTCATCATCCAGATAAAGCTTATCCAGCAAATCCTGCGGCCACCCTTCCGCACGCAGGCGTGTCAACATGCGCCAAACCATCACCTGCACCGCTGGCGTCTGGCTCCACATACTGTCATTGAGACAGCGCCAGTGATTCGCGTCCATTGTTTCCGGATTATTAATCTGCCCGCCACACGTGCCACAAATCAGTACGCCCCGGCCCTCGTCATCGCTACTTTCCAGACTGGGGGGCACCTCATACACACCCAATTCCCCTTTTGCACCGCATAATTCACAGCTAGAATTACTACGTGCATGCAGCTCTTTTTCAATACTCATTTTATGACCACCCATCCAATGAAAAACCGCGTATTATACCGAAAATTGTTCCCGTATTTACGGCGGCTATTTCCAGCCTGGAAACCCGCCACCGGACGGAAATTTTAAAACATCGGAGCAAAAGGCTATAGTGTGCCCACCAGCGGGACCGCTTACCCCAACAACGGTTGTATGGAGCTACAAGTATGAAAAAAATCATCGTTAATCGGGAAAATTTCAAAATTGATGAAATTGAACTGGATCAAGGCACGCTCAGCATCGGCCGCAGCAAAGAGCGCGATTTAACGATAGACGACCGCACGGTAAGTAACCACCACGCCAACATCGTCACCATCTTCGGCTCCACCTACATTGAAGACCAAGGCAGCACCAATGGAACCTTCGTCAATGGCAAGCAAACAAACACCCACACCCTGCACCATGGTGACGTGGTAACCATTGGCCATTACCAACTGCTATTCCACGGAGATACTCCTGACAACCCCTTGCTTCCCACCAACGCCACCCAGGTTCTGGACCAAGGCCAAGTTGCCAACTTGCTTGAGCTGGCCAACCAACGTAATAAAGGAAAAGACCAGAAAGCAAAGCCTCGCACCGCACCGCGTCCGGTTGCACGCGCCAACCGTAAACCTCCAGAAAAAAGCAAACAGCCCCCTGTACAAAAAAAGCCGCCCGAAAGTAACGAAAGCAATAAGGGTGATGAAGGCAGTAAGAGCAATGAGCTACCGGACGTCGGCACCCCGGACCGTTTACAGGACGAGCCGCTCGCCCAACCCCGTGGTGAAAGACGCCGACGCCGAAGCGACACCAGCCCGGTAGCCTCTCTCAAAACCATTATGCTGGCGATCCTCGCGGCGGGAGTCATCTTCGGGCTTCTGTTTGCGTATTACATCCAGTAGGTTTGCCTCCCGCCTTTTGAAGATCAAAGGCCCTGCATTCGCCTAGCCAATTGTTACCGCCAGAGGCATCAGCCGCCGCGCTGCTCTGCGAGCACCTGTTGGGTCGCCGGGTGTTGCAGCAGACTAGCCTTGATATCGAGAACATCCACCAGGCCAAGAGACTCCACTTTGTCGTTTTTGTAAATGCCCCGCAGCTTCATCACCAAACTGGTTTTGGTTTTTCGGTACATGATGCCGTCCAGGGCGTACTGTTTGACCTGACTGCCATTGCTGGCGTCAAAAAGCAGCGTGAGGCGACGAAACTCCGTGAGCGCGGCAAGGCTCTCGTTAGATTCCGAAAATTGTAATTGCACCGAGCCTTCGGAAAAATCCATCAGAGTACAAGCATGGGTGTCCCCATCCTTGATCACCAACATGGCCGGTAGCGCCGTTTGCAGGCGATAGTGCTGACGTTGATCCGTTAATTTCAGAGAACGGGGCATAACATCCAGCAACACCACGTCGTGGCCAGCATAAATGCCCCTTTTCAGCGGCAGAATTTTTCGCACCACGGTATCGAGGTGGCTCAGGATGCCGCCGGTGGAACAGGCCATCAAGGTGATGACGTTGTGGCGACGAAACGGACCCTGCGGCCCCAGCTCAGCACGACGCATGTAATCACGTTTGTTGTCATCATCACGATTAAAGGGGATCAGCAGGTAAAAACTGTCGATCTCATTCACCAAACGCTCTTCCCCATCTACCGTGAGGCACAACACATCGCGCCCGCTCTCCTGCTGGCAACGAATATCAATGGCGGAATAAATAAACTGATCGTTGACCCCGTAACCCAAAACGATGGTGTCCAGCGCGCCCTCTTTTTGGTATTCCGGGTAGTAGCGGACTTTTTCCCCTAGTGGGAAATAGCGGATAATTTCAGTGAGCCCAGGCACATCCAACGGCTCCAATTTTTCGGACACCGGGCCATGCCCTGGCAGTCGCGGCTCCGGAAGCACGCTTTTTTTTTCGTGGCCGCCAAAAACTTTTTTAAGGAAACTCACTATAATTCGTATCCACGATTTGAGGTGTTCATTAGACAGCATAGCGACAACCGGCAAGTTTCCTTTACTCGCCGCCTAATCCACCGCCACCCGCGCATTGCGAAACAAGCGCAACCATGGGCTGTCCTCGCCCCACTCTTCCGGCGCCCAGGAAAATTGCACGCTACGGAACACCCGTTCCGGGTGCGGCATCATGATGGTGAAACGGCCGTCTTGATTGCACAGACCGGTGATGCCGCCGGGTGAGCCATTGGGGTTGGCGGGATAGTTTTCGGTGACCCGCCCGTGGTTATCCACGTAACGCAGCGCCACCAATCCGGCCTCGGCGGTTGCCTGTAGGCCGTGACGGAATTGCGCCCGCCCCTCCCCATGGGCCACCGCGATGGGTAAACGCGAACCGGCCATACCACGCAGGAACAACGACGGTGAATCCTGCACTTCCACCATGGCCAGGCGGGCCTCGAACTGCTCGGAAACATTGCGCTCGAAATGCGGCCAGGCATCCGCGCCAGGAATCAATTCGTGTAGATTGGACATCATCTGACAGCCGTTGCACACCCCCAGCCCAAAGCTGTCAGCGCGGTGGAAAAAAGTCTGGAATTCATCCCGCGCGCGACTGTTGAACAGGATGGACTTAGCCCAACCCTCGCCAGCACCCAGCACGTCGCCGTAGGAGAATCCGCCGCAGGCCACTAGCCCGGCAAAATCCGCCAGCCCGGCGCGACCGCTGATAATATCGCTCATGTGCAGGTCGATGGCCTCGAAACCCGCACGGTCGAAGGCCGCTGCCATTTCCACCTGGCCGTTGACGCCCTGCTCGCGCAGAATGGCTATGCGGGGCCGGGCGCCAGTGTTAATGAAGGGGGCCGTGATATCTGCTGACGGATCGAAACTCAACTCCGCGTGCAGACCGGGGTCGGCGCGGTCCAACCGATTGTCCATTTCCTGTTGGGCGCAGTCGGGGTTATCACGCAGGCTTTGCATGTGCAAAGTGGTCTCGGACCAGGCGCAGCGGAACTCCATACGGTCAGCACCCAGGAATTCTTGGTCATCAAAATGGAAACGGATACGGTCGCCATCGGCAGGTGCACCAATCACTGTGCTGTGCTGACCCAGCCCAACCTCACGCAGCGCGGCGAGCACCTCGTCGGTGTCCGCGTGGTTCACCTGAATCACCGCGCCCAGCTCCTCGTTGAACAGTGCGGCCATGGGATCGTCCCCCAGCTCGTCCAACGAGATATCGATACCGGTGCCACCGGCGAAGGCCATTTCGCACACGCAGGCCAGCAGGCCGCCGTCGGAGCGATCGTGATAAGCCTGCAACAGGCCACGCTGGTTCAGTGCCTGTATGACAGTGAAAAAAGCTTTCAGCGCTGCGGCATCATCCACGTCCGGCGCACAATGGCCTACCTGTTTGTAAACCTGCGCCAGCGCCGAAGCACCGAGGCGGTTGGCGCCCTTGCCGAGATCGATCAAAATCAAATCCCCGTCAGTTTTCAGCTGTGGCGTCAGCGAATCGCGCACATCCATCACCGGCGCAAACGCGGTGATGATCAGCGACAAGGGCGCCGTCACCGAACGATCCTCGCCGTCCTGCTTCCACACGGTTTTCATGGACATGGAATCCTTGCCCACCGGGATGGCGATGCCCAACGCCGGACACAACTCCATGCCCACAGCTTTCACCGCATCGTACAGGCCAGCGTCTTCACCGGGATGCCCGGCCGGGGCCATCCAGTTGGCGGAAAGTTTGATGTCGCTAATGTGTTCGATACGCGCGGCGGCAATATTGGTGAGCGCCTCACCTACCGCCAAACGCGCCGAGGCGGCGTGGTCGATGAGAGCAATGGGCGTGCGTTCCCCCAGAGCCATGGCCTCGCCACGATAACCGCTGTAATCGGCGATGGTCATTGCGGCATCGGCCACCGGCACTTGCCACGGTCCCACCATCTGATCCCGCGCCACCTGCCCGGTGACGCTGCGGTCGCCAATAGTGATCAAGAAGGTCTTGTCCGCCACCGAGGGTAGACGCAAAACCCGCATCGCTGCCTCCAGCGGTTCGATGCCCGTGATGTCGAGTTCCGGTTTGCGGAAAGATTCGTGCTGCACATCGCGCAGCATCTTCGGCGGTTTGCCCAGCAACACCTCCATGGGCATGTCGATGGGATTGTTGCCGAAGTGACCGTCACCCAGTACCAACTGCTGAGCCTCGGTGGCCTCACCGATCACCGCAAAGGGGCAACGCTCGCGCTCACAGATGGCCTCGAATTCCGCCAGTCGCTCGGCAGACACCGCCATCACGTAACGTTCCTGGGACTCGTTGCACCAGGTTTCCATCGGGGTCATGCCTGGGTCGTCGCTGGGGATGCAGCGTAGCTCAAAACGCGCGCCCCGACCGCAGTCGTGCACCAACTCCGGCATGGCGTTGGACAGACCGCCAGCGCCCACGTCATGAATAGAAATCAGCGGGCTGTCTTCACCCATGGCCCAGCAACGATCGATGACCTCCTGCGCACGGCGTTCGATTTCCGGGTTGCCGCGCTGCACTGACGCAAAATCCAGATCTTCGTGACTGTCGCCGGTGGCCATGCTGGAGGCGGCGCCGCCACCGAGACCAATGAGCATCGCCGGGCCACCCAACACGACAAGCTGCGCGCCAGGCGGGATGATGTGTTTTTCCACATGCTCGGCGCGAATATTACCCAGGCCACCGGCCAGCATGATGGGCTTGTGATAACCGCGCACTTCTCTGCCATCGCCTCCCTTCACCGGCCCCGGCACTTTCTCTTCGAAACTGCGAAAATAACCACAAATGTTGGGCCGACCGAATTCGTTGTTGAACGCCGCCGCGCCGATGGGGCCTTCGAGCATGATGTCCAGTGCCGAGACGATGCGCTCGGGGCGGCCGTGGTCGGTTTCCCAAGGCTGGGGGGCATCCGGCAAATTCAAGTTAGACACCGAAAAACCGCAAAGCCCAGCCTTGGGTTTGGAGCCCCGTCCGGTGGCACCCTCGTCACGAATCTCACCGCCGGAGCCCGTGGCCGCACCAGGGAACGGCGCGATGGCCGTGGGATGATTGTGGGTCTCCACTTTCATCAGGATGTGAATATCTTCGTCGTGGTGTGCGTATTGGCCGGAGCCAGTGATGGCGAAAAACCGCTTGCCGTTGGCTCCGGCCATTACCGCAGAATTATCGTTGTACGCCGACAGGGTGCCCTCGGGGTGGCATTTGTGAGTATTGCGGATCATGCCGAACAGGCTGTGTGATTGCGGTTGGCCGTCGATGACCCAGTCGGCATTGAAAATTTTGTGCCTACAGTGTTCGGAATTGGCCTGCGCAAACATCATCAGTTCGGCATCGGACGGGTTGCGTTTCAGAGCGATAAAGTTTTCCACCAGATAATCGATTTCGTCTTCCGCCAGCGCTAAGCCCATGTCGCGGTTGGCGAACACCAGCGCGTCGCGGCCGCCGGTCAACACGTCCACGGTGTTCATTGGCGCGGGCTCGGCATGGCGGAACAGGGCGTCGGCCTCTTCAAAACTCGCCATCACCTGCTCGACCATGCGGTCGTGAATCAGGGGTTTGATCCGCGCCAATGGCGCGCGGCCTAAGGTCCGGCCATCCGCATCGAAAAATTGGTAGGCCACGCCGCGTTCAATGCGTCGCACGGTGTTCAAGCCACAATTGTGAGCGATGTCCGTGGCCTTGGAGGACCAGGGCGAGAGGGTGCCCGGGCGCGGTGTCACCAACAACAACCCGGCCTCATCAATCAGGCTCTTTGTCTCTTCGTCCCGCCGATCACCGTCACTCAGCAGGCGCTCCAGCACCTGCAACTGCTCAGGAGTCTGGCGGCATTCCACATCGACAAAATGCACAAAATCGGCGTGAACCCGAGCCACCGTTAATTCGGGCAGCTGTGCCTGTATCAGGGCTAACAGTTTAGTGAGACGAAATTCGGAGAGTGCGGGAGCACCGCGCAATTGCAACATAGGTTTTCCAGTTCAGGTTTTCGGAATGCCGAACTCAGGGTTCGGGTCGAGGTCTCTGCAGACGCCGGGAAAGACCGCAATGATACGACATTTTGTGACGATTTTCCCGCCCGACACCTTTCTTCAAGCGGCAAAAAAAACCCGGCTGAACCGGGGAAAGGGAGAGTTCAGAATCGGCCCGGAATTAAATTTTAAACTGCTTCACCAGACCGGACAATTGTGAGGCCAGTTCGTTGAGTTCATTGCTGGCGGAGGCGGTTTGCTGAGCACCAGCAGCCGTTTGTTCGGTGACCTCGCTAATGCCCACCACCGCGCGATTGATGTCTTCGGCGACGGCATTTTGCTGCTCCGCCGCCGTGGCGATCTGAGTATTCATCTGATTGATGATACCCACTGCGGCGGAAATGGATTCCAGGGTGGTGCCAGCCTTAACCGCCTGCTCCACACTGCCATCGGCATGGTGCTTACTCTGCCCCATCACCAGCACCGCTTCCTGGGCGCCTTTTTGCAGACGTTCGATCATGGTCTGGATTTCCGCGGTAGACTGCTGGGTTCGCGAGGCCAGTGTCCGCACTTCGTCAGCCACCACCGCAAATCCACGTCCTTGCTCACCAGCGCGTGCGGCCTCAATGGCTGCATTGAGAGCCAGCAGGTTGGTCTGTTCGGCGATACCGCGAATCACATCCAACACACCGCCAATAGCCTCGCTGTCATGTTCCAGCCGCTGCATCACCTCACCAGCCCGTAGCACTTCAGCGGCCAGATCATTGATGACTTCGATGGTCTGACCCACGACGTTACGGCCATCGTCGGCGGCGGCATCGGCATTTTTCGCGGCATCGGCCGCGGCTTGAGTATTGACCGCTACTTCCTGGCCCGTGGCGGCCATTTCGTTAACAGCGGCCACAACTCCGTCAGTCTGGTTTTGCTGGCGATCAGCGCCACGGCTGGTCTCTTCCGTGATGCCAGTCAACCGATCGGCGGACTGAATTAGGCGCTGAGTGTAACCCGCCACCTCGCTCACCATATGGTGCACCAAGCTGGCGAACATGTTGAAACCATGCGCCAATTGCCCAATTTCATCTTTGTTGCTATCGTCCAGCCGTCGAGTCAAATCGCCTTCGCCACCCACGATATCCGCCATCGCATCCAATGCAATCTTCAACGGCGTAATGATCATGGTGGTAATGGTCCAAGCAATGACGCCACCCAGCACCAAGCCAATCGCCACCATAATGGCAATCAACGTATCGGTTTCGCTCACCTGATCCACCAGCGTGTCACTGGTGGTACTAATCTGATCACGCAAGCGCCCCCCCATAGCCGCCAGTTTCTCAGCCACGCCGTCCAGTTGAGAACCCACTTCAGAACTAACGCGGTCCTTGTCTCTTTTGAACGTTTCCACATCCGCACTGATGGATGCCACCTGGGCAGTCATCTCCGCGTTTTCCGAAACCAGTGGCACGGCGCGCAGCTCGGATAGCAGCTTATCCACTCGTTCCAGGCTGGCAAGATAATTTTGCTTGTGACTGTCCTCCTTGCTTAACAGGTAAAAACCCAACGCGCTGTTGGCTTTCTCCAGTCGTAACTCCAACTCGTTGACAATGCGCACGGCAGGCTGGATGTCGTTGACAATATGGGCGACTTCTTCATTTGCCCTCGACAGGCTTAGCCACGCACTGGCGGAAATCACCAGTATAATTAGTTGCATCAAGCCAAAGCCGGAGAGAATTTTGGTTTTGATGGAAATATTCGCTAGCAGCTTCACAACGTCTCCCGTTCATTTATTTTGGGCCACATACTCGAGCCCTAATTGCCACCTTGATCGGCACCGGATTAACAAAACTTTACAATCACGTTGGCCTCGGTGTGAAACAGGCATAAAAAAACCGCGTAGCCCTGGGGAGCAACGCGGTTGCAGATGCCCGGAACGAGTGCCTTCAGGACAAATCCACTCCCAGCCGTCGGGCTACTTCTTCGTAGGCCTCGACCACACCGCCTAACCCCTGCCGGAAGCGATCCTTGTCCAATTTTTTACGGGTTTCCACATCCCACAGCCGACAGCCATCGGGGGTGAATTCATCGCCCAGCAATATTTCACCCCGATAACGACCGAACTCCAGCTTGTAATCCACCAACAACATGTCGGCATCGCGGAACAACTGAGTGAGCACCTCGTTAACTTTAAAGGTAAGTTCTTTCATTTTTTCCACTGCAACATCGTCGGCCCAACCGAAGGAGCGAATGTGGTATTCGTTAATCATGGGATCGTGCAGCTCGTCGTTTTTAAGGAAAAACTCGAAGGTGGGCGGATTAAGGCTGATGCCTTCCTCCACGCCCAGGCGTTTACAGATACTACCGGCGGCGATGTTACGCACCACGCATTCGATGGGGAACATGTCCAGTTTTTTCACTACGGATTCTTCTGCGGAGATCACACCCTCGTGATGGGTGGGCACACCGGCTTCCTCCAGCTTCTGCATGATAAAAGCGCTAAATTTGTTGTTCACTTCCCCTTTGCGATCCAGTTGCTCGATTTTTTCGCCATCAAAAGCGGAAGTATCGTTGCGGTAATGCAGGATCAGCTTGCTATCGTCGTCAGTGAAATACACCGATTTAGCCTTACCTGCGTAGAGTTCGTCGCGTTTTTGCATGTGTTATTCCACCTTGATTTTATTTTTTCGTCAGAAGGCATTACAGGGCGACGTTAAACATCACGCCAATCAAGCCCCGTTTGCTGGTCTGCCACAGCCACCCAATCGGCGTCACAGCCCATCACTTCGGCCAATGTTGTCTGTGCCAACGTCGGCGTATTGTGTTTTTCACTCAAATGCGCCGCCACCAGCTGGGTGAGTTTGCTGCTGTCCAGGTCGCGCAAAATATCCGCCGCCTGTCGATTGCTCAAATGCCCGTGGTCACCCGCCACCCGGCGCTTCAACGAAACGGGGTACTCACCATTGGCCAACATCTCCCGGTCGTGGTTGCATTCCAAAATCAGCGCCTCACAGCCCGATAATTGTGCCTTGATATGCGGCGTGCGGCTACCCACATCCGTGAGCAAACCCAAGCGTTTATCGCCGTTGCCAAACACAAACTGGCAGGGTTCACGGGCATCGTGAGGAACCGGGAAGGGCTGAATTTCAATATCATCGATAGCGAAGGCCGAGTGGCTGCAAATACGGTGCACCTGCGTTTTTCCTCTCACGCCGTCACCCAATCTATTCGCCGAAAAAGTGCCGCCGGTGGCCCACACCGGCAGCCGATATTTTCGCGCCAAGGGGCCGACGCCATTGATGTGATCACCGTGTTCGTGGGTCACCAGCACGGCGGTCAATTGCTCGGGCGACAACTCAAGCCGGGCCAGACGGTGTTCAGTTTCGCGAGCCGAAAACCCACAGTCTATCAGCAGGCAGGTGTCACCCTGCTGCACCAGCGTGGCGTTGCCACGGCTACCACTACCCAGGGAAGCGAAACGCATGGTTCTTTCTTTTCACGTTGTGTATTTTCGAGGTCATCATTTTCGCATTATCACAATGTCCGCACCATGGTGGCTACGCCGCTATCGCTCCACATCAGCGGGCCGTAAAGTGGAGCGGCAGCACAAAAAAACGCGCAGTTTTGCGGGTCCGCTGGATGTGGTTATGTACGCCCAACATGGGCATGAACTTATGGGGTGTAAGTTCTCTGTAGGAGGACCTAAATTGATTCGCCATGGATCAATCATAACGACTAGCTGACGGCAAGGACAAACCCGTGAAGGGACGTCTGAAAGAAGCCCAAGTGTAGCTCCAAATTTGACCTGACAGTTACCGGTTTTTGGGAAATCTGTATTGTCCAGTTAAGCTCAGTTTAATCTCTTAGGGTTTAATTCCCCGCAGCTCGCTGCAAATATCGTCATTCCGGCGTAGGCCAGAATCCAGTGGCCGCCTAAGAGCGGCTATTTTTGGTGAGACTCCTGGACACCGGCCTGCGCCAGTGTGACGAGATGATGTTAATACTTCGCCCCTTGGGGCGGGGATGTTTATTGGAAGCGTTTACAAATACCATCGGTCTGTGGCGATCTCACTTTTGCTTTAGTGTAATCAATGAGTACTTTGATTAAAGCAATTGTGGACGGTTTTCCAATTTCAACGGCGACTAACCCATCTTCTCCAGCAGTTCCTGCGCCAGCTGTTTTTGAGCATCGTCGCCCTCTTCCAGCACCTCGTCCAGAATACTGCGGGCACCATCGCTGTCACCCATGTCCACGTACGCTCTGGCGAGATCCAGTTTGGTGCCAACTTCATCGACGTCGCCGAAAACATCACCGAATTCATCATCTAGCTCATCGCTCAATTCATCCCCGAGTTCTTCGTCCGATTCCTCATTTGAGCCCGTCACAAGGTCCCGTTCTTCGGATGTCAAATCGTCAACGTCAAGTTCTATTGCGTTATCCTGCTCCGTGTCCAGAAGGGCGTCTACTTCTGCTGAGTCATCACCAAAATCACCGAGATCAATATCCAGGCTGTTGTCTTCCGCGCCTTCCACAACCAGTTCTTCTGGCGTTTCACCAATGTCTTCCTCGGTGAGGCCGAAACTGTCATTGAGGTCAAAATCCAGCGTGGACACATCGAAATCAAGGCCGTTGTCGCTATCTTTAGCCTCTTCGGGCTCGTCGACCTCGCTCACCGGTGCATCCGCTGCCCCTATATCAAGATCAAAATCCAAGCCGGTGTCATCATCAGCTGACTGCGCTGCATCAATATCGCTGTTAGCAGCCTCTAGCTCGGCAAACACATCAGCCTCTGCACCCGGCTCCATCTCTCCAGCATCTGCCGATGAATCCAGGTCAAAATCAAAGTCCAGCAAATCCTCATCGGCAGCACCAGGGTCGTTGGAAAACTCGTCCTGCAAGGCCTCCGCCGAACTGTCGCTGAACAAATCACTGCCCGGACACAACTGCGCACCCATAGTAACGACCTTGCTCCACATGGGATCGGACTCGTCGTTCAAGGTCTCGTGGAATTCCTGAGCGCTTAATTCAAAGGAATCACGATTTTTGGCAGCGAAGTACACTTCCAGCATTTTTAATTTCAGCTCATTGCGGCCCGGCTCTTTCTCCAGAGCTTCTCTGAGAATGTCTTCCGCCTGCTGGTGGCGACCGTAAGCAAGGTACACATCTGCCTCAGAAATAGGGTCTACCTCGGCGGCGTCGGCCTGAATCCCGCTCATGCCGCTCATCTCACTCATGGCGAAATCACTCACCATGGAGCTTTCGCCGCCCTGCGTCATGCTTTCAGGGGTAGCGCCCAGCGCATCGTCCCCACCGTCCACATTGAGGATACTTTCTTCAAAACCATCCTGCATTTTTTTGCGACGCTGAAGCACTGCGGCAATCACTAGCAGCAGCAATGCACCCAAGCCGCCGTACAGTACCAGGGGATTATCCAACAGCCCTTCTTCCTCGGGCACAGGTGCCTGAACCGGGACCGGTGCAGACTGTTCAGCCTCAGTAACAACGTCCTGCCCACCTTCCTGTTCAAGGATTTCCGCCATGGCTTGCTCTGGCGTTTCCGGCTCGGCCACGGTTTCCTCGATAACGAGCTTTTCAGCCACCGCAGGCTGTTGACCCGCACGGCTTTGAAGAGCCAGCATTTCATCATCTTTAAGCATGATGAGGCGCTGCATGGCCTCCAGCTGTTCTTCCATTTGAGTAAGACGGGATTTCAGTTCCTCTGTTTCCTGACGATTGGCGTCCAGCGCCTCGGCGGCCAGCAGCAAGTCCTGTTTCAGTTGAGTGACTTCTTCGCCACCCGAGCCACTGCCACCGCTCTCACTTCCGGGGGCAACCAGTTTCAAGCGAGCCTGATCGGCGGATTGACCCGTCGCTGTACCAGCACTCCCTTCACGGGCCACCTGACCTCCCACGGGGGAGTCGATCTGCCGCATCAGCTTGCCGCTCTTGCGGGCCTGCCATTCGACGCGCTGTCGTTCGACCATCGTGTCGGCTTTGGCTACATTCAAGGCAGTAAGTGACGATAGATCATCGATCCGCAACACATATCCCGCCTTCAGCTGATTGACGTTTCCGTTATAAAAAGCATTGGGGTTATTGCGCACCAAGGCCATCATCATTTGATTCACGGTCACGGATTCGTTGGGACGCATTCGACTGGCGATCACCCACAAGGTGTCGTTGTACTTGACGGGCCCATAGGTCAGAGCACCGTCACGGGTTATTTCGGGAGCTAATTGCGCACGCTGGCGAATCGGCGCAGGCCGACTCGATGGGCGCGCCGAGGCGGCAGGTGTGGGCGTCACCGCAGCTTGCTGAATAGGGGCAGGTTTTTCGTCGGACAATACAGGCGGGTCCACTAGCACGGTAAACTCACGCAGGATGCGGCCACGCGGCCAGCGCGCCTCTACCACAAAATCCATGAAGGGCTCGGAAACGACGTCCGTGGTGGAAAGTTTGACGTAGGCGCTACCATCGTTGCGCTGAACCACGTCAAACTTGATTTTGGTCAGGAAAAATGTCCGGTCTGCGCCAACCCGCTGAAAATCTTCTTCGCCACCTAATCGAATTGCCAGGTTGTCCAAATCACCACTTTGAACTGACAGCAGTTCAATTTCGGCTTGCAAAGGCTGGTTCAACGCCGAAGTCATGACGATATTTCCTAATCCGAGCGCATGCCCCGCGATAGGAATCAACATTGCCAAAACGGCAAAAACCGGCGCCAATCGCTTACCCATATTCACTCCCATTTGTAGTTATTGACCCTGTCTTTCGCTTCCCAACGCAAGCAACCCACTACAGCATCGACACCATGTGGTATTAATTTAGCAATATTAGGCAATTAGGGCGAAGAATCAGAAGCAACTATAGCTTACAAGTAATTTTTTACCAACAATTCAACAATTTGCACGGTGTTAAGCGCTGCCCCCTTGCGCACATTGTCGGTAACCACCCACATGTCCAGGCCACAGGGATGCGAAATATCGTTACGAATTCGTCCCACATGTACGGCATCACTACCTGTCGCTTCCGTCACCGAGGTAGGGTACCCGCCTGTATCAGATGAATCCATGACTTTCACACCCGGGGCTTGCGCCAGTAATTCGCGCACATCAGCGGCGTCAATTTTTTCACGGGTTTCCACATGCAAGGCCTGCGCATGACCAAAAAATACCGGCACCCGCACCGCCGTGGGATTTAGCACTATAGCGTCATCGCCCAGTATTTTTTGTGATTCCCACACCATTTTCATTTCTTCATGGGTGTAACCATTTTCTTCCACCGCACCAATTGACGGCAAAACATTAAAGGCCATTTGCTTAGGAAAAATGTCGTTGACCACATCCTTCATGGACAATAACGCAACGGTCTGACCGGCCAAACCTTCCACCGCTTTTTGACCGGCACCAGACACCGCCTGATACGTCGCCACATTGATGCGCTCAATGCCTACCGCATCATAAACGGGTTTCAATGCCATCCACATTTGTATGGTGGAACAGCCAGGCGTAGCGATAATATTTCGCCCACGAAATCCGGCAAGAGCGGCTGCATTAACTTCAGGAATAACCAGTGGCACGTCATCATCTGCACGAAAGCACGAGCTACTATCGAGCACAACGCAACCGGCCTCCGCCGCCTTGGGCGCAAACTCGGCAGATACCACGGCATCTTTCGCAAACAACGCGATGCTAACCTGTGAAAAATCGAACTGAGCCACGTCGTTAATCGGTAGATAATGGGAATTAAACTGAACCCTGCCACTAATGGGCTCACTTGCCGAACTCGCGTGGTCCAGCGGGTATAATTTTCCCACCGGGAAATGACGTTCCTGCAAAAATTCAATCATCGTTTCGCCTACCGTACCGGCGGCACCAATCACGGCAATATCAAACAGCTCACTCATTCTGAAACCTCACTAAAACCGAATACCGAAAAACATTGGCCTTGCATTGGTAAAACCAATATTCAAGCCTCTAACAACAATCGTAGCATGCGGCGCAGCGGTTCCGCTGCGCCCCACAGCAACTGGTCACCCACTGTAAAGGCCGACAAATAATCATTGCCCATTGTCAGTTTGCGCAACCGGCCAACCGGCACTGTCAACGTACCGGTAACCGCAGCCGGGGTCAGCTCTTTCGCGGTCACATCTCGATCATTGG
>JAADHZ010000106.1 GCA_013151575.1 Gammaproteobacteria bacterium
CCCGGTAATTCCGGCAATTGCTCGCTCCATTGGGCGGCGTTGCGTTTCATTGCTCGGCCCAGGGAACGCACACCGATTTGCTCACTCATCCAGCGTTCGAGATAGGGTTTGGCGGTTTGCCACAAATCCAGTTCGGGATACAGCTGCCGCCCCAGGCCTTCGATGTTGAGCAGGGTTTTTTGCAACAGCACCAGTTGTGGCTGCACTTCCATGTCGAAGCGGCGTGCGGTTTGAAACAGGCGCAGTAACAGGTGGCCGAAGGAAATGTCTTTTAGTGGGCGCTCGAAGATGGGTTCGCACACGGTGCGTATCGCGGCCTCGAATTCTTCCACTCGCGTGCCCTCTGGCACCCAACCGGATTCCACGTGCAATTCGGCAACCTTACGGTAATCACGCTGGAAAAAGGCCAGAAAATTACCCGCGAGATAGTGTTGGTCCTGCTCATTCAGCGTGCCCATGATGCCGAAGTCCACGGCGATGTAACGCCCGCCGGGCTCCACAAAAATATTGCCGGGGTGCATGTCGGCGTGGAAAAAATTGTCGCGAAACACCTGGGTAAAAAAGATTTCCACACCGCGCTCGGCCAGCTGTTTGAGGTCCACACCGTGCTGTTTCAGGTTATCCACATCGCTCACGGCCATGCCGCTGATGCGCTCCATCACCATCACATTGCCGCGCGTCAGCGGCCAGTGAATTTCGGGCACGTACAACTGCTCGGAACCGGCGAAGTTGCGCCGCAGTAATGAGGCGGAGGCGGCCTCTCGCATTAAATCCAGTTCGTCGATGATGGTTTTGTCGAACTCGGCCACCACTTCACGCGGCCGCAGGCGATGGCCATCACGCCAGAAGCGGGCGGCTAGGTCGGCCACGGTGTACATCAAATCCAGGTCGCGGCGGATGGTGGCCTTGATGGCGGGGCGCACCACTTTGATCACCACTTCGCGGCCATCATGCAGGCGTGCGACATGCACTTGGGCGATGGAAGCCGAGGCCAGCGGCACTTCGTCAAACGAGGCAAACAGTTCCGAAACGGGTTTGCCCAAGGATTTTTCGATGATGGCGCGAGCCTGCGCACCAGGGAACGGTGGCACGTTGTCTTGTAGGTGAGCCAGTTCTTGCGCGATGTCATCCGGCAGCAGGTCACGACGGGTGGAGAGAATCTGACCGAATTTAACGAAAATAGGACCGAGGTCTTCTAACGTGCGTCGAATGCGTGCGCCGCGCGATAAGTTTTCCCGCCGGAACCAGCGCCAAGGCGACAGGTAGGTCAGGAAACGAATCGGGCGCAGCAGATGGGTGGCGAGAACCACTTCGTCCAGCCCGTGACGACCAAGCACATTGTTAATATGGATCAGTCGCAAAGCTTGCCTAAAACTGATCATGACACTTCACCCGTCTGCCCGATGTGTTTTTCCAACCGCCTGATGCGTGCCTCGGTGCGGTCAATGTCGCCGCGCAGGGTGTCTACCTGCGTAAGAAAATTGTCCATTTCAATGGCGTTGGGCAGGTCGCTGCTTTCTTCCTGCAAATATTCTGCTGCGTCACGACTGAGGGTGGCGGCGGTTTGCTGCCCCCATGACCGGGCATCGCGCATCAGGTTACCCAATTTGTGCGCCACCACGTCGCCGGTGAAATGAGAGAGATGTTCCTCCCAGTCGATGTCCAGCCCGTCGAGAATCATCTGGATTTTCTGGCCCAGCGCCACATCACCTGAAATTGTCACATCGCCCTCAAAAAACACGTCGCCGGTATTTTTCACCAGCCCCATGCGCGCCAGACCGACGGGGGTGCCAGACAACACCGTATCGGGCTCTCCGTCGAAATCAGAGAACACGTGCAAGCCATCGGCAGTGGGAATCAAAAACAGGGTGGTATTCAAGCCGCGCAACTCCACCGCCACAACCTTGCCCTGCAAACTTTGCAGGCTCATCATGGTGTCTGGATCTAACTGCAAGACGCGATTAATAGCAACCTCCAGCAACAGAGTCATGGCACTGGTCAGTTGCGTGGTAAACATGTTCACCGCAGCTCACCCATTAGCTGTTGTAAGTCCTTGCGGGACTCATCATCAATCTCGATGGCATCGGCACCGCTGTTTATCAGCACCACAGTGTTGGCGATTTTGTCATGGAAACCCTGCTTGCGCGGGTCGCGGGCCACCCATAAAAAACCCAACATCAGCGGCAACAGGGATGCCAAATAAGCGACATAACGTAAAATAGCTTGGCGCAGCCCCATGGGTTTGAGGCTAGTGGCATCCACCACCGCACAATCCAGCAGCAGCTTGCCCGGCGTGCCGAGAACGGTGAGCCACAGGCCGACAGTCAGCACCAGCGACAGGAGAGTGCGTAATATTCCGGCGGGTTCGTACACGAGGGCATTCGCGAACACCGGCCCCATGATCAGCGTAAACACGACCACGAAAAAAATGCTGTCCAGCAAACTGGCCCCCACGCGCCGCCAAAAGCCTGCGTAACGTAACGTTGTCGACATTGCCGCAGCATCAACGGTCATAATTTGTAGCCGCGATGCAAGGCAACGATGCCACCGCTGAGGTTAAAATATTCACACCGCTCCAGCCCGGCATCCTGCAACATGCTGAGCAATTCTTCCTGCGGCGGGTGCATGCGAATGGATTCGGCGAGGTACCGATAACTGTCCGCATCGCGGCTCACCAGCTTGCCCATCAGCGGCAACATCTTGAAGGAGTAAAGGTCGTATACGCTATTTAACCCCGGCATCACGGGTTTGGAAAACTCCAGCACCAGCAGGCGGCCGCCAGGGCGCAGCACCCGCTGCATGGAGCGCAGGGCGCGGTTTTTGTCGGTGACATTGCGCAGACCGAAAGCGATGGTAATGCAGTCGAAATGATTGTCGGGAAACGGCAGGTGCTCGGCATTGGCCTGCACAAACTCCAGGTTGCCGAGGATACCCCGGTCAACGAGACGCTCGCGGCCCACGTTCAACATGGCGTCATTGATATCGGCCAGCACCACGTTGCCAG
>JAADHZ010000102.1 GCA_013151575.1 Gammaproteobacteria bacterium
GCCGATGTGGACGAAACCCATAAAGAACCCGCGACGAGCAATACCGCACCCGCAACATAAACCCCTCTAAACTGCATAACCACTCCCGACAAAACTAATCATAATCAACCAACTTTCACTCGTTTGTAACGCAGGTCGCCTTTGGAGCCCCCTCGTTAAGCCCTGGCGCCAGCACTTCTAACTATCCCTTTTCCCAACCTTGGTCTTCCCTGCTGCGTCCGACTCTTTTTGCGACGGCTCTTTTATATACTGAAAAATGACAACCCGGCCGTTAAACATGTCCGCCACATAAATTCGGTTGCGCGCATCGCTCCACACTCCTGCCGGTAAGTAAAACTGCCCGACACCTGATCCCGTTCCCCCGATCGGTAGCAAAAACCGGGCATCCTTGTCGTATACTAGCAAATAATCATGAAATGACTCAATGATGTAGATGTTCCCGTCGGTATCAGCAGTAACCCCCTTTGGGCGGACGAGATTCCCCAAATACCCCCCCCTCTCACCCACGGTTTTAAGGTATTCGCCCTGTGCATCAAAAACCTGTATTCGTGCGTTAAAGGTATCGGTAACATACAGAAAACCCCCGATAAACGCGACATGGGTCGGCGCATTAAATTCGCCGTTGCCCACCCCCACCTTGCCGATGATTTGCACCAGTTTACCTTGCGAATTAAACACCTTGACGTTGTGTTCTTCGGTATCAGCCACAAATACCCTTTCCGTAGCAGGGTCAATAGCAAGCCCTGTTGGCCGTTCCAGATCTGTAAACCCGAATTCACCCTTCGGCACCCCATTCGCCCCCAGACGGATGACCCGGCGCAGCTCTGCATCTGCCACCAAAATATCGCCATTCTTGGCGATGGCCACGCCCACAGGTGAGACAAAGTTAAGCACCTTTCCGGCTTCCCGAAAAACGTCGACGCTCCCCTGTTTTTCGTCAAATACGAACACCGCCTGACGACCAGCGTCGGAGACAACGATGCGTCCCTGAGAATCGCTGGCGCCACCCTGGGGGCGCAAAAGAGTTTTGGCACGCTTGTTGTTTGCTCTCCCCAACCCTACCAGCGCGCGAAAAAACCCGTATATGGCTTCCGAACTCCCTTTTTTTTCAACACGTTCGAGGTTAGGCTCCCCGGTAAGCTGCCCAATATACCGAAAGCGGGGCGTGTCAGGCGGCGGCGGCCAGATTTTCTCGGACGAAGGAGTTTCGTAACGTAGCAGGTACTTAGTCTCACCGCAGGCGGTGAGCAACACGGTTAACAGCAGCAATGAAACGAGTACACGTATGCTCAAAATAATTCCCGTCCGATTATGGGGCCGCTCAGCTGAGCGGTGCAACTACGGGAGCCTCAGCACTTGGGTTAATACGCAGCACTTGCACACGACGATTCAGGCTATCGGCAACATAAAGCAGGTTGCCGTTCACCCACAAGCCGGACGGTAAACGAAAACGCCCTGGCGCTGACCCACCTCCACCAAAGGTCATTAGCAATTGGCCATTTTGATAAACACGAATAGTGTTGTCAGCCCGATCGGTAACAAATACGCGTTGGTCACGATCCACGGCGATAGCGTTCGGGAAGACCAATTCTGACTCACCAAACGAATAGCGATACTCCCCTTGCCAAGACAACACCTGAACCGGCAACTCAAGACGATCGAGCACATAGATGCCGTCAGCACCACTCGCCATGAAAGTGATTGCACGAAAACGACCAGGCCCGGCACCACGTTGCCCGATGGCTCGCAATGCATTACCTGCCCGATCAAAGACCACAATGCGGCTGAAGGATCCGTCCGCCACCAGGACATTCCCAGTTTCCTCATTGACCAATACATCCATCGGCCGCGAAAGGTTGGCCAGATCCTGAAAACGAACTAGAAAATCGCCTTCCGCACTGAATTGCAATACTTGTTTTCCAATGGCATCGACAATGTAAAACGACCCATCTCTGGCGACATAAATATTGCTCGGCGCGCCCATCAGGTAGTTGGCAATATCCTTTACCGGTTGAATCTCGTTGACCACAAGATCGTATTTATAAACAATCTTGGGAAGCGCATCGACTATGTACAAGATATTGCCCGTGCCACCCACGGCCACGGGTTGCTTCAATTTAACGTCACCAGCTCCCCCCGCAAGAAGACGCCGAAACTCACCGGCATAACCTTGGATTGAAATTTTACCACCCACGATGGTGGACTCTACGGACAACAGCTCAGTCCCCACTTTTTGAGAAAATCCAGTGCCACGCGAGGGGACAGGGGGAGAGGAGCCCTCTTTCGTCAGAGCCTCGCCTTCCGTAGCGAACTTTT
This sequence comes from Gammaproteobacteria bacterium, assembly GCA_013151575.1. Taxonomy (GTDB): domain Bacteria; phylum Pseudomonadota; class Gammaproteobacteria; order SZUA-152; family SZUA-152; genus SZUA-152. The sequence goes on from JAADHZ010000102.1 coordinate 2,317, forward strand.
CGAGCTCCACTACGCTACAGGCAGGCAACCACGGCAAAGTAAAGAGTAGGCCCACAGCTATCCCGCCGGTAAAATACTGACGAGCACGCCGACCCCAAAGCGCTCTAATCACAAAACGCACCCTGCAAAAAAACAATTCTTCTCCGACATAAATCACAACACCTTGCTTGCTGAGGTATTCAAAAAACTCCGCAACAACGACGACGCCCTTGTCTAGCAGCAGCACTGCCCAAACTATTTTGGCAGATTAACCCCCTGCCGCAGCGCCTGTGACAACGTCACGAAAAATACCCGCTGTTGGCGCCCTAAATATTGACAACCCAACTAGCTAATCCGCTAAAAACCGTGGCTGCGCGCTAGCGCAACCCAACATTTTCACGTGGTACGCTGTGGCATCGGGTGCACTCCAGGGGCGGAAAAGCAACCTTGCCATGACAAACACCGCAAAATTCCCCTTCGATAATCGCAGCCATGGTAACGAAATTACCCCCGCGCTGAGGAAGAAAAATAGCCGGATGGCAGTTTTTGCAGGTCAACCACTTTGTGTGGGGAAGATGCGGAAAACGCACATAGGGCATGGAGGCCGTATTTTTGAAAATAACGTCAAAATCCACCGAATGCATTTTTTCCGTGCCGGTAATTCCTGTGCGCGGCGCAATCAAACCACGATCGAGGGTTTCCACCCAATTGATGACACCTCGAGAATCGCGTGGAAAATCCTTCATTGCCTCTGCCGGAGGCTGAAGGGTGTGTACAGCAGCATTGCTGGGATCATGGATTCCATCTTCCGGGATAGGTACCACATCACCATGCAATTGGTAGTGCCCGCCACCCTCTTCTGCACCCACTCCCGGAATCCCCCCCCCCAGCGCGACGAGCAACAGAAAGCGCACCAGCGTATTCATCCTCACTGCAGTGAAATCGTTTTTTTGCATAATTTCTACAATCTTTGATTTTACAAAATTTCTTGTGCCTGCTGGCACCCTAAATTATGAGGAAACATGTAGTCGAACTGCACCACCGGCGTTCCCTACTTATTGAGACACCCCAACCATACGTAGTGCGCGCCTTACCGTCCTCGTGGCCTGCTGCATCATCGCTATTGCAGCACCATAATCACTGGCGGAAGCTTTAGCTTCGGCTTCGTCACGACGCTTGCGGGCCTTCGCCAAAAAGCTTTCCATCAGTCTAAGGGCACCGGGGGCTGGCTTTTTCGCTTCAATGGCGACCGGGATCAGCTCCTCATACCCACCAAAGCGTTTCAGCTCGTATTCATACTCATCCGCCGCTGTTTCAAACTTTAAATCGTATACCAGCGTTTTGGAATCCAGCATTTTATGCAGGGCAACAGTGAGGATTTTTTGTACCTTTTGCAACAAGCCAGTGGCCCGAACATAGCCATCTTTCCCGGCAAGTATCTTTGCATCGGAGATCAATTTAGCCACTACATTCTCATCGTACTTCACATCCTCAGCGACTGGCCCCTCTTTTTCCTGGTTTTTCAGGTTGTTTTTGTAGGATTTTTGATAGCCTGCAATTTCTGCTAGCAGCGATTTGTAGGTATCAACCTGCTCAGCCAGTGTTTCTTCGCTCGGCACCAGGCGCGAGGCTTCACCAATCATCTTGAGCGCCCGATTAGCTAAGGACAATGCTTCAGGCAATGCTCCTATCAGGGACTTTTGCCGACCATCCGCCAAAGCTTGCCGGGCTTCAGACAATATTTTTTTTGCTTTTACATTTTTGCTGGCAGCAACCCGTTTCGCGCCCTGAGAATTGATCATCATCTGCGCAAACATGAGTTTTTGCTTTACCTTTGCCTCAGTAATTTTAGGTACTGCCCTGGCCGTAGCCCCTCCCCCTCCTCTAACCGCTTTGGACGAGCCGGGTTGCGGCACAGTAATTTCTTCCCCGAGGTTCACCACATGAATACGCGCCCCCATGTACGGGTGATTCCTGCAGGCGTAATAAATATCACCGGGAGTCGAAGCAGAGGGCTTAAATATCATCGTCCCTTTGTAAGTATAGGCCCCCTTCACGCCTACACTTAACGGGGCGCTGCCCCAGCCTATTTCCTTGGTAGAAAGATAGACATCATGCTTGGCGTCAGTGGTGATATCGAAAAAATAGGTTTTCCCACGCTCAACCACGAGCTGTTTCCCAGAAACCCCATTAACCAAAAAACCCATAGGGTGTCCTTTGCCCACTGCAGGATGGCCGGGTTGTTTCGGCCCCACCGTGATCAAAAAGTGGTTCGATCCCTTGGATTTGGGGGCTGGCACAGCCGCTGTCGATACTTTTATTGGGGACTTTTGCGTTACCGGAGGCTGGGTTGTTTTTGGGGTGCTTTCAACAACTTTGCCTTCTGAAGCAGCGACGGTGGTCTGCTGAACGGGCACTTCCACCTTTGCGGGAATTGGCTGAACTTCAATTTTTGGCTCAGCATTCTTAATGCGAGGACTGACTTCCACATCAGGTTTCGTGGATTTTGCTGTCGATTCAACCAACGCGTTTTTTTCGGGGGCCGCTTTTATCTCCGAGCCAGTCCCCTCGACCGGCGCATCCTCTAGTTTAACGGACTGACCGCCACAACTAGCGAGCGCTAAAAGCACGATAACACCCGTTAAAAACATGAGTTTAGCGCACACTTTGTACATAACAATTTTCCCCAAAAAACCAGGAGAGCAATATAGTATTGCCTTCGCGAGTAGCTCAGATTACTCGATTTTCCCGGTCAAATACAAAAATGCGGCGCAAATCAACCGATCTGCGCCGCATTCTACTCTACAGTTTACATCAGTGTTGACCTAGCTGGCACCAAGCCCACCAAGACATCATCAGCGCCAAGGATTTTTCAAACTCGCTTCACTTTTCGGCGGTTTCCAGTCAGCTGGTTTTGGCTTGGAGTGGCACTTGGTGCACGACTTGGTGGTAATCGGGAACGATACCTTGCCATGACAAACGCCACACTTGGTTCCCAGCAAAATAGCCGACATATTGATCACGTTGGCATTGCGTTGCGGTATAAAAATTTTCGGGTGACAATTTGAGCAATGCAACCATTGAGTATGGGGCTTATGTGGGAAAACGACATCAGGCATGGAGGCTTTCACCTCACGCACAATATCCAAGTCCATCACTAGCGGCTCAACAGTCGGATCAAACCGATCATAACGAGGGCGTAACAAGCCATCCTGCAATGCCTTCACCCAATCGACATAGTTACCGAACTCGGTAGTGGGTAGACCGTCATAGGCAATTTTAGGTGGTTGCAACACGTGCGTACCATCATTGGCGGCATCGTGGATACCATCTTCTGGTGGCGGCGCGTTGCGCTGCTTATCTTTCTTCAGCAGGCGATTAAAAACATTTGCTCCACTCACCTTGCCCTTCGCGGCCTTAACTTCTTTTAACGGCGGCTGAGCAGCCTCTGCATTCACCAGTACCAGCGACATCACCATGGACATTGTCACGCCCAAGAAGAAGTGTTTAGTTTTCATTGTTTTACTCCCCCTTGAGCCTTATTTGGCTTTTTTGTCCAGTGATTTATAGGTCGGTGCTACCAAACGCTGCACGGTACTTCCGTGAATCTGCGTTGGTGTACCAGGCACTCCAGAATGACACATACCGCAGTTTTCTACAGACCAGGAAATTTCACCGTTGTGGCATGCCCCACAAAACTTTCCATCGATAATCTTAGCCATGGTGATTTTATTACCGCCTGCTTTAAACTTAAATCCAAGGTCTGCATGACAAACCTTGCAGCGGAAACGAATGCGATGATACCAATGCGGAAAAACCGCTGGGCGCATACCCGCCGCATCTGCATAATTATTGATAACTACATCGGCGTATTCTGCCTGTGCATCTTGCGGCAACATAACAACAGCCAACATACTCAGCAAGCCAATCAGCGCTGACTTGTACATAGAGTCTCCCTCCCTCATTTTCATAACCAAAAATCTTGCACGACCGGAAACAATGTGCGCGTCATGCGTCGTGACGCGCACATAGTACCCCACATTAGAAACTTCGGGTAGCCCGAAAATATATTGTTTGAAAAAGCGCCCCTCCTGCGCTTCCACCCGCCGAATACGATAATGACATAGCAAGCAAACCGAGCGAATAGTTAAGGTTGGAGAGAAAAGCATACGTAGTGGATGGCACTGGACTACGGATGCGCTTCGAGCTCCTCAATGAAGCAGAAAATGTCATATTATATATACCTAATGGCCGATCATGCCGATACGCCATGGAGCCGGATACATTTTGGCTAGCGGTCACAATTGTACCCGCTCCATCTTGATTCTGGGTTCCGTTGCGCGAATTCTGGTACTGCACATTCATGTCCAATGAACTCAGGCGGTTTATGCGCAGCCCGGAACTCACGTTCGCGCCCAAGCTTTGAAACGTAGAATCCCGCAGACCGAAGTTTCTGGAGTCTGTGTAGCTTACCCCTGAATAAAGCGTCCCAGCGTCCCCTCGATGGTTCCAACTAAAACCCACACCATGACTTAACCCGTAGGTCGGCTGCGCAACGCCGGATGACTCCGACGCCGAGCCCGACTGAGACAGACTGAACGACCCGGAATCGCGCTTCCCCATAACCAGCGACCGGCCAACTGAGTGTCCAATATTGACACCATAGGATTGGCTGCTTGTACTTGTGCTGTCGTTGTTAGCGCCCGGCCTGCTTGAATCCGTGCGAGTACTCGCATTCGACGCAGTAACTCCCGTCTGCCAGCCGTAAATAAATCCCGCAATACTCACCTGCACCGGCTGATAACGTAACGATATCCGCTGCGAACTCGTGAGGCTCTGCCGCTCCTCATTATCTTTCGAATTAAGGGACGTGTTCGCGTTAAAGTACACATAACGAGTCAGTCGATACCCCAAACCAAGCTGCGTAGCCAGGCCTTTGCTGTCCCTGGAACTCTTTGCACTTTTGGATCCCGTCTGTGTCAGACGCACCCCGCCGGAAACTGTCAACTGGCGATGCTCCGGGCTCCATGAAAAGGTGCTGGCCGCCTGACTGCTAGTGGATTCACTCGAAGTGCCAGCCTCCTTGCTGTTCGCATACGCTACCTGATTGGACACACCAAATTCTGCCGTTGGTGTATAACTATGGCTAAGACTGACAGATAAGGCCTGCGCCTTTTTTGCCGAACGGCCCGCCCTGGCTTCGTTCAGGCTGGCCGTTATCGCTATGCTCTGCTTGGCAAAACGATAACGCGACTGTAAACCGTACGCCGTGCTGCTGGAATTCGAATTCGCACCCTTCACGTCACTCTTGTAATACCATAGATCCGACCGCCAGCCACCGCGAGAAAAATAAGCCTGCCGGACGATCAAACGCGTTATCTGGGCCCGAACTTGACCAAGAGCCTGCGCCGCACTAGCACTAGAAAACGACTCCGTCGCACTATCCGTCCTGGAATACGAAATGTTCGTAGGAAAGCGACTACTCGGGAAAACTCCGAAGGAGAGAAAACCAGTGGTTGATGATCCGCCCCCACTAGAGGTCTGCGTTTCAGTCTTGCTGGCGGAAAAACCCAACGCGGCTGACGTAGTCACAAACCAAGGCCGCCAAACATAGCCCACCGCGCGAACGGTTGCCCCATAGTTTGTAGTTTGAGCCTCTGAGGTGTCCGAAGTCCGATACCCGAAACCATATCGAACAACGCCGGAGTAACTCAAGGGTACCAAATTGTTAAATGCCGCATGCACGTGCGGCGCCGCCACCCAAAATAGCGCGGCCAACAGCCCTTTATAAAACAGACTGACTCCCTCTCTATGCCCCTTTCCAACACTGTGCCACATGAACCTTAAACAATCCAAGCAACGGAAAAAATCAGCCTCCCGCACCAGGATTTCCTTAGTTTGTTTTGCTGTTTGTCGTTATTATGGGCCACAGATAAACCGATCTAAACTGCAGACGCCCACACCTTGGCGATGCACCTTAAGGCCACCAACACAGATAGCTATTCAGTTTATAACCCACAGGACATTTTTTCATCACCCTGCTGGGCAATGCTGGACAAAAATAAACCCTCGATCAACGCAAGCCGACGAAACAACTTTTCCGCCAACCAACCAGATCACCAATCACCGCCATGGCGCATCATTGAATGTTATTGCGGCCTGTTCATGCAAATCCTTGACCAAATCCACCCAGAGTTTTTCACCGGTCTCACGCCTATACAACCTGAGAGCCCTGTCGTGAACATCTTCAAATGCACTCAATGTTGGCTTGGCACGCTCAAGTAGCCGAAAAACTCCCACCCCTTCCAGAAGAATCACTGGCGCCGACAACTCCCCAGGCTCCATTAAGTCAAGCACCTGCTGAGCATTTGACCCCAGCATTCCTGAATGAATGAACCCTACATCTCCACCATCGGCTGCGGACTGATCGCTCGAGTGAATGCGCGCCAATTCCGCAAAATCCGCACCGTCTTCCAAACGTCGCACGATTTCAGCCGCCTCATCGCTAGCTTGCTGCCACACCGTACTAGACGAAGAGGGGTCAACACGCAACAAAATAAACTGAATACGATTCCTTTCGGGCATCGTAAAAAGCTCAGGAAAATCAGTATAAAATGTACGTAAATCCTCCTCGGAAGGATCCGCTACACGGCGAACCTCTTTTTCCAAGCGCTCCGCCCGGCTGTCTCCCTGAAGCTTGGCCTGCAAGCCTTTCAGCACCGCATCACGGGCTTTTTCCCAATCCTTATTTTCTACAAATTTGGCGTCAAACTCCTTCAGCTCAAGCTCTATTTTCGTCTCATCATATTTTATTTTTCTGCGCTTAGCCTCCCGAACCAACAGATAGCGTTCCACCATCTGTTCCGCCACTTCCTTGCGATAGGCCTTCAGCTCTTCTTGAGGTGCCTTGCCGTGATAAAAACGATCCCGTAAACCGCGTCGTAATACTGCAATATAGTCACTGATCGGTAGATGCTCGCCATCAACAATTGCAATATAACCCAGCGGCTTTTCAGGTAAGCCCCCATCTTCCACTTTTGGCCTGTCTGCGTCCGCGCCATATACAGATGCCCCAGACAGAACAAAAACAATAAATCCGAATATAATTTGATTTGCTCGCATAAACACACACACTAAAAGTTTTATAGCTTCCAAAAAAAAGGCCGGCAGCCTCGGCTCATAGCCAGGCTGCCGGCCTTCCATTCTAACATCTACGAACTAGGTTCGCCTTACTTGGAGTGACAAGTCAGACACACCTTACTGCTACGGTTTGACATGACATTAATATCACCACCTGGGTTCACATGACCTTGCATGCGCAGGAAGGTTGTGGTCTGGAAGTGAGGGTCATGACAGGAGCCGCACTCAACGAATGGCTCAGGTCCGCCAACAAACGTTGCTCCGTTTGCTGAGGTATTATGGCCGGCCTGAGCAGGATTGTGTTGCGGATGAGTGCCAGCACCGGTATCACGGGTATAGAGCTTGAAATCCCATTTATCAAAACCAGTGCTCGCGCCTATCATGGCATCCGCAACAGCCGATGTGTTTTCCACATACCAACGATTACTCACGCCAGGCACAGCAGTAATGGGTTTAAAATCTATATCGCGGAACGCGTTAAGACTAACTGCGTTCCCTGCTGGCCCACCTGCATACTGCATACTGATGGGATGATCGTTCCGCAGATCAGTGCCCAACATCCAGATATTGGTGCCATTGTCATCAACCGAATTCTGGAATCTGCCTTCGGCATCCAGTGTACTGTCACTACTGTTCCAGCTCCAGCCATCTGCAGTTTTAAGACCATCGGTATCACCGCCACTCGCCAGGAATTGGCCTGAACCCGGAGCATTTCGAATGTTGTCAATGGCCTGAGTACCGTCATGGCAAGTCAAGCACGCCAAGGATACGGAACCGACATAATCAACTGCGGCATCCAAAGTGGATGTGCCTAACTGATCATACGTTTTAAATATTGCTGTGCTTAGCTTTTTATTCCACAACGGAACTGCGGCACCGATGTCGCCACCATGTGGAGTATGACAAAAAATGCAAATCTCGTTGGTGCCGTCAGTTTTGTTAGGACCGGTACCCGAGGCGCCCAGATTGTGCTTGGTAAATTTAATACTGCCTGCGTCTTTATTGGCTGCGGTAACTGAACCCGCCGCAATTAGAGCCGCTGCTATGACTGCGGTTGCCACCGACGTCTTCACGAAATGTCTCATTATGAAACCCCCTATGGTCTCGTGTTACTTGCTTAAAAATCCGCCGTCCAAGCAATAGCTACCCGGCCGTACGAAAACTCACTACTAGTCCGCTAATGGGTTTCATTTTTACCACGAGCCTTGAATAAATGTCAACAATTTCACGAAATCTATTGAACTTATCCGGTTTGGTGCTGTTCTATCAGACCACGAACCCAACGCAAAACAACACCAATCAAATCAATGTGTTAACATAATATTGCACAGCCATGTGACACGAGCATAAACACCTCGCGACAGTGTTTACGCTTCATTCACTACTTTATTCCCCGCGAAACAACCGCCCCACTGACACGCCCGCCACATCACGAATACTCACTACAAGCATAACCATAAACCGCTGATATCTCCTCGGTTTCACCGGCACTTCACTGCGAATTTTCCACATCCGAGGCTTCTTTTTCGCGGGCATCCATTATCGCTCGCATTTCAGAAGAGGGCAGCCGCCGCAGCACATCAATCTGACCGTACAATTGGTCGACCATAAAAACGAATCCTCGCTCATCGACCGCCACGCCCGCCGGCAACCCCATCCGCAGAGCCCCGGTAGCGCGCCCCTGCGGGCCTACCGTTAGCAGTAGCCGCCCCGCCGAATCAAACACCTGCATATTCCTGAAGGCAGCATCTGCCACGTACACATTGCCATCGCCATCAATTGCAATACCTCGCGGTCTCGCGAAATCACCAAACCGAGTTCCCACCTCGCCCCACATCTTTAAAAACTGCCCATCCGCCGAAAACTCCTGGATTCGAAAATTGCCTGAGTCCAGCACCAGCACGTTCCCGTTGGGGGCGATGGCGATGCCCGTGGGCAGATTAAATTCCCCCCGCGCCCCCCCCCGCGTGCCGAAAATTGATAGCAGCTCTCCTCCTTCACTGTCAAATTGTAAAACTCGATGCCTTCGACTCCCTACCCCCCCTGCATCAACCACGTACACTCGGCTACCGTCGCGGGTTACCGCCACGTCCACCGGACGGTCAAACTCTTTGGGGCCACCAATAGACCTGAGGTACATGCCAACATCGTCGTAAACAAGCACTTGGCGCGCGGTGATGTCCGCAACAAAAATTTCGTTATTAACACCCAGCGCAATGCCTCCAGGTTTCATCAGTTTGCCAAGTTCACCCACACGCCCAAAATGGTAAATTTTTTGGCGGCGCAGATTGATAATCACCCCTTGGCGTGACACCGTATCACCCACGACCACCAACCCCGCCCTAGCCGCCACCCCAAAGGGTTTGCGAAAAAGCTTCCCTTCGCTTACGCCACCGGTGAGGGCGCGACGCATCTGCATTTCTGAAGTTATGCCCCGAACGCTGCTTTCAGTTTTTAGGGAGGTTTCATACACGAAACGTGGCGGGTCGGGGGGGGCTGGCCAATAGATGGGCTCCGGCTCCGGCACTTTTTCAACCTGCGCGCAGGCCAGCAAAATCGACGACACTAATACGGTAAAAAAAACACGACTCAATATGATCATTAGTCAACCTTAGCTCCATGCAACCCGAGGCATTATGTTGAGTGAAACACGCCTGAGGCGCAAGCGCGCCCCGCGGCATTTCCAGCGGGCAAAAAAACGGGGCCCGAAGACCCCGTTCAACAATGTCATTCAACCAGTGTTATTTTGATTTGAAGTCTTTACGCAGGCCAACGGTGTAAACATTGCGACCCGTGTTGTTATCAGAAGTAGAGCTACGGAAACCGCCAAAAACGCGGGTGGCTTTGCTGAGCTTGTGGATGACACCTAGCGCCAGATAGTCGGCATTACCTTTCAGACCATTGTCTTTGTCGGCAAAGTCAGCAACTTTGCCTTTATCCGACTGCTGGCCCCACTGTGCCACTAGAGTGTTCTTGCCCATCTTCATCTGATAGCCCAAAAACAGGACGGTGACGTCGGGGTTACCGATCCCAGCGGAAATGCTCTCGTATTGTCCGACGATCTTGTGGTTGCCGGTTTTAAAGGAACCACCCACCTTGGCAGCGCTGTAATCGTAACGATCGCCCCCATCAATGGCGGCTACAAAAGCTTCCACGCCAGCAGCGCGGTACTTGACGTCTGCCGCCCAGGCGCCGTCATTTTTTTCGGGGCCGTACGCAAACGTCGCCGTTATCGGGCCTTTGGGTGTGGCATAGGCCACCAGGTTATCAATAAATGAATTGTGACCTAAAGCGCCGCCACTCATGCCGCCATTACGACGGGCTTCCAGTGCAGTGGTGACAAAGGGGTCGTATTTCACACCACCGGTGTATTTGTAGGGCGACTTGAGGTTACCGGTAACGACGGTGCCGAAACCACCGGTGATACCCACTTGGGAAACACGAGCCGTCAGCGCTGCCTTGCTGTTGCTGTCCGCATTGTTGGTGGTCGTGTCCGCCGCCCACTCAAACTGTGCGATACCCTTCAAACCGTTACCCAGATCCTCGGCGGCCTTCACGCCCACTCGACCACGCGCGTTGTCAGCCACTTCCGTGCCACTGAACGCATTCGAGTCCTTGCCAATCTGACCTCGTTGAGCGCCTTCAAGAGACACGCTGGTCACTTCCACCTGTGCCGCGCCGTAAACCGTGACTTCAGCCATCGCGGCCGGAGCAACCATTGCGGCGCTTATTGCCACTGCCAGTAATTTTTTGTTCATTTGAGAGTGTTCTCCCCATTAAAAATAAGAAATTGTATTTTGATTCCGAGCACTGTCCATCATCCTCGGCATTTATAACAGCTTTGTGCGGGAGCACAACATTTTTTACACTGAATGTGGGGAGGACAGCCTTGTTTTGTTGCCAAAAACCAACAACCCCGACAATTTACGCTGATAAAACCTCGCTGACCACGGGAGGCTTCTTCAACACAAAAAAAGGACCCGCTATCGAAGAGGATCCTTTTTTGTGTTGGCTGGGGGACTAGGATTCGAACCTAGATTGACGGAGTCAGAGTCCGTAGTCCTACCGTTGGACGATCCCCCAAAATATCTGTCAGCCAGGAATAAACCCTAACCCGACATCAAAATTTTCGAGCGAACGATACTGTGGCAATATCCAGGCCTGCGGAGCAGGCCTGACGCAGCAACCAGCTTAACGCTTGGAGAACTGTGGACGCTTGCGCGCCTTGTGCAGGCCAACTTTTTTGCGCTCCACCTCGCGGGCATCGCGCGTCACCAGCCCTTCGCGACGCAATGGCGGGCGATTGGTTTCGTCATATACGATCAGAGCACGGGTGATGCCGTGACGAATAGCGCCCGCTTGGCCGCTATTACCACCACCCTTAACGGTGACGTTAATGTCGAATTTTTCCAGCAAGTCCACCACCTGTAGTGGCTGACGAACCACCATGCGCGCGGTTTCACGACCGAAATACTGGTCCAGTGCGCGTGAATTCACGGTGATGTTGCCGCTGCCGGCCTTGAGAAATACGCGCGCGGTAGAACTTTTGCGGCGACCGGTGCTGTAATAGTGTTTATCTGCCATGGCGTTAACTATTGGTCTCGTTAAAAAGAATTGAATTAATACTAAATCAGATATCCAGCGGCTTGGGTTGCTGCGCGGTGTGCTGGTGCTCGGGGCCCGCGTAGACTTTCAGCTTACGGAACATGGCACGACCCAACGAGTTCTTAGGTAACATGCCTTTCACTGCGGTCTGAATGATGCGCGTGGGGTCTTCCTTCACCAGCTTTTCAAACGTGGTGGTTTTCAGCCCACCGACATAACCGGTGTAGTGGTGGTACAACTTGGCTTTGGCCTTGTTGCCCGTCACGGTCACTTTTTCTGCGTTAACCACGACGATATAGTCCCCGGTGTCCACATGGGGCGTGTACTCGGGCTTGTGTTTTCCGCGCAGGCGGTGAGCAATTTCTGCGGCCATACGGCCCAGGGTTTTGCCCTTGGCGTCAACCACAAACCAATCACGCTTTACCTCAGCGGGTTTCGCACTAAACGTTTTCATTCCGGGGACTACTCCAAAACTGGTCAAAAAGAATCTGGCTTGAAAAGGCGCAGAATAGTACGGCCCAGCTGCTCGGCTGTCAAGCGGCTGTGCTTCTACGATAAAAAAGCAAAACCAATCAGATCTTCAGCCGTGCCACCACGCGGCCGTGCAACAGATGCTCGTTGATGATCTCGTCCACGTCATCCTTGCCGATATAGGTGTACCAGACGCCCTCTGGGTAGACTACCGCCACCGGCCCCTCTGCGCAGCGGTTGAGGCAACCGGCGCTGTTGACCCGCACACAACCCTCTCGACCAGCGATACCCAGCTCCTTGGTGCGTTGCTTGGCGTAATCGCGCATGGCCTGGGCGTCATGTGTGGCGCAGCAGGCGCTGCCGTCGGCACGCAGGTTGGTGCAGAAAAAAATATGGCGTTTGAAATAGGACATGGCGCACAGGGTAATCACAAAGCGGCGAAGATAAAAGAGGGAACACGGGGCTCGCTTTGGTATTCTGTGTTTTTCTATTGCCTTTCACTCTGTGGCTATGAACCTTAACTCCCAACTAGACCGCTGCGTACGCTGCGGCATGTGCTCCCAGCACTGCCCCACCTACACGCTCACCGGCGATGAAAACGAGTCCCCCCGTGGTCGCATAGCGTTGATCAGGGCGCTGGACGCCGGACAAATACCGCCCGGCGGAAAACTCACCAAACACCTCGACCACTGTACCTCATGCCGCGCCTGCGAGGATTACTGCCCCTCCGGGGTGCGCTTTGGCAGCATCATGGATGCAACCCGAACCCGTCTTGCTTCCGAACAAACAGGTCCGCCCTCCGCGCTGCTGTCGCTGGCCACCCGGCCACGGCAACTGCTGCGCGTGGGACGCTGGTTGCGGCGATATCAACGCTGGGGTGTACAACGTCTCGCGCGGGCATCAACACTGTTGAAACGGCTCGGGCTCGCCCAACAGGATGCCCTGTTACCTGAGCTGGCGGAGCTGCCTCCCTGGCAGGAATATTACCCACCCACCGGCGAGCATTGCGGTGATGTCGCCCTGTTCACCGGCTGCGTCAGCAACGTGTTCGATCGACGCAGCCTGGAGGCCAGCCGACGCCTGCTCAACCATTTCGGCTACGGCGTGCGCGTGCCCGCCGCACAAACCTGCTGCGGGGCCATGCACCTGCACAGTGGTCGCGCCGACACCGCCGCTGAACTCGCACAACACAACGTGGCGGCCTTCGTCCCACTGATCGACAGCGGCAGTGTGCAGGCCATCGTGCACACCGCCAGCGGCTGCACCGCGATGCTCGCCGACTACCCGCACCTGTCGTCACTACCCGCGGACAAACACGCCGATGCCCAGCGCTTGGCCGACAGCACCACGGACATCAGCCAGTTTCTCGCCGCCTGCCCCCAGCTTACGCAACAGCGCCCCAGCCCCTTGCCCAAAACCGTGGCAGTGCACGAGCCCTGTAGCCTGCGCAACGTATTGCATCAGCAACAAGCGCCCTATGCGCTACTGGCACACATTCCCGAGCTGCAACTGCGCCCCCTGCCCACCACCACTCGCTGCTGCGGTGGTGCTGGCAGTTACCTGCTCACGCAACCGGAATTTGCCCAACGGATGCGGCAAGACCAACTGGACGCCTTGCGTAGCCTGAATGCTGACACACTGCTCACCTCCAATATCGGCTGCGCCCTACACCTGCAAGCGGGGTTACGCGAACAGGGGCAGGCGGTGGAGGTTCTCCACCCGGTCACGCTGCTGGCACGGCAACTGGGTTTACTGGATTGAGCTATTGAATTGAACTATTGAATTGAACTAGTGCCCGCCCGAAAACCCTCTAACCTCATGATTTAATATAAAAAATACTCCATTTTTGACGCGAAGAAAGCTATAATAACGATTGC
>JAADHZ010000035.1 GCA_013151575.1 Gammaproteobacteria bacterium
CTGAATTTTTTATCTGATTTATTGTTTGAGGTTACATAACGGGTCATTATCCTCCTTCATCAAGTCGGGACCAAAGCAGCCAACACACGAGCGGGAGAAATGCGAGTTTTGATAATCGTCATTGTTTTACCACAATATCGACAAAGCATTTTCGGTCTTTCTTTTATCCATGCCAATGTCCGATTCGGGTCAAGCCCCAACAATAGCTGTATCACCTGAATCAGCCGTTTGCTATTGGGATGCAGGAAACCAATGCCAAAGGGGGCTTGGCTCGAATTTCATCACAGAAAAAAACATGTTTCGCGATGTAGCGTTCTAATTTAATTCGCTTGCTACGCATCACTCAACATCATTTGTTCGCAGCAAGCTGCGGGGAATTAACCCCTTAGAGATAAAAATTGAGACACTACATCATGGGGATACGTAGGGTCTGACCAATACGCAGGCCATCGCTGCTGAGGCCATTGGCGCTACGCAAGGCCAGCTGGGTCACACGATATTGTTGGGCGATGCCGCTGAGGGTCTCGCCGCGACGAATCACATGCTGGCGATCGTCCATGGCCAGCAGGGTGCCTGCCGGTGCATTGTTGGCGAAATAGGTCTTCACTCCCTTGAGCATGGCCCGGGCGAGTTTGCGCTGATAGGCTTTGCTGCGCAGATTTTTCTCTTCGTGACGATTGGAGATAAAGCCGGTTTCCACCAGGATGGAAGGCACATCGGGGGATTTCAGCACCACGAATCCCGCTTGTTCTACGCGGCGTTTGTGCACCCGGCCGATTTTTTTCAGTTCACTCAGCACGTTGCTCCCTACGTCCAGGCTGGCGGCGATGGTGGCGTTGCGGGACAGGTCCAGCAGCACCGAGGCCAGCAGGTCATCTTTGTCGTCCAGGCTCACTCCGCCGATGAGGTCGGCGCTATTTTCGTTAGCGGCCAACCACTGGGCGGCCTTGCTGGTGGCGCTGTTCTGCGACAGTACGAACACCGAGGCGCCGCGCGCGCGGCCATCGCGAAAGGCATCGGCGTGAATGGAGATGAACAGGTCAGCCTTCAGATCCCGTGCTTTTTGCATGCGCTTGCGCAGGCCCAGATAATAATCACCCTGACGAATCATCACCGGGCGCATGCCGCGCTGTTTTTTCACCAATTTTTCCAGTTCGCGGGCAATGGCCATCACCACATCTTTTTCACGGGTACCACGGCGGCCGCTGGCCCCCGGGTCGTCGCCGCCATGACCGGCATCAATGGCCACAATGACATCCCGCGCTTGCCCCTTCGTTGCGTTGGCAGCCGTGCGGGTTACCACCTTGGCGGGCTTGCTGCGGGCGTCCTGCAAATCTATCACCAGACGATGGCCGTACCGCTGGGTGGGTTTAAGCAGGAAACTCTTGGGCCGTACCTTGCCCTTCAGATCTAGCACCATGCGTAGGTCGGTGCCGTGACGTTTGGCGCTGCGCAGGCCGGTTAACAGACTTTTGGGGAAATCCAGCCCGGCGAGCTTATGCAACAGGTGAGCATTTTTCAGGTCGACCACCACCCGGTGCGGATTTTTGAGCACGAAAACTTTGTGATCCACAGCTTCGCTGATATCAAAAACCAGACGGGTATTGTCGGGGCTGGACCACATGCGCACACCATCGACTGTGGCGGCAAAGACTGGCATCGCCAGCGTCGCCATCAACAGGGTGGTCAGTGTTGATATCAGGCCGCCGGTTCGGCGAAAACATGTTGTGTGTAAAGGGGAATACCGCATGGCTACTCATTGTGCAAAAAATATCAAATAAATCAAGTTTTTTCTTTAATTTACATCATGATACAAAACTATCTTATGGTGCTTTTGAAGTGTCTGCCGTAACACAGAGGTTAGCGCAGGTCATTTATCCACTGAAAACGGGGGCTTTCACTCGCCTCCAGTACAATGCGCCGACCGTTGCCATTATAGTGGATGTGCACCTGCATGTCGGCCGCGGGCAACATGCCCAGCCCCCGCTCCGGCCATTCCACGATGACCACCGCACCGGGGTCGAAGTAGTCCCGCAGCCCTAGATATTCCAGCTCTTCAGGGTCGGCCAGACGGTACAAATCAAAGTGGTAGGCGTTTCCGTCGGCAAGATCGTAGGGCTCCACTAATGTGTACGTGGGGCTTTTGATGCGCCCGCTGACGCCCAAAGCCTGTAGGATGGCGCGTGCCAGGGTGGTCTTGCCCGCCCCTAGCTCACCGTGAAAATACAACACTCCGCCAGCCGTCAGATGCCCGGCAATTTTGCGCCCGAGTGTTTGCATCGCGGCCTCGTCGGGCACGGATAATTCGATTTTCATCACTGCTACCCCACCATGCCGCGCAGGAAGGGAAACAGGTCTGAGGCCAACAGGCCGCGTTGACCCGCCCGCGCCGCTCGGTCACCCGCAGCGGCGTGCAGGCACACGCCCAGTCGTGTGGCCCGCCCCGCAGACAGCCCCTGCGCCAGCAGGCTGGCAATCACTCCGGTGAGCACGTCACCCATGCCGCCGCTGGCCATGCCAGGGTTGCCGTCGTCGCAAATGCCGGTTTCCTCGCCATCCACTACGATGCTGCCAGCACCTTTGAGCACCACTACGCCGCCGTAGCGACGTTGAATGTCACGGGCGGCGGTCACACGATCGGCCTCGATTTCGATGGTGGTACACGCCAGCAACCGAGCCGCTTCACCAGGATGGGGGGTGAGCACCCAGTTGTCCCGCCGTGCCGGTTCGGCGGCCAGCAGATTGAGGGCGTCGGCATCCACCACTAGCGGCAGGCGGGTGTCCAGCACAGCGGCTAGCAGGGCTTGTCCCCAATCATGCTGCCCGAGACCGGGGCCTATAGCCACCACGGTGGCACGAGCTAGCAGCGGTGCGAGGTTGGCCGTATTTTCCACGCTATGGGCCATCAGTTCGGGACGTGCCGTGGCGATGGCGACGGCATGCTCCGATCGCGTGGCCAGACTCACCCATCCGGCCCCCACTCGCGCCGCTGCCTCGCCAGCCAGACGGGCCGCGCCCATCATGCCGCTGTCGCCGCCCACTATGAGCACATGACCGAAATCACCTTTGTGGGCGGTGGCACGGCGCGGGGTGAGCGCCGATGCGGGGTTGGTGCAGGTTAGCCGGGTGGCCGCTGGTGGTACTTGCTCGAACACGTCGGCGGGCACCGCTAGGTCGTCGAACAACAGTTGCCCACAGCAGTCCGGTCCCTGGCCGGTGAGCTGCCCCTGTTTGAGTCCGATGAAGGTCACGCACAGATCGGCGCGCACCGCATTGCCCATTACCGCGCCGGTGTCCGCGTGCAGGCCGGAGGGAATATCCAGTGCCAACACCGGGCAGCCCAAGGCGCGGACGCTATTGAGGCGGTCGATGGTTTGCGCCCACGGACCGGTAACATCCCCTGTGAGGCCGGTGCCCAGCAGGGCATCCACCCACACGCTCTCATCTCGGGCAGTGAAGGTGTCATTTTCCGGCAGAGGTAAAACCGAGACCCCGGCCGCCAGCATGTTCTGTCGCGCGGTCAGTGCGTCGCCCCGGATACGTACCGCATCGCCTACCTGCCACACCGTCACATCGAAACCCGCCAGCCGGGCAAGGCGCGCCACCACGAAACCGTCGCCGCCGTTGTTGCCCGTGCCGCACACCACCGCCACATCACGCACCCGTGGCCAGCGCTGGCGTAGCGCGTCGAAGGCAGCCTGCCCGGCGCGTTCCATGAGTTCGATACCGGGGATGCCTTGCTCGTCGATGGCGATACGATCCAGCTCGCGCACTTGAGCCGCCGTGTAAAGGGAATGTGGCAGGGGGTGGTGAAGTGGCTTCATCGCGATATCATAGCCGCTATGAACGATCCACTGAACCGCAAATCGGGCCACGCCGACATCCAATGGGCCACATTGGCGCAAGACATCCAACGCTGGGGCGCGGAACTGGGTTTCCAGAAAGTGGGCTTTAGTGACACTCGCCTCGATCGTGCGGAGGCACAACTGTTGAACTGGCTCCAGCTGGGTTATCACGGGCGCATGGAATACATGTCGCGCCACGGCCACAAACGCAGCCGCCCCGCTGAGCTGGAGCCGGGCACTGTCAGTGTGATCAGCGCCCGCATGGATTATCTGCCAGCCACGGGAGACAGCCCAGAGTCCGTGCTCAACAATCCTCACAAAGCCTACATTTCCCGTTATGCGCTGGGACGTGATTACCACAAAGTGCTGCGCCAGCGCTTGCAAAAACTCGCCACGCGCATCGAACAGGCCATCGGTGAATTTGGTTATCGAGTGTTCACCGACAGTGCACCGGTGCTGGAAAAAGCCATTGCGGAAAAGGCTGGGCTGGGCTGGATCGGCAAACACAGCAACCTGCTGGCTGAACACACCGGCTCGTGGTTTTTTCTCGGTGAAATCTACACCGATCTGCCGCTGCCCAGCTCATTGCCGACTGACACCACTGCCACCAACCACTGCGGCACCTGCACCGCCTGTATCGAGGCTTGCCCCACCCGCGCTATTGTCGCCCCCTACCAGGTGGACGCACGGCTGTGTATTTCCTATCTCACCATCGAATTGCGGGAGGCCATCCCGGTGGCGCTTCGCCCGCTGCTGGGTAACCGGATTTACGGTTGTGACGACTGCCAGCTAACGTGCCCCTGGAACCGCTTCGCCCAACCCAGCCCGGAGACCGATTTCCTGCCGCGTCACGCGCTGGACAGCGCCAGCTTGATCGAGCTGTTCCAATGGAGCGAGGAGGAATTTCTGCGCCGCACCGAAGGCAGCCCCATCCGGCGTATCGGACACCACTGCTGGTTACGCAATATCGCCGTAGCGTTGGGCAATGCTCCCACCACAGACGCGGTGATCGAGGCCCTTAACCGCCGACATCAACATGATTCAGCATTGGTTCGCGAACATGTGCAGTGGGCGCTGGACCAACATCAAACCAGAGCGCAGGGCGCTTCGGAAGCGATTAATGTGGTGCAGGATGCTGGATGATAATGACATCACCCATACACATTGTGCTACGTACTTCACTTATTACCCTCATCCAGCAACACCGAACCATCATCATCCCAATCGACCTGGAACAGGGTGGGGTGTGTATCCTTGAGTCGGTTTAAGACCTGTTTGCGTTTATCCAATTCCTGTTGTTGTTCCCGTACCTGATCCGCCAGGCGACGGTTTTCTGTGAGAATGTCGCGGTGAACCAACGCCTGTAGCAGGGTGGTGATGAGATCGTAATCCACCCAGGGTTTGCTGATGAAGCGGTAAATCTCGGCCTGGTTAATGGCGCTGGTGAGGGCGGTGAGGTCGGTGTGACCACTGAGGATTAGGCGCATGGTCTCGGGTTGCAGTTGTTTGATTTCGGTGAGCAGTTGTACGCCGTCCATCTCCGGCATGCGGTAGTCGGAAAGAAACAGGTCGAAGGCGGTTGTCTGGGCGCGCTTGAGGGCTTCCGCTGGTTGGCTGTAGGTTTCGATGGACCAGTCAAACTGGTGATGCAGTGCGCGCTGGAGAGCGCTCAGGATATTTTTTTCATCGTCCACGATCATGATGCGGTACATGGTTTTTTCCTTTTGCGACGCGCGGCTTATGTGCTGCTGGTAATGTAAATATCAAACGTGTTGTGGGTGGACTCTTCAAGGTTGACGATGCGTTCGATGACGCTCGCGTCGAGGCGGTGCCCCCGGGCCAGTAGCAGCATATCGCCGTGCATCAGCAGATCTTCGGCCAGGATCATGCCGTCGTGCAGGTCGGTGGATTTAACGCGTTGTGCGTTGAGGGGGCGTATTTCATCTTTTATGTGCCCCAGCTGTCCGCAGAAGGCATCGACAATGTCGGCATCATAATATTTCCCCTGTTGCTTGCGCAGAAAGTCCCGTGCCTCGCTCGCGGTAAAGCGTTTTTGCGCCAGCAGCCCCCACTGCATGTCGTAAAAATCGCCCACGACTTTGAGGATGCGAGACCCCAGGGGGATGTTGGTGTCACGCAGTTGGTCAGGGAAACCGCTGCCATTGACGTGTTCGTGTTGATGGCGGATGAGTTTGCTTGCATTCCGCAAAGGCTCCAACGCCATGAGCAGGCCTTCTGCCAATAGCGGGTGTTTGTTGAATGTTTTGCATTCGGTCTCGTTCAGGGTGCTAACGGGTTTGGCGAGCAGTTTGTCTTTCAAGCACAGCTTTCCCAGGTTGCGTAGCAGGGCGGCGTAGTGGAGCTGTTGCCGGTCGGTCACGGCCATGCCCATGGCTTCCGCCAGGTGTGCGCTGTGTTCGGTGATCAGCCGTGGCCGTTTGTTGTCTGTGTGTTCGCGCATGGCGATGAGATGGGAGAACACTTCCACCGTGCTGCGGTAGCTTTGGTCGAGCTTGTTATTGGCCAATTCCAGAAAGCTCACAGTCTGTTGTAGCTCACCAGTGCGGGCGGTGACCTTATTTTCCAAATTGGCATTGAGATCCCGCAGCTCGCGGTTTTGTTTCTGCGTCAGCAACACCAAACGCAGACGTTCCTGTTCCAGATTTTTTTGTTCCAGCCCGCGCTGCACCGTGAGCAGGATGTCGTTATCTTCCCAGGGTTTGCTGATGTAACGATAGATGCGCCCCTTGTTGACGGCGTTGATGGTGGAGGTGATGTCGGCATAACCCGTGAGTAGGATGCGTACGGTGTCCGGCCAGCGCTGGTTGACCTGCTCCAGAAAAGCAGCGCCGTCCATCTCCGGCATACGCATGTCGGAGACCACCAAATCAACGGGTTGTTTTTCCAGTAGTGCCAGTCCCGCTGCACCGCTTTCGGCGATGTGAATTTTGTAACCCCGGGGACGAAACAGGCGTTTGAGGGCGTTGAGGATATTGCGCTCGTCATCAACGAACAGCAGGCTCATTGGGGGCTGGGTTGCTGCTTGTGCAGATTTGATGGTACTGCTATCGGTCATGCTACTTTCCTGGGTAGGGTGGGCATTGCCCACCCTGTTGCCGGTCATCAAAGGCCACTGCTGGTGGGCAGTGGCCACCCTACGGACGACATTAATTGTCCTCTTTTCTCTACCTCACTCCGCCATCTGCTCGGGCTGGCGTAACGGCAGCCATAACCGGAAGGTGCTGCCGTGGCCTGGTTCGCTTTCCACGCTGATTCGTCCATGATGTTTGTGTACGATGCTGTAGGACAGCGATAATCCCAATCCGGTGCCGGTACCCACGGGTTTGGTGGTGAAGAAGGGATCGAAGATTTTCTTCCGGGTCTCGGCATTCATGCCCTTGCCGGTATCGCTGATTTCCACCCAGGCGTCGTCGCCCTCGGTGCCGGTGCGCACGGTGATGGTGCCGCGTTCTTCGATGGCGTGGGCGGCGTTCACCAGCAGGTTCATAAACACCTGATTGATTTGCGAGGCCAGACATTCCACCTCCGGCAGTTCGCCGTAGTTTTTCACCACCTCGGCCTTGTATTTGATTTCGTTGTTGACGATATTCAGTGTGCTGTCCAGGCCGCGATGTAGGTCGGCCCACTGCCACTCGGCTTCGTCCACGTGGGAGAAATCTTTGAGGTCCTGCACGATGCCCTTGACCCGCGAAATGCCTTCGCGGGATTCGCTCACCAAATCACGCACGTCCTCTTTGAGATACTCCAGATCCAGTTCTTTTTTTAGCGCCTGCACGGTGTGCAAGGCGTCTTCATCGCTGACCAGTGTTTCCAGGTGCGCATAGCCTTCCAGCATTTGATACAGGTTGTCGATGTACTTTTGCAGGGTGCCCAGATTGGAATACACGTAGCCCACTGGGTTGTTGATTTCGTGGGCTACACCGGCGGCAAGTTGGCCAATGGATGCCAGTTTTTCCGCTTGCAGCAGTTGTTCGTGGGAAGACTGTAATTCACGGTGGGCGGCTTCCAACTCGGTATGGGCACGCAGCTGATCACGTTCGGCCTGATACAGGCGGATGGCGGTTTGTACCGCGTGGCCCAGCGTTTCACCGCTGAGTTCATCTTTAGACAGGTAGTCGGCGGCTCCAGCTCGAATGAGTTCCACAATAAGCCGCTCATCACGCTGACCGGTGAGCATTACCACCGGGGTGAGAATATCCGCTGTGCGAATGTCACGTAACAGTTTCAAACCATCCCCATCGGGCAGTAAATAATCGAGCAGGGCGCAATCATGGTTTCCTTCGCGCAAGGCGTTAAGTGCCGCCGCGCAAGTGCCTGCTTCTTCGATGACGGGTTCTAACCCTGTTTTACCCAGCGCACGACGCACCGCCATGCGATCCACGTCGTCGTCGTCCACGATCAGTATTGTTAATTTTTCATTCATAAAAAATCAGGGCAAAGATAAAAATAACGAGCCCTTGCCTCCCTGTTTTACGGTAATTCGATCAACGACCAGAACACATCCAGGGTTTTGACCGCTTCCATGAATTTGCCCGGTTCCACCGGTTTGAGGATGTAACCGGCCACGTTCATGTTGTAGGCAGTCACGCGATCTTTTTCTTCGTCGGAGGTGGTGAGCACGAACACGCTGATGGCGCGCAATTCGGGATCTGCACGTAGCTCGGCGAGAAATTCCAAGCCGTTCATCTTCGGCATATTGATGTCTAGCAGGATGATTTTCGGTGTTGGACGGAGTTTTTCCTGCCCGTTCGTGCCGCGCAGTCTGGCCAGCGCCTCCAGGCCGTTACCAGCCACATGCACGGCGTTGCTGATGTGATTTTTTTTGAATGCACGCTGCACATTCATCACATCCACATCGTCGTCTTCGACCAGCAGTATTGAGACGTTATTATCCAGCATTATGTGAACCTCCCTGTTCGTTGTTACCTATTTTCGGCACGGTAAAGCGAAAAGTTGAGCCTTTGCCTTCGGCGGATTCCAGTGTGATGTCGCCGCCCTGAATGTCGACGATTTTTTTGACAATGGACAGACCCACGCCGGTGCTTTCCACTTTGTCTCTGGCGTTGAGGGTCTGGAAAATAGCGAACACTTTTTCATGATAGTCGGGGGCGATGCCGGGGCCATCATCACGCACGCTGAACTCATAAAATTCACCGTTTGTTTTTTGTGCATGCACTTCGCGCACATCCACTTTCACATGCCCCTGCTCTGGCTGATGGTGGTACTTGATGGCGTTGGAAAGCAGGTTGGCAAACACCTGTGACAGCGGTACGCGGGCGGTATTGAACACTGGCATGCCGGGAGCAATATCGATAACAAAACCTTCGGGTACCGCCAGCCCGGCGATGATGTCCTGTAACAGTTCATCGACATCGACGGACTCGATGTTGTTGTCGATACGTCCAATGCGTGAATATTGCAGAATACCGTTAATCAGATCATCCATCCGCGCCACTCGTCCGCGCAGCAACGACATTTGTTTTCGGGTGTCGTCGGTGAGGCTGTCAGCAATGTCTTCCTCTATCCATTCCGAGAGGTTGGCAATGGCGCGTAACGGTGCTTTCAGGTCATGCGACACGACATAGGCGTACTGATCCAGTTCCTGATTGATGCGCTCCAGTTCCGCCGTGCGTTCCCGCACACGGTGTTGTAGTTCCACCGACGTGCGGCGTAACTTGCTGGTCACAGAACCGATGCCAATAATGCCGAGCAAGGCGATGGTGCCGAAGATGGCTACGGTGCCTTTCAAGTCCGCGTGAGTTTGTGCGACGACCTGGTCTAACGGGAAATCTACTTCCAGCACCCCTCTTAGGTCACCTACTTTCCAGTCGTTCTTGGGGGTGGCTGGGTGCTCGTTGTGACACTGTACACATGCTGGTCGCATCACGTCGGCGGTGGCGTAACGCAAGTGCTTGCGACCCTCATATTCGGCAAAACGATAAAAAGGTTGGTCAGGGTGTTGGCCGAAAAATTGCCAAGCCTGTTCCATGAATTGATCGCGCAGACCGCCGGTTTTTTGTCTCCAGGGAAAGGGATAGGGGCTGTAGAGCATGGTTTTGCTGCCCGAGGCATGTTCGCCCAGTTTCTTTCCTAACAACATGCTCAATGTTGCCGGTAGGGGAATCGCATTTTCTTTTGTTGTGTAGTCATGGGTAATTTCAAGGCCGTGCCGCTTGGCGGCGGCCACCACTTCCGATGTATAGAGTGTGCGAAATTCCGTGAGTGCATCGGACAACAGATGGGCATTTTTTATCGCCGTGGATTCAATGAGCCGTGACTGAAGTTGCGACACATGCCATAGCGCAGCAAAGGCTGCGATGAAAAAGGCCAGTATCAACAGTAGGATGAATTGCCAATTTTTTAATGGGCTGTGGGAGGGTGTGTTCATGCTGGTCTCTTTCAATGGCACCTTTCGCCATTGCTCTCGTTTGGATTGGCGGCCCCTGTAAGTAAAGCCCCGGCAGCGGCGTTGAGGCTCTCGATTTCCCCCAGGCAGGCGCTAATTGTTTGCCAGTCCAGCCCCAGGCGGGGCAGGGCACTGGCCTTTAATGTCGGGATCAGGTCATCACCACCGTGGCCAATATCCAGGCCGCGGGCGAGGATGTCCGCCACGTGCACCAGCTCCGATAGCGGCGTGGCCACCTCAGGCAGGCTGTGGTGATAGGCGATGGCATTGACTACCGGCAAGGGCAGTCGCCAGTGGCGTGCCACCCGCGCGCCCAGTTCGGTGTGATCGAGGCCCAATACCGCCTGCTCGGCGTCACGCAGCAGGCAATCATGTTCGTCACGCCAGGTGAGTACGGCGGCGAAGTCGCTGGTGAAATAACTGGCCAGTACCAGTTTGCCCATGTCGTGCAGTAACCCGGCGGTGAAACCCATTTCCGCATCCAGCCCGCCGTGGCGGGCCAGTACCCGGGCGCAGGTGCCGACACCGATGGCGTGCTGCCAGAAACTCAGGCGATCGAAACCATCACCACCGCCGGGAGGAAAGTGGCCCATGACTCCGGCGGCTGTAACGATGTTGCCCAGAGTGTGGATGCCCAGTAGGGTGCCAGCGTCCTGTAACGATCCCACGCGGCGGGAGAGCCCATAAAAGGGTGAGTTGGCGATGCGCAGGATGCGCGCCGCCAGGGCTTGGTCTTTACCTACCAGAGTCATGAGCTGGGTCATGGTCAGGTCATCGTGCCCGAGTAATTCCAGTAGCTGTGTGACCACCACTGATAGTGAGGGCAGTTGATGGATTTCGTGGTCGAGGTTGCGCAGGTTCAGTTGCGACATAGTTTTTTCAACTTTCCAACCGATGGGCCAACAATAGGGTCTTCAATTTTTGCATGCCTGGATCGTTTTTCACCTGCCGGAAACGATGGTCCAATTGTGTCTGTGCCTGCGTTGTTATGTGTTGTGATGTGGTCTGTTGTGGTTCGGTGGGCTGTTTGTTTTTCATTTGTTGTCTCAATGTTGTTGGGTCAATGGGGTGATGGGTATACCCTATCCACTTTCATTTTCCTGCTGTTGCGTCAGCACCACGATGACACCCTGGGATTGGGTGTCCTGGCCCATGCGTCCGCAATGCACGTCTACAATGATTTTGTCAGGGGCTTTGCCTACAGGGATGCGGCGGGCATCGGCTGGTCGGGCGGCGTGGCGGAACAGGGCGCAGACGGATGGCGGTAATAGGGTGTCGGCAGGCTGGCCCACCAAATTTCGGTTGTCGCTGCTCAGCAGGGTATGAGCTTGGCAGTTGGCAAGCACGATGGTGCCGTCGTCGTCGATGCCCAGCACTCCGGCGGGCAGGTGCTCCAGTACTTCCCGGGAAATGGCCAGTACTTGCTGATTGAGCAATACCTGGCGGTTTTTTTCTTTGACGCGCCGTTCCAGCTGTTCATTGCTGGTTTTCAGTTCTTGACTTAGGCGTTCGTTTTCGCGTCCCAGTTCACAGTAGCGAAAGGCTTCTTCCACGTTGGCGCGCAGCAGCTCTTCTTCCCAAGGTTTGGTCAGGAATTTGTACACTGCGCCCTCGTTGATGGCGTCGGTGACGGTTTTGAGGTCGGTGTAGCCGGAGAGGATCATGCGCACCGTGTCGGGGTGTCGCTCGCGGACTTGAGAGAGAAAATCGATGCCGGTCATGGACGGCATACGTTGGTCGGAGAGAATGACCCCCACCTCGGGATGCTCAGCCAGCAGCGCCAGCCCCTCGGCGCCACCATTGGCGCACAAAATTTGGTAACCATCACGGCGTAGCACGCGGGTGAGAGCGCGCAGGATGTTTTCTTCGTCGTCTACCAGCAACAGGGTGCGTGATGGGGTCATGGGAGTTTCTCTTGTATTGCTTGTAGGGTGGGCACTGCCCACCAATGCGTAGTCTTTAATTACCGGTTAATAGTGGGCAATGCTCATCACCCTACAGCTTCGTCCTCAGTCTTTAATTCCTCTGCTTTCGTCAACACTGCGGTGGCCTGTTCGACCGACAACGGTCGACCCATGAGGTAACCCTGTATCTGGTCACAATGCAGCTCGCGCAACAGTTTCAGTTGACTGCGGGTCTCCACGCCTTCGGCAATAGTGGTGAGCCCCAGGCCGTGGGCCATGGTGATGATGCTGGTGACAATTTCCCGGTCCTGGGGGTTGCAGGTGATGTCGCGTACAAAACTCTGGTCGATCTTGAGGCTGTGGGCAGGGAAGCGTTTGAGGTAGCTGAGGGAGGAATAGCCGGTGCCGAAGTCGTCGATGGCGATGGCTACGCCGCGTTCCCTCAGGCGTTGCAGGGTGGCGATGGAGCGCTCCATGTTGTCCATCAACACGCCCTCGGTGATTTCCACTTCCAGGCCGTCGGCGGGTAGGGCGGTGTCGCGCAGAACCTGTTCCACCAGCGCGCCGGGATCAGTGTCACGGAATTGGTGGGCGGAGAAATTCACTGCCACCCGTACCGGTGTTAGCCCCTGTGCGCGCCAGGTTTGGTTTTGGCGGCAGGCAGTGCGCAGAATCCATTCTCCCACCGGAGTGATGAGGCCGGTTTCTTCCAGCAGGGTGATGAATTTTCCTGGTGGCAGTAACCCGCGTTCCGGGTGTTGCCAGCGCAGCAATACTTCGAAACCGATCAAATTTTCGCTTTCTGCGTTCACCTGGGGTTGGTAGTAAAGCAGGAATTCTTCCCGCTCCAGGGCACGACGTAGCTGGGTCTCCAGAGTTAGGTGCTCCACCGCACCGGCGCTCATGTTGGCATTGTAAAACTGGTGTTTGTTTTTGCCCTGTTCCTTGGCTTCGTACATGGCGCTGTCGGCGTTTTTCATCAAAACATCAGGACGGTCGCCATCGGCCGGGAACAGACTGATGCCGATGCTGGCGGTAACGGTCAGCTCGTGGCCTTCCACCGTGAGCGGCTGGCTGAGGCTGTGGAGGATTTTGCGCGCTATCCGGTCGAGGTCATCCTGCTGACGGACGCGTGGCAGCAGCACGGTGAATTCGTCGCCGCCCATGCGCGCCACACTGTCCTCGTCGCGAGTGCATTGAGCCAGACGCTGGGCTATGTCCTGTAACAGTTGGTCGCCCACGGCGTGGCCGAGGCTGTCGTTGATATTTTTGAATCGGTCCAGGTCGATGAACATCACCGCCAGGGTTTCGTTGATGCGGCGCGCCTGGGCCAGAGCCTGCTCCAGACGGTCGCTGAACAGCAGCCGGTTGGGCAGGCCGGTGAGGGCGTCATGATAGGCCTGATGGCGGATGTGTTCCTCGGTACGCTTTTGCTCGCTGATATCGTTGAACAGGGCCACATACTGGGCGGGCTGGCTTTTGGCATTGGCGGCGGCACCGGCGATGGCGGTGAGCACCATCCACTCAGGATAGACCTCGCCGTTTTTGCGCCGGTTCCAAATTTCGCCCTGCCAGTGGCCGTTATCGTGCAAGCTCTGCCACATCTGCCGGTAAAATTCGGCGTCGTGACGTCCGGAGTGCAATAGCTTCGGGGTGCTGCCGATGGCCTCCACAGCAGAGTAGCCGGTGATGAGGCTGAACGCAGGGTTGACCGACTGAATGACGCCGTTGGCGTCGGTGATCATAATGCCTTCGAGCGTGCTGTCGAAAATGCGCGTGAGCTGCTCATTTTTCCAGTTCAACTCCGAGTGATGAAAGGCCTCGCGCACGTTGGTGCGCATTAGCTCGTCGTCCCAAGGTTTGGTAAAAAATTTGTACACCGCACCTTCGTTGATGGCACTGGTGACGGCGCTGAAATCGGCATAGGCGCTCAATACAATGCGCACGGTGTCCGGCCAGCGTTGACGCACCTGGCTGAGAAATTCCACCCCGGTCATATAGGGCATACGTTGATCGGAGATGATGACGCTGACGTTGTGTTTATCCAGCAGCATCAAGCCCTCAGCACCGCTGGTGGCGCTGAGAATCCGGAAGCCGTCCGGGTGCAGCAGGCGTTTGAGCGAACGGAGCACATTGGGCTCGTCGTCCACCAGCAGCAGGGTTCGTTCCATGAGAGTTTTGACAATGTCCTTTTTAATCGGGGCTCACAGGTGCTAGCAACAGGTGTCGGAAGTTCACGGGAAAACTTTATTGTATATTTTGGGGGGATTTAGAGGTTGCCTGGTTTGTGGGGAGTGGACCGACTGCTTTTAGGCGGCACTGTGAGGGTGTTTGGTCGCGGGCAGCGGTGGGTGGCTTGCAGGAAGGCGACGTCCGGTTTAGTGATGGGTGCGGGTCCGTTCCAGGGCGTGGGCTTCGATTATGTGGCGGCCTGCGAGGTGTTGCCGCTGGCGTTTTTGGTGGAGAAATGCGCGGTGTCTGTGCGTTACCTCGGGCGCTATACCCGAAAGATTGCCATCAGTGAATCGCGCTACGTACTGTGAGCAAACACCATGTCACGTTTGACTACAAAGACTACAAGGTGAATTGCGAAGCAAGAGAGGGTGCCCTGGGGTACAAGGTGAATGGCAAAGCAAGAGAAAGTGCCCCGGGGCATCGTGACAATAAAAACAAACAGATGCGGCTTGATGGCACTGAATTTTTGCGGCGATTTTTGCTTCACGTATTACCACAGGGTTTTATGCGCATCCGCCATTACGGGTTTTTATCCAACCGCAGTCGAAAGCAAAAGCTGGCGATTATCCGTCAGTGCCTGCGAGCACCGCAGAGTGAATCCAAAACAACAACGGAAACAAAACAGGATGCTGAGACAAACTCTGCCGCCTGCCCCTGCCCAAAATGTCAAAAGGGCCGACTCCGGGTGTGTTATGAAATTCTCGCAACTCCACTGTATGGACGGTGACCTGATGCTAACGCGTTAACCGACAAACAGGACAAACCGTAAACGACAGGTTTTTGACCACCTGGCCTTCGTGACGCCTTGCGGTTAGGAAATGTACAAATAACAAACAGTCTGAATGAGTGGCAGAGCTGAAAATGGTTAAGAAAACAGCATTATCAAACATGATTTCAGCCACAACGGTATTATCACCCTTCGACAAGCCCCACCGGTTTCAATACAATCCCCATAGTCTGCTGCCTCGATAGAGGCGGCATAGTCCAACAGACATTTATACTCCATGCTGAACTGCGCACGGGGTATAAATGCTTAGATGTTATACACCATGTAATAGATAGGATGTCGATGAAGAAAATTATAAATAATAAGCCTGCAATTGAAGGCTCATATATAAAAATTGTTTTCTTTCGTAGTGATAGAGTTAAAGATGATGTTTCTCTTTATGATTGGGTATGTCTCACTGTATTAGAATTCATGTTCGGAGAAGAGCTTCTTGAACAATTTATAATAACTTCAGCCTATAATGAAGAAGCCAAAAAAACTGGTCATTTCCTCCATCTAACAGACATGGTTCCAGCTGGAATTTTAACAAATTACTTTCGTCACAAAATATGCCAGCTACTATATTACAAATATTATAAGCACTACATTTTCTTAGCATCGGAGGGCACAATTAATGAAAATGAAATTATTGATAAAACAGGGAATGCCTTAAACCTAAGTAGATATAGGTTTGCGATGAGGCATGATCTTTTATATCAAATTATTGCATTTAGAAGGGTGTACATTCTTCAATGGATTGCTTTCAATTTATCAGTCGATACAATTTTATATTTATCAATAGATTTGCAAGCTGCTTTGTTATCAGCACTAACTATTGAAGGCGTTAGAAGAGCACTAAGATTATAATTAACACGTACCCCCTGTGTCAGGATAGATGTCCGGTGATTTGATATTATCAATATAAACCCTGGGGGGCGGAAAGTGAATATGACATGCCACGCTACACATAAGAGTTTAAAAAACAAGAGATCAAGGGAGATCAAGGGGGTCGAGATCAAGGGGGTCAGACTCTAATACTGCTTCATTAAGGAAATACTATAATTAAATCAAGTTGATACGGAATAATAGAGGTTAAACTCTTGAGCTTCATCAGATAGAATC
>JAADHZ010000011.1 GCA_013151575.1 Gammaproteobacteria bacterium
GCACTATCCTCTTCAAATATTGAAAGGGAAAATAAGATATTTTAGGGATATTACACAGGACTTTTTCAGTGCATTTTCTTTGCGCGCTCCCTAAAAACCCTTTATCTGCAAATAGGATGGTGAGATTCTCGAGAATTTTCTTCCTTCGGAACATCAGGGGTAACTGGAATATTGAGTGCGAAAGCATCCCAAAGTGGGAAAATAGTCCGTTTACGATTGCTACTTTTGGGCCAACACTGTGTGAAGATCCAGTATCAAAAAGTGGACAACGGTTGGGGGAAATATTCCTATCGCAGCATCCGGCGCCCGGATAGCCCATAGACAGTTGCCTGAAGAAAACCAAAACGGTAATTTCCAGTTAGACAGACACCTTCGGCTTGATACACTCAGGCTGTCCAGCGCATTATCCTGTCAGTTTTCCAACCTTTGGGCCAGAGGTCGGCTTGGTTGAGTTACAGGAAAAACGTGCGTTTTGAATTGTTTCGGCTATGGTTGTGCTGCAAGCACGTTGTTCGGTCTGGTGGGGCGTATTGTCAGTCGAGCGCGTCCAGTATGCCGTGTAAGGCACGTTCGATGGTTTGCGCCCGTACGGTGGCCCGGTCACCGGAAAAGTGTTCGGTGCATACGTGCGGTGGCGCGTTTTTAATGGCCCAAGCCAGGCACACTGTGCCCACGGGTTTGTCCGGTGTGCCTCCGGTGGGTCCGGCGATGCCGCTTACGGCTACTGCGATGTTCGCCCAGCTATGCGCGAGGGCACCTTGGGCCATTTCGGATACGATGGCTTCGCTGACAGCGCCGGTGGTTTTCAAGGTGTCGGCACGCACACTTAACATGTCCTGCTTGGCTTCATTGGAATAGGTGATGAAGCCGCGCTCGAACCATCGGGAGCTGCCGTCGATGTCGGTGAGCGCGGCGGCGATGCCTCCGCCGGTGCAAGATTCCGCTGTGGCCAGCATCCAACCACGTTGTAGAAGCCTCTCGCCTACCCGCTGACTCAGTGTCAACATGTCCATGGGGCTGTTGTTTTAGGAGGACGTGGTTTCGTCACGGCTAGCCAGGAGGGGTGAGTCGGGGTCACTGACTTCAATGCGTTCACGACCGCCGCGTTTGGCGGCGTAAAGGGCGTTGTCGGCACGCTCGATTAGGCTGTTGGACGTTTCGCCGGGGCGAAACTGCGCCACACCGGCGGAAAAACTCGGTAGCGGCGCAGGCTCGTTATTATAGGCTGCGCTCACTTCCGTCACCCGTTGCTGAACCTTTTTCAGGGCACGCACTACGCCCTGCTGGTCGGTATTGGGCAGCAGCACGGCAAATTCTTCGCCGCCGTAGCGAGCGACCAGGTCATGATGGCGAAAGATGGAAAGCACTTCCAGGGCGTAACGGCGCAATATTTCGTCGCCTGCGGAGTGGCCGTGCAGGTCATTGATCCGTTTGAAAAAGTCCAGGTCCATCAGTACCAGGCTGAGGGGGAAGCCATGCCGCTGCACGCGGCTGACTTCGTCTTCCAGGCGACGCAGGAAGGCGCGCCGGTTGGGCAGGTGAGTGAGTTCATCGGTAAGGCTGAGTAAACGAACGCGGTCCAGTTCTTCGGTGAGTTGCTGATTGTCGTCTTCAATGATGCTGAGATATTCCTTCGCGTGGGAAAATTTTTCCCCCAGCGCCTGGTGCCCATCACGCATGCCATTCAGTGCGGAGATTATCTCGTGGCGGCGCTGCTCCAGCTCTTCCTCGGAGACGGCCTGTTGCAGGGACTCTAATGCCTCATCCAGCAAACGCCCGAAAGATTGGCTTTCTGCGACGGTGTCCCCCATTTGGGCGACAAAATCCTGGTGCAGTTTGTGCATTTCTTCGCGCCGCTCATCCAGGTGAGCGCGATAAGCCGTGTTGACTCTCAGTTCTGCCGCGTCCTCGCTGCGCGGGTCGGTCGTTGGCTCTGGAGGCATCGGATGCACCACCTGCGGAGTGCTGACCTCCAGGCCGCCAAAACGTTCGATCAGTGGCGTCAACATTGGGGCCAGGTCGGCCCCACGAAAACTACCGGACTGCCCGAGTTCATCCGCCATCGCCTCCACCGAGCGGCTCAACATTCCCAGGTCAGGAACCGACAATGGCGGCGCAAGGCGTAACTGCATGAGTCGCATGTGCGTGTGCAGAGAAGAGCCGGCCGGGGTTTGCGCCACACAGGCTTCCATTAACATGTCCAAAAAACTGGCGTATGCTTCTTCGGTTCGTTGGTGGTCGGCCACCAATGCGGAAAGCATTTGGTCAATATGGCCGTGAATAATCGCACCGGACGGCGTCGATTTGAGATCTGCCAGCAACGTCAGGACCTTGAGCAATACCGGCGAACCGTGACGCCCCTTTTCCTTGTCAGCCATACTTTCTGTCCCTACCCCTTGGCAATGATGCCCACCTTGCGGAACGGATATTCGCGTTCCCCGGGCACCCGCGCATCTTTCCTACGAATAACCGCCGCGCAGTCATCGGTTACAACCTCATAACAGCCCGGCCCATGTACTCAAACTAAAAATAGCAGTGTGAGTTTTCTTGCCACCACGCCAACTCTAACCCATTGGTTACAAGGTAACAAACGCCAAGTTTGCCTGAGTCCACATTACAACCAAGGAAATAGCCTAAACAGGACCGATGAAAATCCTGCGGAATCAGCCAGCAGTACACGACCAACACTGCGGCGGAACACGGCATCGGCCACTGCTGCTGCACGGTTCCCTGACGGAAACTGAAAAGGGGTCTACTTCACCAGTTGATTCAAATCAAAGATCGGCAACAAAATCGCTAACACAATGAACAGCACAACCCCTGCCATGCTCAGCAACAGGAAGGGCTCGAACAAGCTCAGCGAGATGGCGATGAGGGTTTCCATTTCGCGTTCCTGGGCTGCGGCGGCGCGGTCCAGCATTTCTTCTAAATTGCCGCTAGCCTCGCCGCTGGCGATGAGGTGCACGGTCATCGGCGGAAAATAACCGCAGGCCTCCAACGCGGAGTGGATGCCCGCACCTTCACGCACACGTTTGGCAGCGGTGTCCACCGCCTCGCGCATGGGCAGGTTGTTCATTACCTGCGCGGAAATGCGCATGCCGTCCAATACAGGTACCCCGGAGGCCACCATGATGCTGAAGGTGCGAGCGAAACGCGCAGTGTCCACTCCTCGGACCAATCGCGAGACCAGCGGCAGGCTCAGCAACAGACGGTGCACTGCGCGACGGAACGGCTCACGACGCATCATGAACATGAAACCACCCACCAGACCTGCCGCCGCTATCAGCAGCAGTAGCCAATAAGATTGCAGGAATTCACTGGCCGTGATGAGCACCCGCGTCAGCACCGGCAGCTCCTGCCCAATGTTGTCGAACACCTGCACCACTTTGGGCACCACGTAGGCCAGCAGTACACCCACCACCAACACCGCCACCAGCACCAGCACCACCGGGTAAACCACGGCTTTTTTGACTTGCTGGGAAAGCAGTTGGCGGGTTTCGGTGTAATCGGCCAACCGTTCCAGCACCACGTCGAGATGCCCGGATTGCTCGCCAGCGGCCACCGTGGAACGAAACAGTTCGGAGAACACGTGGGGGAAATCACCCAGCGCTGAGGCGAGATTATGGCCTTCCAGCACTCGCGAGCGCACCGCCGCCATCATGCTTTTGAGGCGGGCTTTTTCAGTTTGTTTGGAAACGGTGCCCAGAGCCTCGTCGACGGGCATGCCGGAGCGCACCAGGGTGGCCCACTGACGGGTGACCAGCGCGAGGTCGGAGGATGAAATCCCACGCCGGAACAGGGTGGCTTTGCTGCGGGCTTCGCGTTGCTGGACGGCCTCCACCGACAACGGCGTCAACCCCTGCTCGCGCAACTGCTGACGCACCTGACGCGCGGCATCGCCCTCCAGCACGCCGCTTTTTTCGCGGCCGCGAGCATCCAGTGCGGTGTATTCGAAGGCCGCCATTTAGCCTTCTCGGGTTACGCGCAGCACTTCTTCCACCGTGGTGTCACCGGCCAACACCCGGCGCAGGCCGTCGTCACGAATACTGGCGGTGAGGCTGCGGGCGTAGTGTTCGATTTCGTGTTCGCTGGTGCCGTCGTGGATCATGGTGCGTAGGTGGTTGTCCACATCCACCAGTTCGTAGATGCCGGTACGGCCGCGATAACCTTGATAATTGCAGTGTTTGCAGCCTTCGGCCTTGTGAAAAGTGGGCGCGGCGTCGGCGTCCAGCCCAAAGCGTTCGCACTCCACGGCATTGGCGGTGTACGAGGTTTTGCATTCGTGACACAGCAACCGCACCAAGCGCTGCGCTAATACGCCGAGCAGGGTGGAGGACAGCAGGAAGGGTTCCACGCCCATATCACGCAGACGAGTCACTGCGCCCACGGCGCTGTTGGTGTGCAGAGTGGACAGCACCAGATGGCCAGTGAGCGAGGACTGTATAGCAATCTCCGCGGTTTCCAAATCACGGATTTCGCCAATCATCACCACGTCCGGGTCCTGACGCAGAATGGCGCGCAGACCACGGGCAAAGCTCATGTCCACTTTGGGGTTGACGTTGGTCTGGCTAATGCCGTCGAGATTGTATTCCACCGGGTCTTCGACGGTCATAATATTGCGTTTGTTGTCGTTGAGCTGGGTGAGTACGGCATACAGGGTGGTGGTTTTTCCTGAGCCGGTGGGGCCGGTCACCAGGATGATGCCGTGGGGTTTGCGGATGACGGCATCCATGTTGTTGTGAGTTTTTTCGTCCATGCCCAGGTGGGACAGGTCCAGCCGCCCGGCCTGTTTGTCCAACAGGCGCATCACCACTCGCTCGCCCTCGCCAGTGGGAATGGTGGAGACGCGCACGTCCACCGCGCGACCGGCCACGCGCAGGGAGATGCGACCATCCTGCGGCAGGCGTTTTTCGGCGATATCCAGCTTGGACATCACTTTTATTCGCGATACCAGCAGCGGCGCCAGCACTCGCCGAGGGGTCAGCACTTCGCGCAACATGCCGTCCACGCGAAAACGCACCAGCAGGCGGGTCTCGTAGGGTTCAATGTGGATATCGGAGGCGTCTTCTTTGATGGCCTGGGTGAGCAGGGCGTTGATGAGACGGATGATGGGGGCGTCGTCTTCGCTCTCCAGTAGGTCCTCCGGCTCGGGCATGGAATCCGCCACCGCGAACAGATCGGCCTCGTCGTCCAGGTCGTCCATCATCTGCATGGCCTGGCCGGAGTGCTGCTCGTAGGATTTTTGCAGTCGCGCTTCGAATTCGTCCACCGGCAGGGTCTCAAAACGCACCGCACAGTCGAGAAAACGCCGCACCTCGGCGAGGGTGGTGGTGCTCACGCCGGGGCGCAGTAATACGGTGACGACGCCGTCGCCAACCTCCGCCACCAGCGCACCATTGCGCTTGGCGAAGGCGAACGGCAGCGCTCGTATGGCGCGCGGCGGTGAAACCGGGGCGACGTCCGGCGTCGATGCCTGTTGCTCGTCTCGTTCTAAAACGGGAACATCTTGTGAAAAATCAACTACGTTGGTCATAACATCACACCGGGACACAACCCACGCGCGCCAGCATCATCCGCGTCACACCAGAGAGCATGGTCATCAAAATTCAGCCTCCTCGTCATCGTCCCACGCCGAGATTTGCACAGAGGAGGCGAACGGCGAGTCTTTTTTGGCATTACCCTGCCCCAGCGCTCCCTCGTTACTTTTCGGGTCTGCATCGAAAGGCTTGGGTAATTGCAAAAACTCTTCGCGCGGCGGCAAGATGGGGTGCGATTCGTCAGAGAACAGATTCACGCCATTGGCTTGCAGTTCCCGCTGTTTGCCGCGAATAAAGTTGTATTTGCTACGCGTCATCCTGATGTTGTCCGCACCGCTACGCAGGATGGTGGGACGTAGGAATACCATCAGGTTGGTTTTCACCTTTTGCACCGAACGATAACGGAACAGCGCGCCGATAAATGGGATATCCCCCAGCCACGGCACTTTTTGCTCCGTCTCCACCAAATCATCTTTGATGAGCCCGCCCAGCACCAGAGTTTTGCCGTCGTCCACCAGCACGGTGGTTTTGATGGAGCGTTCGCTAGTGACGATGTTGCCGGCACCTGCGGAACCGGCGCTGATGCCGTCGATGCTTTGCTCGATTTCCAGCAGGATGGCGTCACCTTCATTGATCTGTGGTTTCACTTTGAGCCGAATGCCAATCTGCTTGCGCTGAAAAGTGGTGAAGGGGTTTACCGTGGAGGAGCTGGCGCCCGTATTGCTGAACGAACCGGTGGGGATGGACAGTTCCTGGCCGACAAAAATCTCCGCCTCTTCGTTATCCATGGTCACCAGATTGGGCGTAGACAGGACGTTGGTACTACCGTTGCCCTCCAGGGCGCGTATCAAGCCAGCAAAATTAAAGGTGTCGCTATTGAAACGGCCCAACCCCAGAGTGACGCCAGTGCCCAACCCCGCTACCGCCGTGGCGGCAGCCCCTCCAGACGCCCCACCCCGCCCTGCGGCGGCGGCGATACTGGAAATACTGGTGCCGTTGCCTCCGAAATTAATGGCACCCACCGGGTTATTACCACCGCTGCCGTCAAACAGCCATTGCATGCCCAACTCGGCCGCGCGGTCGGAAGATACTTCGGCAATCACGGCTTCCACCAGCACCTGGGCACGGCGCACGTCCAGTTTGCGTATCACCGCCTCCAACGAACGATACACCGTGGGCGACGCGGTAATTACCAGCGCATTGGTGCTCTCATCGGCCTGTATATCAAAGGGCGGGCTGGCCGTTCGCCGGGAACCCTTGCCCCCTTTGCCTTTTTGTTTTTTGGTGTCACCCACACCGGTGAGCACGGGCACCATGTCCTTGGCCTTGGCATAACGCAGGTACACCACATGGGTGTCACCGGAGACTTCGGTGGGCGTATCCAGGTGGGCGATAATGGCGCGCATTTGCAGGCGTTGGGCCCGTTCGCCGCCGATAAGGATACTGTTAGTGCGCTCGTCCGCTACCAACATGGGTTTGTTGGCCTTGGGATTACCCTTGGACGCTTGCTGCTGCAGGTTGGTGAGCACTCGCACCAGGTCCGCAGCACCGGCGTGTTCCAGCGTCACGAATTCAATTTCACCGCTGCTGGGTTGATCAATGCGTTTGATGATTTTCACCAACCGGGCGATGTTGGCCGCACGATCAGAGACAATCAGCACATTGCTCTGGGGGTAGGCTGCCAGATGCCCCTGCGGCGGCACCAGCGGACGCAAAATAGGCACCAGTTGCGCGGCGGTCACATGCTCGATCTGGATAACACGGGTCACGGCCTCGTCACCGTGGCCGGGGTGTTTTTTGGATGCGAAAGGCATGGCGCTGTTTTTCGCATCGGCGTCTGGCACAATTTTGGTCGCGCCTGGTCCGGGAATGGCACTGAAGCCGTGCACCTCAAGGATGGACAAAAACACCTTGTACAATTCACCCTTGCCCATGGGACGGTTGGAAATCAGCGTCACCTTGCCCTTAACTCTGGGGTCGACAATAAAGTTTTTGCCCGTAGCCTCAGCCACCGCGCTGATCACGGCATTGATATCCGCCCCCTTGAACGTCATGATGGGATCGTTTTCGGCGGCACGGGCCTGCGGCAGCCAGAGCCCAACTCCCATCGTCATCGTCAACGCAACGGCCAACCAGCTGCTACGTTTCATCCCGCATCGCGCCGGGCTGACTAATCCCCGATGTATTTTCATTCCTGTTAAATCCTCGACCTTCATATGGGGCTACTTATATGTCCTGTTTTTTACGGGGGTGAACGATGGTGAACGGCTATGACGGAATGTGTTGAGTCTCTATTTCGCTTTCGTTAAATTACCCGAGGCTACCAAAAGTCCGTTCCAGCCATCAGTCCAACTGAAACGAGAATGACTGGCGTACGCCATTGCGTTCCACCTCCAGGTTCACAGAATTCGCCGTAGACAAATCACGCATAATCTCCAACCCCTTAATGGGATTATCCAGCGCAACGCCGTTGACGCCAGTGACCACATCACCCGCTTTGAGCCCAAATTTGCCCAGCAGTTTACGATCCCTGCCCGGATAAATCTTGAAACCCTTTAATCTTCCGGTGACCCTGTCGGTCACCGGCGAAGTACGCACCAGATTCATCAAGCTCTGCGGATTGGTCATCAAAGCGCCGCGATATTGTTTCAACAGCGCCGAGGTTTCAGCGCGGCTACCAGCACCACGAGCCCTCCCCCGACTGGATGCCGGGCGGCCGGACGCAAATTTACTCGCTGGTGCCTCCTTGGGTAAACGCAGAGTTTCCAATCGACCGCGGTATTCCAAAATCACCCGGTCAGCATAAATTTCACGCAACACCGCATTGCCGGGCAACGACTCACCCACACCATAGGCGTCTTCTTTGCCCTTGCCGTCGCCAATAGTCGCGCGTGCCGTGCGAGGATCACCGGAAACTAACACACCGCTCAATTTCAAATTCAGGCGCGTATCCGGGGCCTCGGTCATGGCCGCGACGGGTTTGGGAACAACTTTCTGTACTTTGCCAAACAGATGCCATTGACTGATCTGCTGCCGTTTCGGGGATTTTTCCGTTGGAGCCTTGGCACCGGCCGGGCGAATCACCGCAAGCCCGGTATTGTCCAGTTCCGGGCTTGGTACAAGCTGCCAGGTCAACAGCGCCAAGCCCTGCGCTAGCAATGCGATAGCCAACACCATAGCCAGCAGCGGCAGCCGCCGGTCACCGCCCAGCGCCACCAGCCTGGGGGCCACCGTCGCCAATAGCGCTGGAAATGAAAATGCCCTCAGCTCAGACATGCCGGGCTCTGCCCCATCGTGGTTTGATAAATAGCTTAAACGGAAATGTAGACGATAGCTGCAATGCGCGTGTCACCCTTGAAATACCTTTTGGTCGGCTGGCCTGTTCCCGCTGCCTGCTACAGTTTTTGGCATCGCGCCACCAGCAGGCCATCAGAAACCACTTCCCTTTAGCAGCCTTTACCTTTGAATTTAATACACTTTTCAAACAAAACCCACCCATTAAACCCGGCCATACTGACAGTTCTTTTCTGTTACCACAAATCAGGAGCCTTTCACCCCTACTGAAAATCCAATCAACAATGGTTACAATTGCGCCAAGATCCCCATGTTAACCACTCTATTACGCAATTCTCTCATTTTTATCACCTTGCTGGGCAACTATCCTGCACTGGCAGAACCACCCCGTTTTATCCCTCTCGATGCGCAAGGAAAACCTGTCACCGCAGCATCCGAAGCAACCGAAGCAACCGATAGCGCCCTCCAGTGGCCCTGCGTTTACGACCGAGAGACCAAGCTGACCTGGGAGGCGAAGTCCCCACAGCCCGGTCTGCATTACCGCCTCAACACCTTCAGCTGGTATAACCCGGACCCGAGCAGCAACGGAGGACTGGCAGGCACCCCCGGAGGTAACGTCAAAAATAGGCAAACGGTGCCCACCGATACCCACAGTTTCGTGAAGGCCACCAATCGCACCGGCTGGTGTGGTGCTCGCGACTGGCGCTTGCCAAGCCGCGAAGAACTGCGCAGTTTGGTGGATTACACGATTCTTTATCCCGGCCCGACCCTGGACCCAGCCGCCTTTCCCCACGCAGTGGCACAGTTTTACTGGTCCAGCACCCCCATGGCCGATGTTCACGATGAAGCCTGGGGCATCGGCTTCGCATTTGGGTTCGACTACGCCTACTTCAAAAGCAATCTCGTGCAGGTGCGCCTGGTGCGCAACCAGCCCGGGCCGGTACCGGAATGAAGCACTGGCCGACAACACTGTTGCTCTGCCTCGCGCTGTTGCCCGCCGCCCCAGCCCTGGCGCAATCCTGCAATTCCACCGCGCCCATCACCAGCCCCAACGAACGTTTCCGCGACAATGGCGACGGCACCATCACCGACCTGTCCAGCGGGTTGATTTGGTCCCGCTGTAGCCTGGGGCAACAGTGGCGCAATAAGCACTGCGAGGGCCAACCTCGCCCTTTGTTATGGAGCACCGCCGCGCTGCTGCCCAGTGATGGCTGGCGTCTACCGGAGTTAAAAGAACTGGCAGCGCTGGTGGAACTGCAATGCGTGCGGCCCGCCATCAACTTGAAGTTATTCCCCAACACACCGCCAGCCTCTTATTGGACCGCAACCCGTTTCGTGAACCGGGACGGCGAATATTGGCAGGTACTGTTTTTGCAGGGAGCGAGCATCCCAGAGCGAGAGGATGCGGCCGCCCTTGTGCGGCTGGTAAGGGAGGGTGATCGTGAGCCCTAATGGGGTGGGAATTTTTGGCGTTGATGGTGAGCTCCCAACAGAAGATTTCTCAACCTTGAAAGTTGCCATCACTCACTGTCACCGCCGAGATCAATGCTCCCTCGTCGCCCGAAACGCAATTTCCGGCCAACGTTCAACAATAAGGCTCAGGTTCACACGGGTGGGCGCAATGTACGTGAGATTGCCGTCACCATCCCAGGCAAGATTGTCGGCGGCCCTTTTCTTGAATTCATCCAGTTTCTTTTCATTGTCACATTCCACCCAGCGGGCGGTGGCAACATTGACGTTTTCGAACACGCATTCGACGTTGTATTCGTGTTTGAGCCTATGCACCACCACGTCAAACTGCAACACACCCACAGCGCCTACGATAAGGTCGTTGTTGTTGAATGGACGAAACAGTTGTGAGGCACCTTCCTCGCACAGTTCTTGTAAACCCTTTTGCAGGGCTTTCATGCGCAGCGGGTCCTTGAGCCGCGCACGACGAAACAGTTCCGGCGCGAAGTGCGGGATGCCGGTGAACTTGAGTTCTTCGCCTTCGGTGAAGGTGTCGCCGATCTGGATGGTACCGTGGTTGTGCAGGCCGATAATGTCGCCGGGGTAGGCGTCTTCCACGTGCGCACGATCCGAGGCCATGAAGGTGATGGCAGTGGGAATTTTCACGTCGCGGGCAATCCGCACGTGGCGTACTTTCATGCCTTTGTTATAAGTGCCGGAGCAGATGCGCAGGAAGGCGATGCGGTCGCGATGTTTGGGATCCATATTGGCCTGGATTTTGAAGACAAAACCGCTGAATTTTTTTTCGGTGGGCTCCACGTCGCGGGTCCGGGTCACCCGCACTGGCGGCGAGGGTGCGAATTCCACCAGCGCGTCCAGCAGTTCACGCACGCCGAAGTTGTTGATGGCGGAGCCAAAATACACCGGGGTGAGCTTGCCAGCGAGGAAGGCATCGTGATCGAATTCGTGGCTGGCACCGCGCACCAGTTCCACTTCTTCGCGCAGCTCCTTCGCCATGTCGCCGAACAATTCATCGAGGCGCGGATTGTCCAGCCCTTCGATGACTTCCCCGTCCTGAATTTTGCCGCCATGGGTCGAGCTGTAAAGGTGGATGGTGTCGCTGTAGAGATCGAACACACCTTTGAAGCGTTTGCCCATGCCGATGGGCCAGGTCATCGGGGCGCACCGGATATTGAGCACGCTTTCCACTTCGTCTAACAGGTCCAGCGGGTCCCGACCTTCGCGATCGAGTTTGTTGATGAAGGTAATGATGGGAGTGTCACGCAGGCGACACACCTCCATCAGCTTCACGGTGCGCTGCTCCACACCCTTGGCGCAGTCAATGACCATTAGTGCGGAGTCAGCGGCCGTGAGGGTGCGGTAGGTGTCCTCGGAGAAGTCCTCGTGACCGGGGGTGTCCAGCAGATTGATGATGTGCTCCCGATAGGGGAACTGCATAATCGACGTGGTGATGGAAATGCCACGCTGCTGCTCCAGTGCCATCCAATCGGAGGTGGCGTGGCGCGCGGCCTTGCGACCTTTTACGGTGCCTGCCAACTGAATGGCACGCCCGAACAACAACAGCTTTTCGGTAAGCGTGGTTTTCCCGGCATCGGGATGAGAGATAATGGCGAAGGCCCGGCGGCGCTCGACTTCCTTGGAGAATTCAGACATAACGCAGACTGGGGACCGGGACCTTGCACAAGCCGGATTTACCGGCAACCCGCCACCGGGGAAACAGGTGGCGGAAAAAAAATGGTGGGCCGTCCGCGACTCGAACGCGGGACCATCGGATTAAAAGTCCGGTGCTCTACCAACTGAGCTAACGGCCCGAAAAAAGGCAATCATACCGTAATAACGGGGGATGACAAGGCCCGAAAAGCTTCTATTCGGAGTTTTTTTTGCAGCCCAGTTTCCTGAGCACGCTGTTTGGGAGGTTACACGGCATCCAGTGTGCGAATACTGTTGGGCAACAATTTCATGTCCGCCAGCCCCGCGACCAACGCCTTCACGAAGGTTGCCTCTTCTTCGTAAAGCAATTTGTAATACTGCACTTTCAGGGTGATGGCACTACCAAAAATAATGGCGAACAATGCTAGGAAAGAACCCGTCGCAAGTGTGGAAACACCCGTAATGCCCTGGCCAATGGTGCAGCCGAGCGCCAGCACGCCACCAAAACCCATGAGTATGGCCCCAACCACGTGGGTCAAAAAGTCCTTTATCGAATGAAACCATTCAAACCTCAGGCTGCGGGTTAGTAGCGACCACAGAAAAGAACCGACCACCACCCCTAGCAGGGCCATAATGCCGAATGTCAGCAATGCCCGTTCGAGGCCGCCCGTGACATAACCAAACGTTTGCCCCATGGGGTTGATGAAGGTGAATGACTGGGGGCTGAGCGGGCGGCCCCGCAGCGGTTTTCCCACCTCGCTGTCGGACAACATATCCCACTCTTCGTAATACCCGCCGAGGCTGTAATTGTCACCCTCGACATCAATACGCAGGTTGCTGGAGAGGTACCACCCACCCAGTACAATCAGCCCCACCAGCAAGCCGCCCATCATGTTGT
Source organism: Gammaproteobacteria bacterium (assembly GCA_013151575.1). Taxonomy (GTDB): domain Bacteria; phylum Pseudomonadota; class Gammaproteobacteria; order SZUA-152; family SZUA-152; genus SZUA-152. Next base: position 12,850 of record JAADHZ010000011.1, read on the forward strand.
CGCGGTTGCCTCGAAAATCCGCACTCTTGAATACAAACATCAAAATGGCGAAGCCGAGCACGATGCCTAGCAGCAGCCGCGTGGCGAGGGCATTTTCGGTATTGAGTAGACTGCCCAAATCTTGGCCGTTTTCGGTCGAGATGGCGAGAGGCCGGATCCACTCATAAAACAGTAGGCTAAAGAGGGTTTGGTCGGATCCCGGGAAGGGGTTGGTCATGTAATACGCGACCACGCCGATGACCAGCAGTACGATGATAGATTTGAAATTACCTCCGCCAATGCGCACCAATGTTTTATTGCCGCAGCCGCTGCCGAGGGTCATGCCTATGCCGAACAGCAGGCCGCCGAGAATATTTTCCGCCCAAATGAGCTGGGCACCGCGATAAGGAGGGAAAGCGCCTCCAGGGTCCACCAAGCCAACGTTTTCTAACCCCGCCACGCCAAGTATGGCAACAGCGATGGCGAGCAACCAGGCGCGCATACGGCCGAGGTCGCCCATGTTAACCCAGTCAGACACGGCTCCCATGGTGCAAAAATGAGTTTTGTTCGCGACCACACCCAGCGCAAGCGCCAGCACGAACGTCGCCCAAAGCAACGTTGAATGTGCGCCGGTAAAACCCACGAATGTCATATCGACTGTCCTTGAATACTCTGAACCCAATTGAGTCCGAGCTACATGCTCGACGGAGTACCCGTTTTAGCGCGCGCACCCAAATTTAGCATTTACCGATTCTAAATACTGATCAGCAGCAAACAACCCGAGGGAAAGCACTGAGATGACTTGGCCTCGTAGCCCCTGTCCGAAATGCGCGGGATGAGGCTGGAGCTTGTTTTCTCGGGACAAAAAAAAGCCGGGTCGCCCCGGCTTTTCAATTATGTGCGTTCGGCGACAAAACGATTTATTCGGCAGTGTTAGCTTGCGCACCGTCGGAGGTTTCATCGTCAATGGCAGCAGGGCGATCCACTAGCTCGACAATCGCCATGGGCGCATTATCGCCCGGGCGATAACCACATTTAAGAATACGCATATAACCACCGGGGCGATCCACGTAACGCGGTCCCAGCTCATTAAACAGCTTGGTTACCATATCGCGATTACGAATACGGTCAAAAACCAGACGGCGATTCGCTACAGAGTCACTTTTAGCACGGGTAATCAATGGTTCGATAACACGACGTAATTCTTTGGCCTTGGGCACGGTGGTACGGATAACTTCGTGTTCAAACAGTGACGAAGCCATATTACGAAACATTGCCTTGCGATGGCTGCTGTTACGGTTGAGCTGTCGGCCGGATTGACGATGGCGCATGACGGAATCCTTTAACTAAATCTTTTGTGTATCAGTTTATCTATTGGTTAACGGTTCAACAACTAGCCGTTTTCCGGTTGATCCTTGAGGCTGGCCGGTGGCCAGTTTTCCAGGCGCATGCCGAGAGAGAGCCCCTTGGTCGCCAAAATGCTCTTGATTTCAGTGAGCGATTTTTTGCCCAAATTAGGGGTCTTGAGCAATTCAACCTCAGTGCACTGAATCAGATCACCAATGTAGTAAATTTGCTCGGCCTTGAGGCAGTTCGCTGAGCGAACCGTCAGCTCGAGATCATCTACCGGACGCAACAAAATGGGATCAACTTCGGGCTCGTCATCCTTCGCAGCAGTCGCATCACGGCTCTGCAAATCAACGAAAGTGGACAGTTGGTCCTGCAGAATAGTAGCCGCTGTGCGGACTGCCTGTTCAGGGTCGAGGGAACCATCAGTCTCGAGTTCGATAACGAGTTTGTCAAGATCAGTACGCTGCTCCACACGGGCACGCTCCACCGAATAAGCAACGCGTTCCACCGGACTGTACGACGCATCAAGCTGCAAGCGGCCGATGGCACGATCTTCATCATCGGCCTTTCGCACGGTCGCTGCTTCGTAACCACGACCCGATGCCACTTTCAGGGTCATCTTCAACGCACCACTTTTGGTCAGGTTGGCAATGACATGTCCAGGATTCACCAGCTCGATGTCGTGATCCAGGGTAATATCGGCGCCGGTAACCGGGCCTTCCCCTTTTTTCTCCAGCACCAGTGTGGCTTCGGCGCGAGAGTGCAGCAAAAACGACAGACCTTTCAGATTCAAAAGAACATCGATGACATCTTCCTGCACACCTTCGATGGTGCTGTATTCATGTAATACACCCTCGATCTCAACCTCAACGACGGCACAACCGGACATCGAAGAAAGCAAAATACGGCGTAATGCATTACCCAGCGTGTGCCCGAATCCGCGTTCAAGCGGCTCCAAGGTGACCTTGGCGTGGCGCTGATTAAAAATCTGCACGTTCACGATACTTGGTTTCAAAAATTCAGACACTAAACCCTGCATGGATTTTCCTCTCTAACCTTAACGGCGACATGAGCTAAAGCAACTACATTCGCGGCATCCGCGATGCGTAACGTCAAATCAACTTCCGCTTGGCGATGTACTTTCTGTTATACAGCTAACATTTATTCGGTGAACATTAGTGCGGCGACAAAACCTTCACCGCTAACCCCAAAAATGGCTAACAACCCATTACTTGGAGTAAAGCTCAACAATCAAATGCTCGTTGATGTCCGATGGCAAATCACTGCGATCCGGACAAGCCTTGAACACTCCAGCGAATTTTTTGGCATCAACGTCAATCCATTCTGCAAATCCACGTTGGCTGGCCATATCCATAGAAGCCTGCACGCGCAGCTGCGCACGAGCGCCTTCACTGACGGCCACTTCATCCGCAGGGCTCACGGTGTATGACGGAATAGTCACCAGCGGACCATTGACAGTGATGGCCTTGTGGCGCACCAGCTGTCGTGCTTCACTGCGTGATGCTGCAAAGCCCATGCGGAACACCACATTGTCGAGCCGAGACTCGAGGGCTTGAAGCAAATTTTCACCAGTGGCACCTTTGGCACAATCCGCTGCCTTGTAATACAGGCGAAACTGACTTTCCAATACACCGTAGATGCGGCGGAGCTTTTGTTTTTCACGCAGCTGGGTCGCGTAATCAGATGTGCGTGTACGTCGCTGGCCATGTTGACCAGGAGGGAACGCACGATTTTCCATGGCACATTTGCCACCATGGCATTTTTCGCCTTTGAGAAACAACTTGACGCCTTCTCGGCGACACTGACGACACTTAGGGCCTACATATTTTGCCATTCTTGAACTCCAGACTTAAACGCGACGACGTTTCGGCGGACGACACCCGTTATGGGGAATCGGCGTCACGTCAGTAATACTGGTGATATTAAAACCGTTGGCATTCAACGCGCGGATAGCGGACTCGCGACCGGGGCCCGGTCCCTTTACGCACACCTCAACATTTTTCATACCCATTTCCTTAACGGCAGCAGCAACGCGTTCAGCCGCAACTTGCGCCGCGAAGGGTGTGCTTTTACGGGAACCGCGGAAACCAGAGCCACCGGCGGTAGCCCAAGCCAGGGCATTGCCCTGACGATCCGTCATGGTGACGATGGTGTTGTTAAACGTCGCATGAATATGAGCGATGCCATCGGCGACGTTCTTCTTTACCTTTTTTCGTGTGCGAGGACTGGCCATTCCAATAACCTGTATAAATTAACTTCAAAAAACGCGTTATTCACGCGCCCACAAATAATTTTTTACTTGCGAATCATGCGCCGCGGTCCCTTACGGGTGCGTGCATTTGTGCGCGTGCGCTGCCCACGTACTGGCAGGCCACGGCGATGGCGAATACCACGATAACAACCCAAATCCATGAGGCGCTTGATATTCATTGACACCTCACGGCGCAAATCACCTTCCACGATGAAATTGCCGACTTCAGCACGCAGCTTGTCCAACTCTGCTTCGGTCAGATCCTTGATTTTGGCATCGGTTTTGATGCTGGTGGCGGCACAAATTTTCTGTGCCCGCGTAGCGCCAATGCCATAAATCGCTGTCAGCGCGATAACCGTGTGCTTTTGCACCGGAATATTGATACCCGCAATACGAGCCATTCGACTAATCTCCAAAAAATAAACGTCGCGGTAAACCCGCTATGTTAATCAGTTCCACACAGCTGATCAAGGGCTGATAGTGGTTTGCTAGAATCAGCCCTGACGCTGTTTATGACGGGGATCGCTACAAATAACGCGAACCACTCCTTTGCGACGGACTATTTTGCACTTACGACAGATTTTTTTGACTGAAGCACGAACCTTCATTGCTACTCTCCAAACAGTGCGCCCCTCGCAACAATGACGAGGTGGCCGATCTAAATTCCGCTACGGCCATACCCTTTCAGGTTGGCCTTTTTCATCAAGCCGTCGTACTGATGCGACATAAGGTGTGATTGGATTTGAGCGATAAAATCCATGACAACAACCACGATAATCAGCAACGACGTACCACCAAAGTAAAACGGTACATTCCAGTACACGATCATAAACTCAGGCAACAAACTCACCGACGTAATGTAAATTGCTCCGATCAGCGTTAAACGAGACATCACCCCATCAATGTAACGGGCGGTGTTTTGACCTGGGCGAATTCCGGGAATAAACGCACCGGAACGCTTCAAATTGTCAGCCGTATCCTTGGGATTGAACTGCAAGGCCGTATAAAAAAAGCAAAAGAAAACAATTGCCACCGCAAACAGCAGCACATAAATCGGCTGACCGGGAGACAGTGTTGACGACAAATCCTTTAACCAACCCATGCCCTCGGCTTGACCGAACCAACCACCGAGCGTAGCAGGGAATAAAATAATACTTGACGCGAAAATCGGCGGAATAACGCCAGCCATATTGACCTTCAATGGCAAGTGGCTTTTTTGCGCTGCAAACACTTTCCGCCCTTGCTGGCGTTTTGCATAATTCACCGTTATTCGTCGTTGCCCGCGTTCGACGAACACGACAAATCCGGTAACGCCAATCGCGAGCACCAATAGCGCCAATACCAAAAATGCACTGATTTCTCCAATCCGCGCTAACTCAAGCGTGCCACCGATAGCTGCCGGTAGCCCCGCAACGATACCGGCGAAAATAATCAGCGAAATGCCGTTACCTATCCCACGTTCGGTAATTTGTTCACCCAACCACATAAGGAACAAGGTGCCGGTTACCAGCGTCACGACGGCGATAAGCACGAAGGACGGCCCGGGATTGGGGACAACGGCAAGGTTCCCGACATTTTGCCCTTGTAGGGCAATGGCAACACCAATGGACTGAAATGTCGCCAACACCAGCGTACCGTAGCGAGTGTATTGCGTGATTTTGCGGCGCCCGGACTCTCCCTCTTTCTTCAACTGCTCCAGTTTCGGCACCACCGCCGTCAGTAGCTGCATGATGATCGATGCCGAAATATACGGCATCACACCCAGAGCAAACAGGCTCAGCCGACCTAACGCACCACCCGAAAACATGTTGAACATGTCGAGAATGGTGCCTTTCTGTTGTTCAAACATGGCAGCCAGGGCCGCTGGATCAATACCGGGAACCGGGATAAAGGAGCCCACGCGAAACACGACCATCGCCAACAGAACAAATAGCAAACGCTGCTTTAGTTCGGTGAGTTTGCCCGAACCCATCGCGCTCATTACAGAGGATCGTGAAGCTCCCATTTTGGATTAATCCTCGACCTTTCCACCGGCTGCTTCGATAGCTGCACGCGCACCCTTGGTGACACCCAGGCCCTGTACAGTGACAGGCGTCGTAATCTCTCCGGATAGGATCACCTTTACACGTTTGATTTCCTGACCGACAATGTTCGCTGTTTTCAGTGCCAGCAAATCCACGACATCGCCTTCGACCTTCAGCAACTCATTAAGACGAACTTCATCGACAAAACGAGCCTTGCGCGAAGTGAAGCCGACCTTCGGCAAACGGCGCTGCAAAGGCATCTGGCCACCTTCAAATCCAACCTTGTGAAAACCACCAGAGCGGGACTTTTGGCCCTTATGGCCACGGCCACCGGTTTTGCCCAGGCCCGAACCAATTCCACGACCAACGCGTTTCGCATTTTTCTTGGAACCGTCGGCGGGTTTGAGGGTATTTAAACGCATCTTAGGCATCCTCGACCTTGAGCATATACGATACGGCGTTAATCATGCCGCGATTGCAGGGTGTATCTTCTACAACTACCGTGTGGTGCATGCGGCGCAGCCCGAGGCCAGACACGCATGCTTTATGTGCAGGTAGTCGTCCAATCACGCTACGCACCAGCGTAACTTTCAGCTTAGCGTCAGCCATGATTTACTCCGTTATTTCTTTCACGCTTTTGCCGCGCTTTGCAGCGATGGCCTCTGGCGTCGTCATGGTGCACAGACCTTCAAAAGTAGCCCGTACAACGTTAATGGGGTTGTTTGAACCAATGCACTTGGCTAAAACATCACGCACACCGACAGCTTCAAACACGGCACGCATGGCGCCACCTGCGATGATGCCGGTACCTTCCGACGCAGGAAGCATGACAACCTTGGCGGCACCATGAATACCCTGTAAAGGATATTGGAGAGTGCCGCCTCTGAGGTTTACTTTGTGCATGTTTTTTCGGGCATCTTCCATTGCTTTCTGCACGGCCACGGGCACTTCACGCGCCTTGCCTCGACCAAAACCAACACGCCCTTCACCATCACCCACCACGGTCAAAGCGGTGAAACCAAATATGCGACCACCCTTCACAACCTTGGCGACTCGGTTGATATTGACCAGTTTTTCGATCAGGCCGTCGCTAGTTGCTGCTGCGTCAAATTTTGCCATGTCCAGAACCCTTAGATTTGCAAACCGCTTTCACGCGCGGCGTCAGCCAGCGCCTTCACGCGGCCATGATACTTAAAACCGGAACGATCAAACGCAACACGTTCAACTCCCGACGCCTTGGCCCGTTCCGCGATGGCCTGCCCAACTTTGACCGCAGCTTCAACATTCGCCGTATGCTTAAGACCGGATTTGATCTCGGTCTCAACGGTGGAAGCGCTAGCCAATACCGTCGCGCCGTCAGGTGAAAACACCTGGGCATACGTATGTTGCGATGTGCGGTGAATACACAAACGGTGCATACCCAATGATTTGATTTTTGCGCGAGTGCGTCGAGCGCGACGCAGGCGACTTTGTTTTTTATCCATAACGTCCCGACCTTATTTTTTCTTGGCTTCTTTGCGCACAACATGCTCATCGGCATATCGCACACCCTTGCCCTTGTAGGGCTCTGGCGGGCGGAAGGCGCGAATATCTGCGGCCACTTGCCCGACCTTTTGCTTATCGATTCCCTTAACCACCACTTCGGTTTGGCTAGGAGTCTCGATATTAATACCCTCAGGCACAGCGAATACAACAGGGTGGGAAAAACCCAACGCAAGATTCAATGTTTTGCCCTGTGCCTGAGCACGATAGCCAACACCGATAAGCGTGAGCTTTTTCTCAAACCCGTGACTGACACCCGCCACCATATTATTCACAAGGGAACGAGTCGTGCCTGCCAACGCATTCGCGTCTGTGCCTTCCACACGAATGGTGACTTTCAGTAAATTGTCGTCCTGGCCTACAATCACAGATTCGTGAACATTTAGAAACAGCTCACCCTTCCCACCTTTTACCGTGATGGACTGTCCCGTGATGGTTACATCTACACCAGCGGGGATCTCAATGGGACTTTTTGCTACGCGTGACATAAAATTCCCCCCTTAGGCCACATAACAGATGACTTCGCCGCCATGACCAGCCTTACGGGCTGCGCGATCTGACATCAAACCTTTAGACGTCGAAATAACCGCGATACCGAGTCCATTCATCACTGTCGGTAGTTTGTCCTTACCCTTGTAAACACGTAAACCGGGACGGCTCACGCGCTTAATCATTTCTATAACCGGCTTGCCCTCGTAATACTTCAGGTCAATCTTCAACGCCGGCTTACCATCGATATCCTGAACGGAAAAACTGCTGACGTAACCTTCATCCTTCAAAAGAACGGCTATGGCCACCTTTTTTGTGGAAGAAGGCATCGAAACGTCCAGCTTACCTGCCGCCAGCGCATTCCGAACACGTGTCAACATATCCGCAATGGGATCAGTCATGCTCATGCCTGTTTAACTCCTAATACAATTCCCAACATGCCACCCTGAACATCTTCCGGTAGCGAATTTTGGGACCAATAAAAAAATCAAAGTGCCCGCATTAAACTATCGGGCAAAGAGAGAATCGAAAATTACCAGCTGGCCTTTACCAAGCCGGGTATATCTCCACGCATTGCGGCTTCACGTAATTTGGTGCGGCTCAGGCCAAACTTGCGATAATATCCGTGTGGTCTCCCAGTTTCCCGACAGCGATTGCGCTGCCGACAGGGGCTTGAATCACGCGGCAACATTTGCAGTTTGCGTCGTGCCTCGGCCTTGTCTTCTGGGCTTGCACTTGGACTTTTAATCGTCGTTTTCAGTTCAGCACGCTTGGCGGCATATTTTTTAACAATGCGCGCACGCTTAAATTCGCGGTGAATAATGGAGGTTTTTGCCATATCCGGTTTCTCTATTTTTTGAGAGGTAAGTTAAATGCTGTCAGCAGGGCACGGGCTTCATCATCATTTTTGGCGCTGGTAGTAAAGGTAATATCCATCCCGCGGATCGCATCAATCTGATCATAGTCGATTTCGGGAAAAATAATCTGTTCCTGTATACCCATACTGTAATTCCCGCGGCCATCAAATGCATTGGCCTTTAATCCACGAAAATCACGGATTCGCGGAATCGCAATACTCACCAGACGATCGAGGAAATCATACATGCGCTCGCGGCGAAGCGTCACCTTGCAGCCAATGGGCCAACCTTCTCGAACCTTGAACCCGGCAACGGACAAACGCGCATTGCAGACGACAGCCTTTTGTCCTGCAATTTTCTCCATGTCGGCGACAGCATTCTGAACGATTTTTTTATCGCCAATTGCCTCGCCGATCCCCATATTAAGTGTGATCTTTTCGAGCCGAGGCACTTCCATGACACTACCGTAGCTGAATTGCTCTTTCAGCTGTGGAACCATCGTCTCTTTATAAAATTCTCTGAGTCTGGACATAACTAAATACCGCCCTTAAATATCCACAACTTCGTTGTTGGACTTGAAAACCCGAACTTTGCTGCCGTCTTCAAGTGTCTTGAAACCCACGCGCCCACCTTTACCGGTCGCGGGGTTGAACAATGCGACATTTGAAATATGCAGTGGCATTTCTTTTTCTACAATGCCCCCTGCCTCCCCAACGTTAGGGTTCGGCTTCACATGTTTTTTCGCCATGTTACAACCTTCCACTAGCACCCGCCGGTCAGCGCCTATTTTCAGCACTGCACCGCGACTGCCCTTATCCTTACCTGCGACGACGACAACTTCATCGCCTTTTTTAATCTTACGCATTGCTAAATACTCTTCAGGTTTACGTGCGCTTTCACAGCACTTCAGGCGCCAGTGAAATAATTTTCATAAAACGTTCACTACGAAGTTCACGCGTCACCGGGCCAAAGATGCGGGTGCCAATCGGCTGAAGCTGAGTATTCAGCAACACTGCCGCGTTTCCGTCGAATCGGATAATTGAACCATCAGGGCGACGAACACCTTTAGCGGTACGAACCACCACCGCATTGTAGACCTCGCCCTTTTTCACTTTGCCACGAGGAATCGCTTCCTTGACACTCACCTTGATAATATCCCCAATGCGGGCGTAACGACGCTTGGAACCACCCAGCACTTTGATACACATCAGCCGCCGTGCACCGCTATTGTCGGCCACACCCAACATCGTTTGCATCTGAATCATCGAAACATCTCCGCCAAACTGCACCCTTGCCTGCCGAACCCCAAGGATTCGAGGGCGCGCATGATATCACTAAAATGCGCGGAGCCCAAATACTTTATGCGTTTGGGATCCGCGATATTCTTTTATTTCCCTAGCTGCCATGCTAGCCGAAATGTACCGCGAGCCTTAATTAGCGCGTTTTACAATTTCGACTAATTTCCAGGACTTGCTTTTGGAAATGGGACGGCACTCAGCAATGGTGACTTCGTCACCCTCATTACACTGGTTATCCTCATCATGCACGTGCAACTTGGTGGACCGGCGAATGAACTTCCCATAAAGAGGGTGCTTCACGCGGCGCTCGACCATCACCGTAATCGTACGGTCCATTTTAGAGCTGACCACACGTCCGGTTGCTGTCCGAATTGTCTTGGTTTCAGTCATTCTGCGTTACTCGCAAGTTTTTGATTCAAAATCGTCATTACACGGGCGACATCACGGCGAACCGTTTTCATGCGCGCGGGGTTGCTCAGCTGACCGCTGCCTTTTTGCATCCGCAGGTTAAACTGCTCACGCAACAGGCTTTGAAGTTCATCCTTCAGTTCGGTTTCGCTTTTTTCTCTCAGAGTTTTAGCTTCCATTACATCATCGTCCGCGTAACAAAAGTGGTGCCGACAGGCAATTTGGCCGCCGCCAGATTGAAGGCTTCACGTGCCAACTCCTCGCTCACGCCTTCCATTTCAAACAACATCCGTCCTGGCTGAATCTGGGCAACCCAGTATTCCACGCCACCTTTACCCTTACCCATGCGCACTTCCAAGGGTTTTTTGGTAATAGGTTTGTCGGGAAAAATTCGAATCCAAATCTTGCCGCCACGCTTAATATGACGAGTCATCGCCCGACGGCTGGCTTCGATTTGACGGGCCGTGATTCGCCCGCGACCAGTTGCCTTCAAACCGAATTCACCGAAACTGACATCACTACCGCGAAACGCGAGACCGCGGTTACGCCCTTTCATCTGTTTGCGAAACTTGGTCCGCTTTGGTTGTAACATTGCTCTACTCCCTACAAGGAAACCCGACGACTAGCTGGCTGCTTTTTCAGTGCCAACCTTTTGGGCATTACCTTTTTCAAATACTTCGCCCTTGAACAACCACACTTTTACGCCGATCACACCGTAAGTTGTGCTGGCCTCAACAACCCCGTAATCAATATCAGCACGAAGGGTATGCAGCGGTACGCGACCCTCGTGGTACCATTCGGCACGCGCGATATCAGCACCATTGAGGCGGCCGGATACCCGAATTTTAATGCCTAAAGCACCGAGACGCATGGCGTTTTGCACGGCGCGTTTCATTGCACGCCGAAACATGATGCGACGTTCGAGTTGCTGTGCAACATTTTGTGCAACTAACGTCGCATCCAGCTCAGGTTTGCGAATTTCTTCGATATTAATGCTGGCGGGTGCGCCCATCATTTTGCTGACATCACGACGTAGGCGTTCAACATCTTCGCCTTTTTTACCGATGACGATACCAGGCCTTGCCGTATGAATAGTGATGCGCGCGTTGTTCGCTGGTCGCTCAATCTGCACCCGGCTAACCGATGCATTTTTGAGTTTCTTTTTAATGAAATCGCGCACCTTAAGGTCCATATTCAGCGTGTCAGCGAAATCCTTGGTATCTGCATACCATGTGGATGTCCAGTCCTTGACGATGCCAAGACGCATGCCGATTGGATGTACTTTCTGCCCCATTACAGACCCCTTAATTAACGATCACTAACCGTCACAGTAATATGACTGTGACGCTTTAAAATACGTGCACCACGACCTTTGGCACAGGCACGCATACGCTTGTATGTCGGGCCTTCATCAACAAAGATCGTTGATACCTTCAACTCGTCGATGTCTGCACCTTCGTTATGCTCGGCATTGGCGATGGCAGACTCCAGAACCTTTTTCATCAACTTGGCCGCCTTTTTCGGGCTAAAGGCCAGGATCTGGAGAGCATTTTCAACACTTTTGCCGCGAATCTGGTCAGCGACTAAACGCCCCTTCTGCGCAGACAGTGATGCATTCATCAATTTTGCGATTACTTCCATCTCAGCCCCCTAGCGACCTTTTTTGTCCGCCACGTGACCTCGGTAGGTACGAGTCGGTGCGAATTCGCCCAACTTATAACCCACCATATCTTCGGTAATGAAGATCGGCACATGTTGGCGGCCATTATGCACAGCGATGGTGACACCGATCATATCCGGCAACACCATGGAGCGGCGTGACCAGGTTTTGATGGGCTTGCGATTATTGGTTTCCACAGCCTGCTTTACTTTCTTCACGAGGTGAAGATCGACAAAAGGCCCTTTGCTGATTGAACGTGGCACGATCGTGGCTCTCTACTCTTGGGTAACTAAAATTAGTTACTTGGATTTACGATGGCGGACAATCATGCCATCAGTACGTTTATTGCTGCGGGTCTTGTAACCCTTGGTAGGGACACCCCAGGGTGAAACAGGGTGACGACCACCGGAGGTACGGCCTTCACCACCGCCGTGCGGGTGATCCACCGGGTTCATGGCAACGCCTCGAACCGTCGGACGAACTCCTCGCCAGCGGGTAGCGCCAGCTTTGCCCAGTTTGCGCAGACTGTGTTCACTATTGCCCACTTCACCGATAACGGCGCGACATTCCACGTGAATCTTACGCATTTCACCAGAACGTAAACGTAAGGTTGCGTAATCGCCTTCACGCGCCACCAGCTGTGAGGAAGCACCGGCACTGCGCATCATTTGTGCGCCCTTACCAGGTTTCATCTCTACACAATGCACCGTGGCGCCTACCGGAATGCGCCGCAATATTAAGCAATTCCCGGGTTTGATGGGGGCCTCTGCACCGGACATTAACTCGGTACCGGCAACCACGTCCTTGGGCGCAATGATGTAGCGGCGTTCGCCGTCCGCATACAGCAGTAGTGCTATATTGGCGCTGCGATTGGGATCGTATTCCAAACGTTCGACGCTAGCAGGAATCCCATCCTTGTCGTTGCGCTTGAAATCAATCACGCGATAATGCTGTTTGTGGCCACCACCACGATGACGCGTTGTAATGCGACCATTGTTATTGCGGCCACCGGAGCGTGTTTTTTTCTCCAGCAACGGCGCATAAGGCTCACCTTTGTGGAGGTCTGGATTGCTCACCCGCACCATAAAACGGCGGCCAGGAGATGTCGGTTTCGCTTTTTGAATTGCCATGTTGCTTAATTCCCCTTACTCGCCGCTCATCAATTCGATGGACTGCCCGGCCTTAACACGCACGTAGGCTTTTTTCCAATTTTTACGACGACCCAGCCGTGCCCCTGTACGCTTGGTTTTACCCTTCACGTTGGAAACTCTTACACCGTCCACCTCAACCTCGAACAAATGTTCGACGGCCTGTTTGATTTCCGGCTTGCTGGCATCGGGCGCTACACGAAATACGTACTGATTGCTGGATTCACCGACAATGGCGGCCTTTTCAGTGACGTGCGGCCCCAAAATAATTTTTAAAATTCGCTCTGTATTCATCCGAGCATCTCCTCGATCTTTTGCAGCGCTGCCACGGTCATTAGCACTTTTTCGCTACCAACAAGACTGACGGGGTTAACTTCACCGACGTCCAGTACATCAATGTGGTGCAGATTGCGTGCAGACAGATACAGGTTGTCATCAGCCCCAGCAGTAACGATGGCGCCCCGGCCAAAATTCATGGCCGCTAATTTTTCCACCAGGGTTTTGGTCTTCGGCGCATCCAGGGCGAATTCGTCCACTAGCGTAATTCGATCCTGGCGAACCAGCTCAGACAAAATCGAGCGCATGGCGCTACGATACATTTTTTTGTTCACCTTCTGCGAATGGTCTTGAGGCCGCAGTGCAAACGTGTGGCCGCCAGTACGCCAGATAGGGCTACGAATAGTGCCCGCACGAGCCCGTCCGGTGCCTTTTTGGCGCCAGGGTTTGGCTCCGCCGCCACTCACGTCCGAACGGCTTTTGCTGGCGCGCGTACCGCTGCGTCCACCCGCTAGATAAGCCGTGACCACCTGGTGAATCAAGGCTTCATTAAAGTCACAGCCGAACGTAGCTTCGGAAACCTCAACAGTTTCTGAGGAGACCTCGCCGGTGGTAGTTGTTAATTTCAGATCCATGGTTCAGCCCCTCACTTCACTTTCACGGCGGGGCACACAATCAAGTCCCCACCTTTCGCACCGGGAACCGCGCCTTTCACCAGCAGCAGGTTTCGTTCGGCATCCACACGCACTATTTCCAGATTCTGGTTGGTGGTGCGTGCATTTCCCATGTGTCCAGCCATTTTCTTGCCCTTGAATACATGACCGGGACTTTGTCCCAAGCCAATGGAGCCCGGCGCACGATGCGACAAGGAGTTGCCGTGCGTTGCATCCTGCATTGCAAAGTTGTGGCGTTTGATAACGCCGGCAAAACCTTTACCAATGCTGGTACCCACCACATCGACCTTCTGGCCTTCGGTAAAAATATCCACGCCGATTGTAACGCCAGCTTCCAGCTCCGCACCCTCGCCTTCGGTTAACCGAAACTCCCACAGCCCGCGCCCTGCTTCAACGCCGGCTTTGGCGAAATGCCCTGCCGCGGCCTTGCTTACTCGTGACGGACGGCGCGAACCGGTCGTCACTTGCACGGCGCGATAGCCGTCGGTCTCGCTGGTTTTCACCTGAGACACACGATTAGGCTCCACTTCGATCACGGTGACTGGAATGGATACACCGTCCTCAGTAAAGACTCGCGTCATTCCCGCCTTGCGGCCGACAACTCCGATGCTCATTGTTAATTCCTCTACCTGTGCCGGGGTGTAGCCCGGCCACCAATGCTTTATTCAGTTTTTACCCGCCCAAAATGGTCCGGGAATTTAACTCAGTTTGATCTGTACATCCACACCAGCAGCAAGATCAAGCTTCATGAGCGCATCAACTGTTTTGTCCGTCGGATCGACGATATCCAGAAGACGCTTGTGAGTGCGTAATTCGTACTGGTCGCGCGCATCCTTGTTCACATGCGGCGAAGTCAGCACAGTCCAGCGCTCCTTTTTCGTCGGCAACGGAATGGGGCCGTGAATCTGCGCGCCCGTGCGCTTCGCGGTCTCAACAATTTCCAGCGCAGACTGATCGATCAGACGGTGATCGAACGCCTTTAAACGGATGCGAATTCTTTGTCCTGCTGCCATGACTGTTGACCTTTAAAATTCAAATAGAAAATACAAAACAAAAGGGAAACACCAACTGCGCACTTGCCCTTTTTTATCTGTGTGCTGCCATTACTCAATGATTTTCGCAACCACACCCGCACCCACGGTACGACCACCTTCGCGAATCGCGAATCGCAGGCCATCTTCCATGGCGATGGGGCCGATCAGCTTCACTTTCATGTTGACGTTGTCACCAGGCATCACCATTTCGATGCCTTCCGGTAGCTCGCAGGCACCGGTAATGTCGGTGGTGCGGAAGTAAAACTGCGG
>JAADHZ010000028.1 GCA_013151575.1 Gammaproteobacteria bacterium
TGAGCCTGAAGTTCCTGCTGGCGTGCGTTAAGCGCGTTGAGCGGCTGACGCTCTAGGGACATCAGTGCCCCGATGATTCCTTCGATATCGAGCCCTGAACCCAGCCCGGATGCGGTGATGCTCGGCATGTAACAACAACCTCACGCTTTTTGGCCGCACACATGCGACAACATTCAAATGCAGTGTAAAACCGCCGACGGCGGAATCAGGAAAGTAACCCGCGACACAATCGGCACCATGAGTGAAGAGCAAATATCGCGCCAATTAAACCTGGTCTTCGAACAGGTTGCCCTTTTCCTGGTCAAGCTCCTGCATATTTTTCAGGAAGGCCATGATTTCTTCAGAAGGAATTTGGCGAATGACTTCATCGGTGGCGGTATCGATGACCCGAACAATAATGCGCCCCGTGGTATCGTCCCGCGAAAACTGGATTTCCCGCCCAATGCTTTGCACATAATTGCTGAGATCGCGCACAACGTCTTCAACATTTTTTGTGTTCTCGCCCGCATCCCCGGCCTGGGCCGTCGACGCAAGCGTCTCTCCGGAAGCGGTATAGTGATCGGTGGGAGTTTTTGTCGTTGCAGAGGATAAAACACCCGATGAACTTGGCACCGGCTCAGGTTGGCCGGTTGCAGGCAAAAGATTGCCCGTATCCGCTCGCAAAGGCTTGTCTGCGGTTGGTGGCGTCACGACCGCAGCGGCCGACCCCACATTTAAATCTGATATACCTGCCATGGCTGGTTCCCCTGAAACATCCCCGGGGCAAAAAACCCCGGGAATTTGGTCATTAGCCTATTCAGCCCAACGTTAACGCAGTAACGACAAGACGTTCTGAGGAACGGAGTTGGCCTGGGACAACATTGCCATACCCGCCTGTTGCAAAATCTGCGCTCGAGTCAGGTTTGCGGTTTCAGCCGCGAAATCCGCATCCTGAATACGGCTGCGGGAAGCACTTAGGTTTTCCACGGCAGTGGACAAACTGCGCACGGTGGATTCAAAACGGTTCTGCTTGGCACCCAAATCGGCGCGAATAGTGTTGATTTTCGTCAGGGCGGCATCCGCCAAACCGATGGCACTCAGGGCCCCCGCAACAGTGGAAACATTGGTGTTAGTGATGAATGAAGTGATACCACTACCACCGGCGATATCCTTGAACTGGATTTTCACCTGGTTGACCTCGGTGGAGGCCTTTTGGCCAACCTGGAAGGTCGCTGACTGGGTGGAACCAATCACCTTGACGTTATTGAAGGTCACCGCATCGGCCATACGTGAAATTTCCTCACGTAGCTGGATCACCTCTTGGTCCATCGCGGTGCGTTCGGTGTCGGTGTAGTTACCATTGGCGGACTGCACGGCCAGCTCGCGCACGCGCTGCACCATGTTGGTGACTTCCTGCAAGGCACCCTCAGCCACCTGGGCTAGGGAGATACCATCATTGGCGTTACGAATAGCCTGATTAAAGCCACGGATCTGGGAGGTCAACCCCTCGGCAATTTGCAGGCCAGCCGCATCATCTTTGGCACTGTTGATACGCAGACCGGAAGACAGCCGCTGCAACGACGTTTGCAGAGCGCTTGAAGAACTTGTCAGAGTGCGCTGAGTATTCAGCGACATCACATTGGTGTTAATAACTTGAGCCATTTTTAATGCTCCTCTTATTCTCTCAATTCGTGGTTTCCCCAGCACACCGCAGCGCACCAGTTACCTTGAGAGAGTTTCACATTTAGCGGATATGCTTCCTCGACTTCAGGATCCATTTACCGCTCCCGTCATCCTTATCGTCCTGCCCGGCGCTTTCCTTTAGCTCAATCTGCAATCACTGTTTCCGCCACATAATCGTGTGGCAGAGCGGCTGTTCCGTCTTGGCATGACGTAAAAGCCTACAGTAAAAAATAATTATAATTCAAAAGCTTACATTGAATAATACACCCAGCGACAAATACCCGACATCAGTGGCATATTCTTTGCTTATCACATGCTAACCAACGTTCACTGCCACTAACCCGACACGGGGCCACCCTACTTGAGTATTCCAATTCCAGGCCTGGATTCACCCGACAGCAATTTTCTCACCAATCGTTTTGGTGAGGCCTACCTGCATTCTGTCAACCGCGACGCCTTCAGCAAAGTCGGCTCACAAGCCGTTTTTCAGCAGCTACTGCCAAAAAACCTGGAAGACGAAGACCGGCTGCACATCATCATCGGCACCGATTCCGGCCTGCTGATTCGTGACATTCAGAACCGGGGGGTACCCAAAGGCAGTCGCTTCCTTTTTATCGAACTGCCGGACATCATCGAACAAGTGCAAACACGCATCACCGACCTGCCGGAAGAAACACGCATCACCCTGGTTTCATCCGCCTCGTGGCAAAAAGCGGCGCAGGACGCCGACATCGATACTTACGCCTACCTCGACCGCGTCCAGTTGCTCAAATCCGTTGGCGCTACAGATGCCTACCTGCCCACCTACCGCGACCTGCACACCTCGGTGGAGGGCGACCTCAAAGGCTGGATCTGGGCCTTACGCAGCCACCTGGCCAGCAGCAGCTTCATCCAGTGCCAGCTGGAAAACTTGACCGAAAACCGCCAGCCCGCCCTTTGCCTGAAAAACACCTTCGCGGGACGCACCGCCGTGCTGCTCGCCGGTGGCCCATCGCTGGACGACATCCTGCCCTGGGTCAAAAAACACCGCAAAGACCTGCTGGTGGTGGCCGTTTCCCGCATCTCGCGGCACCTGCTGGAAGAAGACGTGCAGCCTGACATCGTCTGCACTATCGACCCCACCCAACTCAGCTTTGACGTCAGCCGCGAGATGCTCAACTTCGACCCCGAACAAGTGCTGCTGGTCAACGCCTACCACACCCACCCTCCTCTGCTGTCACAGTGGCGAGGCAACAGCCTGTTCCTCGGCCCGCGTTACCCCTGGGACGACAAAACCAGCACCGACAACTTGCCCGTCATCGGCCCCACTGTCTCCAACACCGCCATAGCCCTGCTCATGGAGATGGGGGTGACACAGGTCATCCTTGCCGGCCTCGACCTCTGCTACCGCCCGGACGGTACCCGTTATGCCGCCGGCAGCAACGAAAGCCAGGCCGGGCTCTCCCTCGGCCTGCTCGGCATCCGCGTGCCCACCAATGCCGGTGACATGTACGACACCAGCGAAGATTTCATGCAGTCCATCCACGACATCGGGCGGCAAGCCACACAGGCGCTGGCGCAGGGCATCCGCTTCATTAACCCCTCTCCCAAAGCCGCACGCATCGGGGGCGTGGAATTCCTCCCACTGGCAGACATCGAACTCCCAGCGGCAGAGCAAAGCGCCCGCCAACACCTCGCCGCATTACTACCCGCCAACGGACCGGAACAACGCCTTGCCTACTACCAACGAGCGGAACGCGACCTGCTGAAAATTCAAAACCAACTGCACAAAATCCAGACCCTGAGCCGAGATGCTCTGCGTTACAACGACGGCCTGTTCGGCCGCAACGGCATCACGCAGGACTTCAAATACAAGCTCAAAATGGACAAAATCGAAAAACAACTCAACCGCGAATTTCCGCAGCTAAGCAAGCTGGTGAAGCGTTTCGGCATTCGCCAGTTTTTGCGGATCCTGCGCACCGACCAGGAACGGGAATGGACGGACGAAGAAGTGGAACAAACCGGACGTCTCTATTACGAATCCTACTGCCACGGCGCCGAGCAACTGCTGGAGCAGCTCAGCAATGTCCTCACCCGCCTGCATTCGCGTATCGCCGAAGATGAAACACACATCAACCTCAAAGCCCTCGCAAGCCAATGGCGAAAAGACCAAGCGCCGGGTCGCGGCCGCGTCTGGCACAGCCAACACCCCGACGCCGAACTGACACCGGAGGACACCTCCACCCTCGCCCAGCTGGCCGGAGAATTCGAGGCCCGCATCACCGAGCAGGACACCCCGCACATGGCCCGCTGCCGTCAGCAAGCCAGCCTGGACAACGTCGCCAGCAAGGCCGCCCTGATGTTCCGTCGCAACGACAGCCTGGGGCTGCGCAATTTGCTCGACGCCCTGGACCAGCTCGACACCACCGAGGCCGCTGAATTGCAGCATTTTGTCTCCGGCCAGCTGGCCGAAAGCGAAGGCCGCGACGAAGATGCCATGCCGTTTTACCAGCAAATAAGCGAAGGCCCACTATTGGAAGACGCCCTCACCCGCATCAGCAGCCTGTGCCTCGCGCACGACGATCTCGACAATGCCAAATTAGCCTTCGATTGCCTGACGCAGATCTCCCCCGGCTACCTGCCGCAATACGCCCAGCTGATGCGCA
Source organism: Gammaproteobacteria bacterium (assembly GCA_013151575.1). Classification (GTDB taxonomy): domain Bacteria; phylum Pseudomonadota; class Gammaproteobacteria; order SZUA-152; family SZUA-152; genus SZUA-152. The sequence goes on from JAADHZ010000028.1 coordinate 4,308, forward strand.
TCAGCGGCCAGATCGACGAAGCCGCCGAATTGTATGCCCGCTACCTGGAACACGTCCCGGAGGACCTCGGCGCTATGTTGCGCCTCGGCAAACTCTATCAAGAACAAGACATCACCGATGGCGCACGCTGGGCCTTTGGTTATATTCTCGAACGCGACCCCGACAATCTGGCAGCGCGCACCTTGCTCGACAGCCTGCCCACCGAAAATGAGCGTGAATGCAAAGCATGAACCTGCACGGCAAAAAAATTCTGGTCACCGGTGCCGACGGCTTCATCGGCTCCCATCTCACCGAAGCGCTGATGCGTCGTGGACACGACGTACGCGCCTTCGTTTTTTACAACAGCTTCGGCCACTGGGGCTGGCTGGACGAATCGCCCAGCGACATCAAACGTGAACTGGATGTTTTTGCCGGTGACATCCGCGACCCCCACGGCGTACGTACTGCCATGCAAAACTGCGACGTGGTGTTGCACCTGGCCGCATTGATCGGCATCCCCTATTCCTATCATTCGCCGGACACCTACGTGGACACCAACATCAAAGGCACCCTGAACATCGTGCAGGCCGCCCGCGACTTACAGTTAGAAAAAGTGGTACACACTTCCACCAGCGAGGTTTACGGCACCGCGCAATACGTGCCCATCGACGAAAAACATCCGCTACAAGGCCAGTCACCCTACTCCGCCAGTAAAATCGGCGCGGACCAAATGGCGCTGTCCTTTTACCGATCGTTCGACACCCCGGTGACCATCGCCCGGCCCTTCAACACCTTCGGCCCACGCCAGTCGGCACGCGCGGTGATTCCCACCGTCATCACCCAGATCGCCAACGGTGAACGCAAAATCAAGTTAGGCGCACAACATCCCACCCGTGACTTCAATTATGTGAAAGACACCGTGGCGGGTTTTATCGCCATGGCTGAATCCGACGCCGTGCTTGGCGAAGAAATAAACCTCGGCAGTAACGATGAAATCAGCATCGGCGACACCGTGCAGCTCATTGCCGAGGTCATGAATACCGAAATAGACATTGAGACCGACGAACAACGCCTGCGCCCGGAAAAAAGCGAAGTGGAACGTCTGTGGGCCGACAACCGCAAGGCCCGCGAGCTGCTGGGCTGGAGCCCGGAATACGGCAGCCGCGACGGTTTCAAACAAGCCCTCACCGAAACCGCCCAGTGGTTCACCGAGCCCGCCAACCTGGCGCGTTACAAACATGGCATTTACAACATCTGATGAGACCATTCCCGATACCGCCGATCATGACAATTGTAGGGTGGGCACTGCCCACCATCGCGTACTATCCAAGACATAAAACGGTGGGCAATGCCCACCCTACGTCCCACGCATCACGATGCCCCTAACCAAGTCCATCCTCGCTATCCTGCGCAATTTGCTGCCCTCGCAGCGCCCCATCGGCCTGCATGAACCCGCGTTCGGTGACAATGAAAAGGCGCTGGTCACCGACTGCCTCGACAGCGGCTGGGTCTCCTCCGTGGGCCGCTACGTGGATCGTTTCGAGCAGGACCTCGCCGATTACACCGGCATTCCCCACGCCATCGCCACCGTCAACGGTACCGCCGCCCTGCACAGCTGCCTGGTGCTGGCGGGCGTCACCGCCGGTGACGAAGTACTGCTACCGGCGCTGACCTTCATCGGCAGCGTCAATCCCGTGGCCTGGCTCAACGCCGTACCTCATTTCGTCGATTGCGAGCCCGACACGCTGGGCGTTGATCCCCAGCGTCTGAGAAAGTATCTGGCCGACATCACCGAGCGGCGCGGCGGTACTTGCATCAACAAACACACCGGTCGCCCGATACGCGCGCTGATGGTGGTGCATGTGCTCGGCCACCCGGCGCGCATGTCGGAACTGGCGGAGATCGCCGAAGACTACCGGCTGGTGTTGATCGAAGACGCCGCCGAATCCCTGGGTTCGTGGCGCGATCGCCGCCACACCGGCAGCTGGGGCCAGTTATCGGCGCTCAGTTTCAACGGCAACAAAATCATCACCAGCGGCGGCGGTGGCGCGATACTCACCCGCGACCCCGAACTGGCGCAACGCGCCAAACACCTCACCACCACCGCCAAACAACCCCATCCCTGGGCCTTCGAGCATGACGCAGTAGGTTTCAACTACCGCCTGCCCAATCTCAACGCCGCCCTCGGCTGCGCCCAACTGGAACAACTGCCGCAGCGGCTGAGGAGAAAACGCCAACTGGCCGAGTGTTACGCCGCCGCCTTCACCAATGTCGACAACATCCACTTTCAGTTAGAGCCCGATGATTGCCGCAGCAACCACTGGCTCAACCTGCTGCTATTGCCCGACCGTGAGCAGCGCGACGCTTTGCTTACCGCCGCCCACGCAGACGGCATTTTGCTGCGCCCGTTCTGGACCCCACTGCACCAACAAGCCCTGTACACCGACACCCCACGCATGGCGCTGCCGCAAACCGAGGCGCTGTTCGCACGCGGCGTGTGCCTGCCCAGTTCGGCTGTCTTGGGAGATGAGGCATGAAGCACGTCACCCTTTTCAAATTTTCTTTTATGCCTCTAAATAAAGCTCATCTTCGTGGCGTAGGGTGGGCATTGCCCACCATTGAAACCAGGATCAAAGCGCAATTGGTGGGCAATGCCCACCCTACAAAAACAGATTTGCGTTGGATTTTTCCACCCACCACCCGATCCACCACACCATGAACACCCCACGCCGCATTTGCGCCGTCACCGGCTCGCGCGCCGATTGGGGGCTGCTACGCCCGGTGTTGGACGGCATTCGCGCGGCGGGCGAACTCCAACTGCAATTAGCGGTCACCGGCAGCCATCTCTCATTCGCGCACGGCCACACAGTGGCCGCCATCGAGACCGAGGGTTTCGACGTGGACGCGCGCATTGATCTGGCCCAGACCGGTGACGATGCCCGTGCCGTGACCCACGCCCTGGGTCGTGGCGTGTTGGGTTTCGCCGATGCCCTGCAAAACCTCGCGCCGGACCTGCTGCTGGTGCTGGGCGACCGCTACGAGATCCTCGCTGCCGTGCAGGCGGCCCTCATCGCCCGCGTGCCGGTGGCCCACATCGCCGGTGGCGACATCACCGAAGGAGCCTTCGACGACGCCATCCGCCATGCCATCAGCAAGCTGTCGCACCTGCATTTCGCCACCCATGCCGACGCCGCCCGCCGCCTGAAGCAAATGGGTGAAGCCAATGTATTTCTCACCGGCAGCCCCGGTATCGACCAGATTCTGGCGACGCCACGGCTGACGCGCACGGAGCTATCGCAGTCTCTGGAATTCCCGCTGCGCGAACGCAATTTGGCCATCACCTTTCACCCGGCCACGCTGGAGAACGCCGAGCCACTGGCACAACTGAACGCCCTGCTCACCACCCTCGACGCTCTTTGTAACAACAATCCCGACACCGGCCTGATCTTCACCGGCAGCAACAGCGACACCAGCGGCGAAGCCCTCAACACCCGCATCGCCGAATTCGTCGCCACACGGAACCACGCCTGCCTGCACCCGTCGCTGGGGCAGCAGCGCTATTACAGCCTGGTGGCCGAGGCCGACGCGGTAGTGGGCAACTCTTCCAGCGGCCTGTACGAAGCCCCATCGCTGGGCACGCCCACCGTGAACATCGGCAGTCGGCAGCACGGCCGCCCGCGCGCGGCCTCGGTGGTCGACTGTTCGGCCGAGATCGACGCCATCGCTGCTGCTATCAACACCGCGCTCACACTGGACCTGTCCGGCGTGGAAAACCCCTACGGCGACGGCCACGCCGCCGGGCGCATTCTCGCGGTACTGCGCGGGCCATGGACACGGGAATCGCTGATCCACAAGCGTTTCGTAGACTGGGAGCACACACCGTGAGCGACGCCATCACCGTCATCGCCGAGGCTGGCGTCAATCATAATGGCGACATCGAACGCGCGCTGGCGCTGGTGGACGCCGCCGCCAAGGCCGGTGCCGACGTGGTCAAATTCCAGACCTTCGACCCCGCCGCGCTGGCCACCGGCGACGCGCCACAGGCCGACTATCAAAAACGCAACGACGGCGGCTCGCACGACAAACCGGGCGGCCAACTGGCCATGCTGCAAAACCTGGCCCTGAGCCACCGGGACCACCACCGGCTGATGGCCCGCTGCAAGGAACAAGGCATCGAGTTCCTGTCCTCCCCCTTCGACGCCGACAGTGCCCGTTTCCTGATGGACGAGCTGACCCTGCCACGTCTCAAACTCGGCTCCGGCGAGCTGAGCAATGCGCCGCTGCTGTTGCAGATCGCCCGCAGCGGCCGACCGTTGATTCTCTCCACCGGCATGGCCACTCCAGAGGACATTCGTCAGGCCCTGGGGGTGCTGGCCTTCGGGTATCTCGGCCAGGACACTGCCCCGTCCATCGAGGCCTTCGCCGCCGCCTTCGACCGCATGGCGGGTTATCAGGTGCTGGAACGCCACGTCACCCTGCTGCACTGCACCACCGAATATCCCGCCCCTTTTGAGGATATCAACCTGCGCGCGATGGACAGCCTGCGCCGGACCTTTGGCCTGGCCGTGGGATTTTCCGACCACAGCCCCGGCATTGCGATGCCCATTGCCGCCGCCGCACGCGGTGCCTGTGTGATCGAAAAACATTTCACACTGGACCGCAGCCTGCCCGGCCCCGACCACCGCGCCTCGCTGGAGCCGGACGAACTGCTAGCGATGATTGACGGCATCCGGCAGGTGGAACAGGGGCTGGGCGACGGCAAAAAACGCGTGGCAAACAGCGAGCAAAAAAACCGCGACGTGGCGCGAAAATCGCTGGTGGCAGCGCGGCCTATCCGCACCGGTGAGCTTTTCAGCAAAGACAATTTCACCAGCAAGCGCCCGGGCGACGGCCTCGCTCCGATCCACTACTGGGCTCTGTTGGGCCGGCCAGCACAGCGTGGCTACGTTGCTGATGAGGCCATCAGCGCACAAGAATTAGAAGGAGAGTTACCATGAAGCTGATCCTGCTGGGCGGCGGCGGCCATGCCACAGTGCTGGCGGAGATCCTGCATGCGATGGGCACATTACCGGCCAGCCTGGCAGCTCTCGACGCGCCGCTAACCGGCCTGCTCGCCGGGCTGCCCTTTTTGGGTGGCGACGATGCCGTCATGTCCTATGCAACCGATACGGTGCAACTGATCAACGGCCTCGGCTCCATCGCCGATACCCGTGCCCGTACTGAGATCTATCAGCGCTTTTCCGCCGCCGGTTACGGCTTTGCCGCTGTGCGCCATTCCGCTGCAATCGTCAGCTCCAGCGCCGAGGCAGGCAAAGGCCTGCACGTGCTGGCGGGTGCCATCATCAACAGCGAGGCCCGGCTGGGGGACAACGTGCTCGTCAACAGCCGCGCGCTGGTGGAACACCACTGCAATATCGGCGACCACTGCCACATCGCCAGCGGCGCGGTGCTATGCGGCAGCTGCCGGTTGGGCATCGGTGTGCATGTGGGTGCCGGGGCGGTGGTGAAACAGGGGGTGAGCATCGGCGACGGCGCGGTGATCGCCGCTGGCGCAGTGGTGATCGGCGACGTGCCAGCGCACTCTCTGATGGCCGGAGTGCCCGCGCAGATCAAGCGGGAAAACATCTGATGACGCCGCGTGACGTGCTGGTGGTGATCCCCGCCCGGGGCGGCTCAAAAGGTCTGCCGGGCAAAAATATCAAACCGCTAGGCGGCCTGCCCCTGCTGGGCTGGACGGCAAAGGCCCTGCAACACAGCGACTTGCGCGCGGCCCGCAACTTGCTCAGCACCGACGACGCGACCATCGCCGAGACCGGCCGCGCCTGCAAGCTGGAAGTGCCCTTTCTGCGCCCAGCCGCGCTGTCCGACGACACGGCCTTCTCGCGGGACGTGGTGCTGCACGCGCTGGACTGGCTGGCAAACGAACACGATGAAACACCAACCTTCGTGCTGCTGCTACAACCCACCTCCCCGTTTCGACCACCAGCGGCCATCAACCATGCCTGGGAAATGCTGCGCAACGATTCCACGTTGGACGCGGTGGTGGGCATCAAAACCATCCACCGCAGCCCCGGCACGCTGTTTTTGCCCGACGCCAGGGGACGCATCCGACCGTTGGGCACCGACGACACCATCACCCGCCGACAGGACAGCCCCGGTCTGGTCACACCCAACGGCGCGCTGTACCTGATTCGCAGCGATGCCCTGCGGGAAGGCGGCAGCTTTTTTCCGCCCGCCACCGCCGCCCTGCCGATGAATGCCATCGGCAGCCTAGACATCGACGACACCACCGATTGGGCCATGGCCGAGGCCTTGCAAGGTCTGAGCTGGCGGGCAACAACAAACTGAATAATGGGCGACCCCAAATTTCGCTAAAACATATTAACCACAAAAAATGCGAAGAGATGAAAAACTAAAACAGCGGTCTGATAAAATTTCGTGTACGTTATTTAATTTTTTGTTATCTCATGATTCTAATTTTATGACTGGTATGATTTTATGCTACGCAACAACATTTATTTTTAAGGGTAATTTCATGCCATCAATATTTTTAAGATTTTCTAAAATTTTTTGTGAAAAGGTTATGTCTTTGCCAATACTTTTATTGTACTCAATAATTCCCTCCACTTGCCCAAGAAAATCTATTTTAATATTAGCTGCATACTCTGCTCCTTTTTGATTAATGATATTCGGAGGAACAAACGGTATTACATCAAGAAGCCCCTCTACTCCAGACCTTATTAGCGTATTAATTTCATTCAGTGATACATTCCTCATGTCCACAGTTTTAGGTGGAGAATTCGTGTCGCCAATAGAATCAATTGCCTTATTTACAGTTTGGGGCGGAATATTTTTGCCACTTTGCGGAATTCCTGGGGAAATAGTTTGCCCTACATTTGAAATATTCATATCAAACTCCGTTGTTAAACAACAAAAGCTTCCATCATTGCAAAATAAATGCCACGTTTTTAAAACATAACCATTCTTCAAACGGTTTCAGCTTCCTGCTTCTATCTTATTTTTATAGGTATTTAATTTATATTAAATCAGTTTTGAACATTTCGCCCCTTTGCATTCTTTTCGATTCAGCTTTCCAGTTTCTGTCTTCTTTGAAACCCACCAATTCCTTCAACCACCAGCGATGGCATCCAATTTGCATATTTTCGCAGCAATGACACCGACAACCATTCATTGACACCCACGAGACCGCAACAAACGTGAACGATTGGAAGCCCATCGCCATCCCCTCCGATGCCAGCATGAAAACAGTGCTTGAGGTTATCGACCGTGGCCGCATGCAGATCGCTCTGGTGGTGGACGACGGCTGCCATCTGCGCGGCACCGTCACCGATGGCGATATCCGCCGCGCCCTGCTGCGCGGTGATGGGCTGGATACACCGGTGGAAAAATTGATGAACGATACCCCCACCACCGGCCTGGTGGGCGAGGATGAGCTGCTGTGGCAACGCACCATGCAACGTCACAGCCTCGGGCATCTGCCGCTGCTGGACGCCAAAGGCTGCATCGTCGGGCTCACCCGCTTTCAACCTCCGGCGGAACCGAGGCACGACAATGCCGTGGTACTGATGGTGGGCGGACTGGGTTCACGCCTGCGGCCACTGACCCAGGCCCGGCCCAAACCACTATTGGAAGTCGGCTCCAAACCCATCCTCGAAACCATCGTGGAAAATTTCGCCAGCCACGGTTTTCATCACCTGTATCTGTGCATCAATTACAAAGGCGAAATGATCCGCGAGCACTTTGGCGACGGCAGTCAGTGGGGTGTGGAAATCACCTATGTGGAAGAAAAGGAACGCATGGGCACCGCCGGTGCGTTGAGCCTGCTACCGGAAAAACCGGACACGCCGTTTTTTGTGATGAACGGAGACCTGCTCACGCAGGTGGATTTTGTGCGCCTGCTGCGTTTTCACCAGAAACAAAAAACAGCGGCCACCCTTTGTGTACGCGAGTACACCCACCAAATTCCCTACGGCGTGGTGGCATTGGATGGCCACACGGTTACCGGCATGCAGGAAAAACCCAGCCACCGCGTGCATGTCAACGCTGGCATTTACATGCTAAACCCGGAGGTGTTGGACCTGATTCCTACTAACCGTTATCTGGACATGCCCGACCTCATCAACCAACTGCTGGGCAACGGGATGTCGGTGGGTAGTTTCCCCATCCACGAGTACTGGATCGACATCGGGCAAATGCAGGAATTTCAGCAGGCCCACGAAGACTACGCCGAAAAATTTCCTGTTTAAAAAACCCCCAAAAGGAACGACAGATGCCGCCCCAAAGCACTGCTGCCATTGCGCAACCACAAACCCCAGCCGACAACACCACAAATACTGACAATGCTGCCAATACTGCCGATACTGAAAGTAATCTGTATTTTTTTGATTACCGACAGGCGCGGGAAACGGCTTTGCAACGCCATCAGATAACCACAACACACCCCAGCATTACCGCATTACAAGTCTGTTTTTACGATGGTCCACCGCAGGAGGACGCGCTGGACAACATGGTCAACCTGCCCTTTGAGAAAATAGAAACACGGCTGATAGACCTGCCGCATCAACTGCCTAGCCAGATTATATTTCCAGTGGGTACGCCCGAAAATTTCGTCAACGAAATTAGTAAGGTGATCGAACAGTCCCTGACCCAGGTCGTAAAACAACGTGGCCTGCTCACGAACAAGATAAAACAGGAGGTCAAGCACCAGCGCCCGATCTTCGATAAAAATGAGCCGCTGCGTATCCTGTTAAAAACCAGCCGACTGACCACCGTCATGCAGCATTGCTCTCGTCAGCTCGCTGGAGCCCTGAAAAAGCTGGGCCATGAAGTTCTTCTGGATGTTGAGAAAAACGATATGCAGCTTTTCGACGGCTACCTGCATATCAAGGCTCATCAGGCCTTCAATCCCCACGTGATTTTCAACATCAACACGCAGGACACACAACACCTGCACCCGGACGTGTTTTATTTTTCTTGGTGGCAAGATCCCATGCCGGTGTTAACCAAGGGCAGCCCTTTGCTCTGGCGGCCGCGTGATACTACCTTTTCTTTAATCAGGGACTTCGATCACTACTTGACACATTGCGCCTGTCCAAACATCCAGCGCCAGAATTTTTGTATTGATGACGACGTGTTCAATACCAAATATCACGTGGAACGAGAAAATAAAATTGTTTTTATCGGTTCCTCTTATCGCAGTCGCCTCACCCATTCCCCAGCGGAAAAAGGCGCTCTGAAAAATATCATCGAACACATGGAAGCCGGGGAGCCCGTTGACGAAACCTTCCTGAGACCATTATGCCAGCGTTGGAGCATCAGCTATCATCAAATTTACTGGGATTTATTTCACTACGCCGCGCGCGATATCACCTTGCAGTGGTTGTGCCGCGACAGTGATATTCCGGTGGAAGTTTACGGCCGGGGCTGGGAAGGCGATCCCATCGTCCGCCCCTTCTTCCGGGGCGAACTTCCGCACGGCGCGGCGGTGGCACGAGTCTACAATGCCGCCCGCTTCGCATTAATCAGCCATCCCTTTGAGGTCAACTCCCAACGCCTGGTGGAAGCCGCCGCCTGTGGCAGCGCACCCGTGGTCTTCGATTGCCGCCACATGGCTGAGCGACCTCATTGGGACGAATATTGCTGTTTTTTCAGCACGGCACAGCAACTTCAGCAATGTTTGAATACCAACGCCGATGGCGACCCTACACCGTTGGCAAAAACGTTCACCTATGAAAACCTGGCGCTACGGGTCACCAAAACTGTTCACGATCAATTGAAGTGGACATAGCATATTTCCGTTTGAATGCCATGACTGTTCCGGCAAAACTCCCATCACCACCATCTTCCATCATGCCAATGTGATACACCATGACCAACCATTCTGAAAACAACAAAAACAAGCTGCAACAAAACCTGGCGGCACTGAAACACCACTGCCCACACGTTTACGCCAAAGTGGAGCCCTTGCTTGACACGGTGTCCCTGCGGTTCGATCCGCAACAGACTCTGCACATTTCTGACACCCAACTACAAATCACCATTCCTAGGCAACGCAGAGATGCGGCACTTTCGGCCATCGTGACACCGGACATCAGCGAACCCACCCACGTCATTATCGGCATCGGGGCCGGTGACGAATTACGTGTTATTTACGATAAAACACAGCTTCCAAGGCCCGATCTGCCCGATTATCAATTGCCCATTTACCTCGTAGAGCCCGAGCCAACAATGCTCATCGCCGCGATGTGGCTGCATGATTTGACGGTGCTTTTGGAATCCGGTCGCGTGCAGTGGTTCGTTGGTGAGCATGCGCCAAAAGAGTTGATGAAATACCTGGAGTCACATCGGCAAGCTCTCCACCCGACACATTCCCTGTCCCTGTGGTATTCAAACGAGCACCCTGCCGTACGCGACACTCTGGCAGGCATCAATCAATTGGGCGAGGAGACCGGCGCTACTATTGACAAGCTGCAAACAGGTATCAATGACTATTACAACAATGTTACAAAAGCTGAATGGCTAACTATTGTCACGTCCGGGACGCGCCCTCTGCGAATACTGGGCTGCACATCACGATTCACCAGTTTTCTGCAATATTGTATCAGGGACTTATTGTCAGGATTTAATGAGCTGGGGCATGAAACACGGATGCACATCGAAGAATCAAACAGTTGCCGAACCACAAAATACGACCTCCTCGCGACCGTCTCGGATTTCAAACCTGACCTGATAATCTATATTGATCATTTTCGGGACGAGTATGCCTTTCTACCGAACAATATTCCGTTCGTAAACTGGATTCAGGATTTACTGCCCAACATCACCCAACCCACCCGCCGCTCCTTGGGTGAAAATGATTTCACTTTCGCGCTGGCGCCGAGCTGGATAGACATATTAGGAAAGATACCCGTCTATGATGGACACGCCATCCAGTACCTAGCACTCGGCGTGAACAAGGATATTTACCATCCAATTAAAAACAGTCAAAAAACCTGTGATGTGCTCTACATTTCGCACCTACCCATACCCGCTGAGACGCTGCAAGCGACACGTGACCACAATGCAAATTTTGAACTGAACGGACATGAAACCGAATTGTTAGCCAGCGACGCCATCAGCTACGAGCAATTGGTGCTGGTGTACATGTTGATGACAAAGGTTCTGGACAACCTGTTGATCGATGACCTTTGGGCATACAACTTTCCCGAAAAGCGCGCCAGTTTTGTCTCCCGTATACTGTCCAAGGCCGACATTCCGGCGGACCCTGTTATCGTTAATCATTTTTGTGCTTCTACACGACTGGCGAACGACATCAAGGCCGCCATCAAAATTCGCCCCCTCAGGTCACTCATGCAGCAAGGTATAAACCTGCATGTCTATGGAAAAAACTGGGATAAATATCCCGGGTTTGAGTCGGCATGGCAGGGAATTGCAAAAAACGGCGAGCCTCTGAACAGTGTTATGAACCAGGCGACAATTTGCATCAATAACAGCCCGGGTATTTCGCTGCATATGCGTGCTATGGAAATTCTCGGCGCCGGTGTTTTTATGCTGAATCGCAGGATTCCGATGGACGAAGCTGACATAAGCGATCATCTCATTGAGGACGAGGAGGCCTTTTTCTTCAACAACGAAATCGATATTGTGTCAATTGTGAAATATTTTCTTTCGCATGAAGAACAGCG
>JAADHZ010000136.1 GCA_013151575.1 Gammaproteobacteria bacterium
CGACTGGGGAAGGCATCCACACCGTCCAGCGCCTGCAATTCGCTCATGAGTGTTTCGCGGTCCGCACAGATTTGCTGGGTTTGTTCGTCAAGCACCTCTCGGTGAGTGAACGCAAACTCCGCGCTCACCTGCGTCAGCACGTTGATGTTGTACGGCAGGCGGGTTTTGTCGAATTCGGCCAGCCATTCGCGCGGCCCAGCCAGCAGGCCCAGTCGCAGACCGGCGAGGCCCATTTTGGATACGGTGCGCATCACCACCAGGTTGTCATGTTTGCCCAGCTCGGCCATGTAACTGTCGTCTGCAAAGGCGTGATAGGCCTCGTCCACCACCACCAGGCCGGGGCTGGCTTCGATCACGGCATTGACGGCGGCACGGTCAAACAGGTTGCCGGTGGGATTGTTGGGGTAAGCTAAAAAAACCACGGCGGGCTGGTGCTGCTCAATGGCGGCCAGCATGGCCTCCACATCCAGCGAAAAACCCTCTGCCAGCGGCACCCCGACATAATTCATGCCCGTGAACGTAGCAATCATCTTGTACATCACGAAGCTGGGTTCCGGGGCCAGGATCACCCGGCCCGGTTGCGCTAGGGTCAGCGCGATCATCTGGATCAGTTCATCGGAACCGTTGCCCAGGATCACATCCATGCCCGCAGGCACTCCCATGGCCTCAGCCAGACTGGCTTTCAGGCTCGCGGGCGACGGGTCGGGGTAACGGTTGAGGCTGACATCGCGCAGCACGGCGAGCCAGTCGTCCACCATTTTTTCCGGCCAGTGATAGGGGTTTTCCATGGCATCCAGCTTGATGAAATCCGCAGAAGACGGCACATGGTAGGCGGACAGGGCGCGGATTTCGGGACATACCCAGGCAGCCACCTTGTCGTTGGTATATTGGGCCATGTGTTTTTAACGCAGGTTCTGCAATGTCAATTAATCCTTGATCCGGTATTCCGCTGAGCGCGCGTGCGCCTCCAACCCTTCGCCACGCGCCAACGTGGAGGCCACCTTGCCCAGCTCCGAGGCGCCATCCGCCGAGCACATAATCAGGCTGGAGCGTTTCTGGAAATCGTACACGCCTAGCGGTGAGGAATAGCGCGCGGTGCGCGAGGTGGGCAATACGTGATTGGGCCCGGCGCAGTAGTCGCCCAACGCCTCGGCAGTGTAACGCCCCATAAAAATCGCTCCGGCGTGCTTAATGTTTTTGGCCATGGCCTGCGGGTCTTCCACCGACAGTTCGAGATGCTCGGGGGCGATGTAATTAGCCACGGTCACGGCTTCGTCGAGGTCTTTCACCTGAATCAGTGCGCCGCGGTCGTTGAGTGAGGTGCGGATGATTTCTGCGCGCTCCATATTGGGCAGCAGCTTTTCGATGCTGGCGGCAACCGCATCGAGGTAGTCGGCGTCGGGACACAGCAGGATGGATTGCGCGTCTTCATCGTGTTCGGCCTGGGAGAACAGGTCCATGGCGATCCAGTCCGGGTCGGTCTGGCCGTCGCAGACCACGAGAATTTCCGACGGCCCGGCGATCATGTCGATGCCCACGGTGCCGAACACGTAACGCTTGGCGGTGGCCACGTAGATGTTGCCGGGGCCGACGATTTTGTCCACCTGCGGCACGGCCTCGGTGCCGTAGGCCAGGGCCGCCACGGCCTGCGCACCGCCGACAGTGAACACCCGGTCTACGCCGCAAATCGCGGCAGCAGCAAACACCAGTTCGTTGATTTCGCCGTCCGGCGTGGGCACCACCATGATCAGCTCGTCCACGCCAGCCACTTTGGCGGGGATGGCGTTCATCAGCACCGACGAAGGATAGGCTGCCTTGCCGCCGGGTACGTACAGGCCGACACGTTCCAGCGCCGTGACTTGCTGGCCTAACAGCGTGCCATCGGCCTCAGTGTAACTCCAGGAATCCTGTTTCTGGTGATCGTGATAGGCACGCACGCGGTCGGTGGCCTGTTGCAGGGCCTCGCGCTGCTCCGTGGGCAGGCCATCCAACGCCTGTTGCAGACGTGCCGTGGGAATTTCCAGCTCGCTCATGGTTTTGATCGACATACGATCAAAACGGTTGGTGTATTCCACCAGCGCAGCATCGCCACGGTTGCGAATGTCGGCGATGATGCCGGTAACGGTGTCGTTCACGGCTTGATCTGACACGGATTCCCAGGCCAGCAGACCATCGAGCGCCTGCCAAAAATCGGGGTCGGTACTGTTGAGACGTTTGATCATGCTGATACTTTCCTGAACAGAGGAAGCCGGAAGCACAAACGATTCGCAAATTCCGACATGAAACGCAGAGGCCGCAAAGGCACAGAGACGCAGAGAAAGCAATCTAAAAACTCTGCGCCTCTGCGTCTCTGCGGCCTCTTTAAATTGCCCAAATAGAAAATTGCATCTTGCATTATCCCGTCCTTAAAGCCGAAACCACAGCCTCGCTGATTTGGTCAATAAGCGCTTTCACCCGTGCGTGTTTCATTTTCATCGCCGCTTTGTTGACGATGAGCCGCGAACTGATGTCCGCGATGTGTTCAAAGGGTTCCAGCCCATTGGCCCGCAGGGTGTTGCCGGTGTCCACCACATCGACAATGCGGTCGGCCAGGCCCACCAGCGGCGCGAGTTCCATGGAACCGTAAAGTTTGATGATTTCCACCTGCTCGCCCCGGCTGGCGTAAAAACGCCGGGTGCTATTGACGAATTTGGTGGCTACGCGCAGGCGTCGACCGGGCATCACGTCCTGTTCACCCTTGCGACCGGCGGTCATCAGCTTGCAGCAGGCAATCTTCAGATCCAGCGGCTCATACAGACCCTCACCACCGTGCTCCATCAGCACGTCCTTGCCCGCCACACCCACGTCCGCCGCACCGTATTGCACATAGGTGGGCACGTCGGTGGCACGCAGGATCAGCACCTTCACGGTGTCATCATTGGTGTCGAGAATCAGCTTGCGGCTGGTGTCGGGGTCGTCTACCAGCTCGATGCCCGCGTGGCGCAGCAGCGGCAGGGTTTCTTTGTAGATGCGACCCTTGGAGAGGGCGATGATCAAGCCGTCGTTTTCACTCATATCTGACACGTTTCACTGGTAGGGTGGGCACTGCCCACCGTGAACATTTTTGATCATTGCGTGATGGGCAATGCCCGCCCTACCGGTCAATTCGGCACACGACGAATCGTCGCGCCCAATTGTTGGAGCTTTTCCTCGATGCGCTCGTAACCCCGGTCGATGTGGTAGATGCGATTCACCTCGGTATCACCTTCTGCCACCAAACCCGCCAATACCAGGCTGGCCGAAGCACGCAGGTCGGTGGCCATCACGGGCGCTGCGGTCAGCTGCTCAACACCGCTGATAATAGCGGTATTGCCTTCGAGTTTGATGTCGGCACCCATGCGTTCCAGCTCCTGCACGTGCATGAAACGGTTTTCAAACACGGTTTCGGTGATGGTGGCGACGCCTTCGGCCACCGCATTGAGCGCGGTGAATTGGGCCTGCATATCAGTGGGGAAGGCGGGGTAGGGTGCAGTGTGTACGTCCACAGCCTTGGGGCGCTTACCGTGCATATCCAGGGATATCCAGTCCTCGCCCACCGTGATGTCCGCACCAGCGTCACGCAATTTAGCCAACACCACGTCCAGCATCTTCGGGCGGGTGTCTTTCACGGTAATGCGCCCGCCGGTAATGGCGGCGGCCACCAGATAGGTACCGGTTTCGATACGGTCGGGCACCACGTCGTAACGGACGCCATTGAGCTTTTCTACGCCTTCAATGGTGATCGTGGACGTACCGGCACCGGACACGTTGGCCCCCATTGCGTTCAGGCAATTCGCCAGATCCACCACCTCGGGCTCGCGTGCGGCGTTTTCCAGCACCGTGACGCCGTCAGCCAGCGTCGCCGCCATCATCAGGTTTTCTGTGCCGGTGACGGTGACGATATCCAGCACCAGCGAGGCACCCTTGAGACGCGATGCACGGGCCTTGATGTAACCATTCTCCACCGTAATTTCCGCGCCCATGGCCTGCAAGCCTTGAATGTGCAGATTCACCGGGCGACTGCCGATGGCGCAACCGCCGGGCAGCGATACCTCAGCCTCGCCAAAGCGCGCCAGCAGGGGGCCCAGCACCAGAATGGACGCACGCATGGTTTTCACCAGCTCGTAGGGGGCGGAAAACTGCTTGATCGTGGAGACGTCAGTCTCAATAGACAGTTTTTCGTCAATCACCAGGGTCACGCCCATGGCCCCCAGCAGCTCCATGGTAGTGGTGATGTCTTGCAAGTGAGGCACATTGCCCACGGTCATGCGACCTTCGGCCAGCAAGGTGGCGGCCAGCACCGGCAGTGCGGCGTTTTTTGCACCCGAGATGCGGATGGTGCCGTCCAGCACGGCTCCGCCTGTGATGATCAGTTTATCCATGTAATAACAACCAGATGTTGGGGATTTCAGTCCGGTTCCGACTTTGCGCCGGAAACCGGGATACGGGATCAGCCGATGCCAACCTGCAATTTGCGGGCCTTCGCCCATTTTTCGGGAGTGTAGGCCTTGATGGTCAGGGCATGCAGCTCGCCGCTGGTGATGTGCTCCCCCAACGTGGCGTACACCATTTTCTGCTGGGCCACCAGGGACTTGCTGTCAAACGCCGAAGAAATCACACGGGCTTCAAAGTGGCTGCCATCGCCGCTCACGGTAACATCGGCGTCGGGCATACCGGCCTCAATCAGGGCCTGAACGTCATTCGGTTCCATATCGATATCCAAAGGCCCGCAAACAGCACGCGCCATATTCGCTAACTCATTGATTAAGAAGTGATTATTCGCGGCGACCCAACGACCAACCGGAGCTGCTTAGGATACCGTCTAGCCGCGTATTTTGTAACCCTTTTGCAGCATCAGCAGACAAACGGCGCTAATAGCCAGCAGAAAGCCCAACGATACCAGCAGGCTCAACCATACACTGGCGTCGGCCTGGCCGAAAAAGTCGTGGATGAGAGCCGTCAACAATATTAAGAATAGATTTAAGGAGGGATTGAACAGGGGCACAATCTGCCACATGCCCGACAGCGAAAGCCTGATCTTTTTTCAGGTAGGTTTTCCAATCGCTGCCAAAAAAAGTTGTTTCCCGACAACATAACCCCTGACCATCAATGCCATTAAGTTAAGAAATGTATGCCTGTTTTTTATCCGTCAAGTCAGCATTGGGCAGCCAGTGCCCATGGCGAATTGAGGTTTAGAGGTTCAGTGTGTACCACAGAATATGGAAACAA
>JAADHZ010000010.1 GCA_013151575.1 Gammaproteobacteria bacterium
CGCGAGCCAGCACCTGCCCTGCGCGATCAGTGGCATCAGCGTGACCGGCCAGTTCCAGCGGCAGCATCACATTTTCCAGCGCCGTGAGCGTGGGCAACAATTGAAACGACTGAAACACAAAGCCCATTTTCTCGCCCCGCAACGCGGCGCGGCCGTCTTCATCCTGCCGGGTCAGGTCGATGCCATCCACGATCACCGAGCCGCTGCTGGGCAGGTCCAGCCCCGCCAGCAAACCCAGCAAGGTGGATTTGCCGGAGCCAGACGGCCCGACGATGGCCACCGATTCGCCGGGCTGAATGGCCAGGCTCACGTTACTGAGGATGTCCAACGGCTCATCGTCGTCGGCACCCACTGCCGCTACCCGCTTACCCAGGCCCTCGACAAGCAATACCGGCTGCTCCACACTGCCCTTTGGTTTTATCAAATATGTTTTCATCAGCGAATCACTACCATCCCCGTTAACAAATGTTTTTCATGTTGTCATTCGTTGTTTTGCGTAGCCTACAGTAGAATTTGTGAAATTAAGGCATGAATAATCAGCAACCTCTTTCCGTCAAAACCTGCTCCGCGAAGCGCTTTGGGTATTCCGGCGTTTATGCCTTTTGGGTGCAGGCCGGAATCCAGTGGTTTTAACGGCTTACTGGATACCGGGTCAAGCCCGGTATGACGATGTGGCGTTAACGGGACAGCAGTGTAAGCGAAGAGGATTCATGAGAGTGCGTTTAAATTCACTATTTCTGGTTTGTGTCTGGTTGATGCTGGTGGGGCCGTCATTGGCCACCGCGACGGAAAACACAGCGGATGTGCGGCAGCCGCTGATTCTGATTCTGGGTGACAGTCTAAGTGCTGCCTATGGAATCGACCAGCGCGACGGCTGGGTCAGTTTATTGCAGCAGCGTCTGCGCCAGCGGGGCCTGCCCCACCAGGTGTTCAACGCCAGCGTCAGCGGTGAAACCAGTAGCGGCGGCCTGCGCCGTATCGGCCCAGTATTGGCACAACAAAAGCCTGATATCGTAGTGATTGAGCTGGGTGCTAACGACGGGCTACGCGGCCTACCCATCGCCGAAATGCGCGGCAATCTGGGCAAAATCATTCAACGCAGCCAACAGGCGGGGGCTCGTGTGCTGCTGGTGGGCATGCGCCTACCGCCTAACTACGGTTTCCGTTACACGAAACAGTTCGAAGAAAGCTACACGCAGCTAGCCCGGGATCACGCCGTCGGGCTATCGCCTTTCCTGCTGAAAGGCATGGCCACGGATCTTTCCCAAATGCAGGCTGATGGGCTGCATCCCACTGCTGAGGCTCAGCCTCGGTTGCTGGAGAATGTCTGGGAATATTTGCGGCCGCTGCTGGAGTAGGGAGCATGGATTGTATGCTTCCATGATTTCCTTGCAGTCAAATACTGGCAGGAAATTCATACGAGCAACCCTATGACCCCCTTGTCGAGACGATCCGCCATCGGCGCAAACGCTCAAAGAGCCGCCTGGCTCGCAATGGCCGCTCTAGTACGGTGTTCAAATTGGAGCAATGTACATAGAAAAACAGGGACACCTGGGCGGGATTGAGTAGCTTGCCAATGTCATCAAATTCATCTGCCTGAATCCGCTTTTGGCAACAATTCACCTGCTTATCACTGCTAATGGTATGACCCCCAATGCCATTAAGTTAAGCGCACCCGGCCAAAAACCGGGGCTGCCTAGAAGGCTGTCGCTTTACCAGGCCTGATGCTTGTCAACACAGAGGTCACAGAGACGCAAAGAAAAACACCAAAAACTCTGTGTCTCTGCGACCTCTGCGTGACAAACACTATGTTTTTTTGTTTCCATATTCTGTGGTACACGCTGAACCTTTAAACCTCAATTCTCCATGGGCACCTGGCTGCCCAATGCTGACTTGGCGGATAAAAAAACAGGCATACATTTCTTAACTTAATGGCATTGGTATGACCCCTATTGATTGGCTCAATACAAGTAGACTGCTCCGGCTTTAGATGCAGAATTATCCGTCTGGTCGCCGCTAATGCCCTGGCCGTTGCTGTCTTCATTAATTGCACCCACGGCCAGGGTATTGCCGTCAGCACTCAGGGCAACGGATGCGCCAAACTGATCGAAGTTATCGGTATTGGAGGCTTTGACAAAAGCATACTGTGACCAAGCGCCACCGTCATAGCGGAAGATGTAAGCCGCACCGGCAGCACCGTGCGTTATGTCAAGCGAGCCAAAGTCCTCCGTCGTATCCGCCTGAGAACCGTTAATACCAACACTCTTGCTACTCTCGAAGCGTGAACCTGCAACCAGTGTATTGCCGTCGGCGCTCAGAGCAATGCTTTCCCCAAACTCATTACCCTCCCGGACATCGGATGCGTTGAGATAGGCCTGGTGCTCCCAGGTGCTGCCGTTGTAACGGTAGATATAGGCCGCGCCAGATTCGGGGGCCCAGCCTCCCATACTATCGCGGTCCTCTTGGAATGCAGCCACAGCTAAAGTATTGCCGTCAGCATTCAGAGCGAGGTCGTTTCCAAATTTGGCGAATGCCTCGGTATTGGAGGCCTTGACATAGGCCTGCTGCAACCAAGCACCGCTGCTGTAACGGTAAACGTAGACCGCGCCGGAATTAGATGCAGAATTGTTCATCTGGTCACCGTCAATACCCGTGGCGTTGCTTTTTTCGCCGATTGCCCCCGCAGCCAACGTGTTGCCATCAGCGCTTAGGGCGACGGCGCCCCCAAAGCTATCACCCGTCTCAGTATTAGAGGCCTTGACATAAACCTGCTGGGACCAAGCACCGCTACTGTAGCGGTAAACATAGACCGCGCCGGCGGTGCCGGTGATGCCTGTAGCATTGTTCGTCTGGTCGCCGTTAATGCCCGTGGCGCTGCTTTTCTCGCCGGTTGCCCCCACAGCCAGGGTATTGCCGTCGGCGCTTAGGGCGATGGCACCCCCAAAGTTATCACCCGTCTCGGTATTAGAGGCCTTGACATAGGCCTGCTGAGACCAAGCACCGTTGCTGTAGCGGTAGACATAGGCCGCGCCAGCTCTGTATTGAGAATTATCCATTTCGTCGCCGTTAATGCCCGTGGCGCTGCTGGCTTCGCCGACGGCACCTACGGCTAGGGTAGTGCCATCAGCACTCAGGGCAATGGATGTGGCGAACCAGTCACGATCCTGGGTATTGGAGGCCTTGACATAGGCTTGCTGTGACCAGCCACTGCCGCTGTCACGGTAGAGGTAAACCGCACCAATGTTGCTGACAGAATTATCCGCTTCGTCGCCGTTAATGCCCGTGGTGTTGCCATCTTCGCCGGGCGCACTTACCGCCAAGGTCTTGCCATCGGCGCTCAGGGCGACATGGTTTCCAAAACCATCTTTCTCTTCGGTGTTAGAACCCTTGATATAACCAATAGCTTTCACCAAATTATCGCCCACCACCACGGATGCCGAGTCGAGACAGCTACTCCCGGTGCAGGTTTGCAAAATGTAACGTGCTTCCACACGCGCATATAAAGGCACAACCAGCTCAACAAACCCAGTACCCTGCAAAATATCCTTGCCCACCTGGGTGTAGCCCGAGCTGCCATCCGGGTTTTCCAGCAGCCGGTAATGGGTGGCACTGGCTTGGTCTACCCAACTGAAACGGAAGGTCTTGATGGAGTAACTCAATGTAGGAGCGGCGGCAGCTGCGAATGTCACGAAGCTGGCGTCCACGGTGCAATCCTCGGTGATCGGACCGGTGGTATAGGTCGTATTGTCGTCGCTGAGAGTGCCGCCACAACCTGTGACGCTAGCGATGCCGTAGTTGGCATCTGGT
Organism: Gammaproteobacteria bacterium; assembly: GCA_013151575.1. Taxonomy (GTDB): domain Bacteria; phylum Pseudomonadota; class Gammaproteobacteria; order SZUA-152; family SZUA-152; genus SZUA-152. The sequence continues at coordinate 3,808 of JAADHZ010000010.1, forward strand.
GTTATGACAAAGCTAGTGTTGGCGTTGCGATCGACCGTAGCGCTGACCGGGCCAATACCACCGCCCAGGCTTGCGGTGGTGCTAACGGTGTAACGATCAACGTTGACTGAGTCATTTCCACCGCCACCACAGGCAGCCAATAACACGGTTAATATGATAACCAGGGGTGATGTTTTTACATGATTCAGCATGTGCGCCTCTCTGTTTGATACACGTCAGCCTGCCTATGCGAATATTCAGGCTGGTTTTCAACGTCTGATCCTATACTTGCGCAACTCGTAACGTCAAGTTTCACATGAAAAACCATAGTTACATCCAATCTGTTCAAGTTTTTCTTAGCATGGACACAACCTGATGTAGTGAGAGGCATTTAGTAAAGCGTCGCCTGAAATCCAGGCGCAAACCACCCCGTTATATTTTTATCGTCTTCAATACCGGCTCGTTACTTGCGGGGTCGTCGCTGAAGCCGGATACCAATAGCACGGTGTGCCCAGGGCGGGACAGGTCGCACTGCGATTTGATGTTGAGGCAGAGGCTGTGCCAGTCGTGCAGTTGGGGTTCTTTGACGAACACCGGTATCACCCCCCAATGCAGTGACAGCCGTCGACAAATGCGCGCATTGGCGCAAATACCCACCAACGGCGCGGTGGTGCGATGGGCCGAGAGAATACGGGCGGTGGTGCCTGAACGGGTGGGCACCAGGATGGCCTGCATCGCCATGTCGCGAGCCAGTTCCAGGGCCGCGTGGGAGACGGCCTCGCGCAGGGAAAAACCGCTACGATGGCGGTCGGCGAATACTTGGCTGCCGTATTGACCGTCACGCCACTGGTGTTTTTCGATCTCCCGCGCCACCCGGTCCATGGTTTCCACCGCCTCCACCGGATAGGCACCGCTGGCAGTTTCGCCGGACAGCATCACCGCATCGGTGCTGGAATGGGCCGCGCTGGCCACGTCACCCACCTCGGCGCGGGTGGGCCGTGAATGGGTGATCATGGATTCCAGCATTTGCGTGGCGACGATCACCGGCACGTAGGCGGCGCGGGCGCGTTTGATGATGTTGCGTTGGATCATCGGCACCCGTTCTGCCGGCAGCTCGATGCCCAGATCACCGCGCGCCACCATCACGCCATCGCTGACGTCCAGAATCTCGTCGAGATTCTCCACCGCCTCGGGGCGCTCGATTTTACTGATGACGGGGATGGGTTCGCCGTGGCGGGCCATGTAGCGGTTCAGGCGGATGACATCGCCTGCGTTGCGCACAAAACTCAGGGCGACGTACTCCACTTCCAGTTCCATGGCCAGCAACACGTCTTTTTTATCCTTGTTAGTGAAGGCTGGGGTGGAGAGTGCCGAGTCCGGCAGGTTCATACCCTTGTGATCTTTCAGCAGGCCGCCGTGAATCACGCGACAACTCACCTCCGTGCCGTCCACCGACAGCACGTGCAGTTCCAGATTGCCATCGTCCAGCAATATCCGTTCGCCTTTTTTGACGTCCTTGTGCAGTTGCCGGTATTGGGACGGGATCAGCCCAGCGGCACCCAGCACGTTGCGGCTGGTGACGATAACCTCGTCCCCCGTCGTGAGTTGGATGCCCCCGTCGGCGAAACGCCCGACGCGAATTTTCGGGCCGCACAGGTCCATCACCACCGCTATGTGGCGGCCCGCACGCCGAGCGGCGGCGCGCACGCGCTTGAATAGGATGCGGTGGCTGTCATGAGTGCCGTGGGACATGTTGAGCCGCACCACGTCCATCCCTGCTTCCAGCAAACGGTTGATGACCGCCGGGGAACTGGACGCGGGTCCCAGCGTGGCGATGATCTTGGTGCGCCGTGATTTCAGCGCCAGTGCCTCGTGATCGATAGGTTTCATACTGCCTCCCTGCTGGATGATGATTCAGGATTTGCCAGGTAAAATTCCGCCAGCGCCAGATCTTCAGGGCGGGTAATCTTGATATTATCGGTATGTCCAGCCACCAACAAAGGCGAATGCCCCGCCCATTCCATGGCCGAGGCTTCGTCGGTGACGGTCACCCCGGCGGCCAGGGCCTGCTCCAACGTGTTGGCCAGTGCAGCGAGGCGAAACATCTGCGGGGTCTGCGCATGCCAGAGGGTGCTGCGGTCCACCGTGCTGCGAATTTCGCGGCCTGGCCCCGCTTGCTTGATGGTGTCGTGCGCCGCTACCGCGAGGATGCCGCCGCAGGGATGGGCGCTGGCCTGCTGAATCAAGGCATCGATGTCTTCCCGGCGCACGCAGGGCCGAGCGGCATCGTGCACTAACACCCAATCATCGTCGGCAGCATGGTCATGCAAACAGCGTAGTGCATTCAACACGGAGTCACAGCGCTCGCGCCCGCCTTCTGCTACCCACAGGGTTTTGTCGTGTCGTTTTTTGTGCGGATAGCTGAGATCGGCCCAATAGCCGTCGTCAGGAGAGACCGCCACCACCGCGCCGACGATAGCCGGATGCGACAACAAGCGATCGAGGCTGTGTTCGATCACCGTGCGTCCGGCCAGCGACAGGTATTGTTTGGGCCGGTCGGCCGCCATGCGCGCGCCCACACCGGCAGCGGGAAAAATCGCCCAGCAACGCGCGGCGGGTATCAATCGAGCACCTGAAAAAAAGTCTCGCCCTCTTTGATCATGCCCAGCTCGTTGCGGGCACGTTCCTCGATGGCCTCCAGCCCCTGCTTGAGGTCGTCTACCTCGGCGGCCAGGGCCTGGTTGCGGTCACTGAGGCGCTGATTTTCGCCGCGTTGCACGGCAATAGCGTCTTCCAGGCGCCACACATCCTTCATGCTGCCTTCGCCAAACCAGAGTCTGAACTGCAACAGTACAAACAGGATGACGAGGGCAGCCAGGATCGCTTTCACAAAAGGATGGCCTTCATTTTTATCGCTGTTTCAAATCAGGCGCGTTTGAAGGCCGCCATGCCGGGATAAGTTGCCTTGTCGCCCAGCTCTTCGGCAATGCGCAACAGCTGGTTGTATTTGGCGATGCGATCGGAGCGCGACAGGGAGCCGGTCTTGATTTGCCCGGTGCCGGTGGCCACGGCCAGATCGGCGATGGTGGCATCTTCGGTTTCACCGGAACGATGCGACATCACCGAGGTGAATCCGGCAGCCTTGGCCATGTCGATGGCGGCGAAGGTTTCGGTCAGCGTGCCGATCTGGTTAACTTTGATAAGGATAGAGTTGGCAATGTTGTTGTCGATGCCACGTTTGAGTATTTTGGTATTGGTCACAAACAAGTCGTCGCCCACTAACTGGATTTTGTCACCCAGCTTTTCGGTCATTATGGCCCAGCCTTCCCAGTCACTTTCGTCCAGTCCGTCTTCGATGGAGAGGATGGGGTATTTGTCCACCCAGCTGGCCAGTACGTCAACAAATTCGGCGGCCGTTAATGATTTACCTTCCGAGGTCAGTTCATATTTTCCGTTTTTGTAAAATTCGGAAGCGGCAGCATCGATGGCGATGAAGACATCTTTGCCCGGCGTGTAACCGGCGGCTTTAATGGCCTCAATGATCACCTCGATGGCCGCTTCGTTGGAGGGCAGATCCGGGGCAAAACCACCCTCGTCACCCACGGCGGTATTCAGGCCGCGATCGCTCAATACTTTTTTCAGCGCGTGGAATATTTCGGCACCGCAACGGATGGCTTCGGAGATGTTGGCTGCACCTACGGGCTGAATCATGAATTCCTGCAAATCCACGCTGTTGTCGGCATGTGAGCCGCCGTTGATAATGTTCATCATCGGCACCGGCAGAGTGGTGGCGTCTTCACCACCGAGGTAACGGTACAGGGGCAAGCCCGCCTCAGCGGCGGCGGCCTTGGCGGCGGCCATGGACACCGCCAACAGCGCATTGGCACCAAGACGGTCCTTGTTTTCGGTACCGTCGAGGTCGATCATCAGCTGGTCGATGGCGGCCTGATCGCTGGCATCTTTGCCCAGCAGCGCGTCACGAATTTCACCATTGATGTTGGCCACGGCCTTGAGCACACCCTTGCCCAGATAGCGGGATTTGTCGCCGTCACGCAGCTCGATGGCCTCACGCGAACCGGTAGAGGCACCGGACGGCACTGCGGCACGGCCCATATTGCCGGATTCCAAGGTGACATCGGCTTCGACGGTTGGATTGCCACGGGAATCAATAATTTCGCGGGCATGGATGTTAGTGATTTTTGCGGTCATTGGTGCTCCAAATTTTTCGGTGGTGAGTCTTGTCAAAAATAATTTTATTACGTCATTCCGGCGAATGCCGGAATCCAGGAACGTGCCGACTTCAACTGGACTCCGGCATTCGCCGGAGTGACGGAGAACCAATGATTCAGAGGTTCCTTACTTCAATAGCGCCTGTTTTTATCATAATAATTCCGGGTATAAATCCCGCCACTGCGGATTCATTTCCTCAATCGTTTTTAATTTCCAGGCACGTTTCCAGTTTTTAATATTTTTTTCACGTTGGATTGCGGTATTCATTGTTTCATGCATTTCATACCAAACCAGAGTATGGACACCGTTTTTTTGGGTGAAGCCTTCCACGACATTGCTTTTATGCTCCCAAATTCGTTTTATCAAATTTGAAGTCACACCTGTGTATAAAGTCCCGTTGCGTTTACTGGCCAGAATGTACACGCAAGGCTGGCGTTCCATTCATGGCTCCTTGCCATCGACACTGGATTCCGGCCTTCGCCGGAATGACGGATTAAAGAAAACTCATAAGCTTCGTCATTCCGGCGAAGGCCGGAATCCAGAATTTGCTAGCGGCACAAGTGTTCCGGTCTCAGGCGCACTCGAAAAAACGACCCATTACGCAGGATCGAACCCAAACCCCCGCGCCTTCACCGCATCATCCAGCGCCTTCAAGGTTTCCAGCAGCCCTTCCATGTCGCCCAGCGGCCAGGCATTGGGGCCATCGCTCAAGGCTTTTTCCGGGTCAGGATGCGTTTCCATAAACAGGCCAGACACTCCCGCTGCAACTGCCGAGCGTGCCAATACCGGCACAAATTGGCGTTGGCCGCCCGACGTTGCACCCTGCCCACCGGGCTGTTGCACGGAATGGGTGGCGTCAAACACCACAGGGCAACCGGTGTTGCGCATTTCCACCAAGCCGCGCATGTCCGAGATCAGCGTATTATAGCCGAAGGAAACACCGCGCTCGCAGACCATGATGTTGTCGTTTCCCGCCTCAATGGCCTTGTCCACCACGTTTTTCATGTCCCAGGGGGCGAGGAATTGGCCTTTTTTGATGTTCACCGGCAGGCCGGTGCGGGCTACGTTCTGGATGAAGTTGGTTTGTCGGCAAAGAAACGCGGGCGTTTGCAGCACGTCCACCACACTGGCCACTTCATCCAGCGGGCTGTCTTCGTGCACATCGGTGAGCACCGGCACGCCGATGTCCTCTTTCACCTTTTGCAGAATGCGCAGGCCTGCTTCGATGCCTGGTCCACGATAACTGGAAGTGGATGATCTATTGGCTTTGTCGAAGGAAGATTTGTAGATAAACGGAATGCCCAGCTTGCCGGTCATTTCTTTCAGCGCGGCCGCCGTGTCCATCGCCAGTTGCTCGGACTCGATCACGCAGGGGCCGGCAATGACGAACAGCGGCTGGTCCAGCCCAACTTCAAAATTACACAGTTTCATGGGCTATTTTTCCGCTTGTGCGCGAGCGGCGGTGATAAAACCGCTGAACAGCGGGTGGCCGTCACGCGGCGTGGAGGTGAATTCGGGGTGGAACTGGCAGGCCACAAACCACGGGTGCTCGGGAATCTCGATCATCTCCACCAAGTTGCCGTCGGCGGAGCGCCCCACCACGGCGAGGCCAGCATTCTGCAACGCGTCGAGATAAGTGTTGTTGAATTCGTAGCGGTGACGATGACGTTCAACGATGGTTTCTTTGCCGTACAACTCGCGGGATTTGGAGCCATCCATAAGATGACAATCCTGGCCGCCGAGGCGCATGCTGCCGCCGAGGTCGGAGTCTTCGCTACGCTGTTCCAGCTCACCGTCGGCGGTGGTCCATTCGGTGATGAGTCCGATCACCGGATGCGCGGCATCCTGTTTGAACTCGGTGCTGTGCGCTCCGCTCAACCCGGCTATGTGGCGGGCGTATTCGATCACCGCCACCTGCATGCCGAGGCAGATGCCGAGGTAAGGCACGCCATTTTCACGGGCGTATTTAACGGCGCTGATTTTGCCTTCCACGCCGCGTTCACCAAAGCCGCCGGGCACCAGAATGGCATCAACATTTTCCAGACAGTCAATACCGTCAGCTTCGATATCTTCCGAGTCAATGTAACGAATTTTCACCTTGGTGCGGGTATGCAGACCGGCGTGAATCAGTGCCTCGGACAGCGATTTGTAGGCCTCGGTGAGATTCATGTACTTGCCCACCATGGCGACCGTTACTTCGCCATTGGGGTCAAACATGGCATCCGTGACGGCCTGCCACTCAGAAAGATCGGCCAACGGGGCTTTAATACGCAGCTTGTCCACCACGATCTGGTCAAGGTGTTGCTCGTGCAGCAGCACGGGAATCTGGTAAATACTGTCGGCATCCACGGCGGAAATAACCGCACGTTCTTCGACGTTGGTGAACAGGGCGATTTTGCGACGTTCGGCATCCGGCACCGGGCGGTCGGCACGGCAAATAAGCACGTCGGGCTGAATGCCAATGGAACGTAGCTCTTTGACCGAGTGCTGGGTGGGCTTGGTTTTCAGCTCACCGGCGGTGGGAATAAACGGCAGCAGGGTCAGATGCATGAACAGGGAATTGTCGTGGCCCTGCTCAATGCCGATCTGGCGAATAGCTTCGAGAAACGGCAGGGATTCGATATCACCCACGGTGCCGCCAATCTCCACCATCAGCACGTCCAGCCCCTCGGCGCATTCGTGCACGCGGCGCTTGATCTCGTCGGTGATATGCGGGATCACCTGCACGGTGCCTCCCAGGTAGTCGCCACGACGTTCCTTGCTGATCACGTCGGAATAAATACGCCCCGAGGTGAAATTATTACGCTGACCCATGGTGGTGCGCACGAAACGCTCGTAGTGCCCCAGGTCCAGGTCGGTCTCGGCGCCGTCTTCGGTCACGAACACCTCGCCGTGCTGGAAAGGGCTCATGGTGCCGGGGTCCACGTTGATGTACGGGTCCAGCTTCATTAGGGAGACGTTGAGGCCACGCGATTCAAGGATGGCGGCCAGCGAGGCGGAGGCGATGCCTTTCCCCAATGAGGAAACAACACCACCGGTAACAAATACAAATTTGGTCATTGACAACCCAGGAGTTTGGCTAGGTTTAAGGAACTTCGGAAGGGGAGGAAGGGTAGCAGATTGCGCGCGCGCGCTCAATTGCGTCGCCAACTAACCCGCACCTCCCATTAATCCGTGCCCTGACTTTTCACCCAAGATTTTTTCATCAATTTCGACATACCACGATGCTTCAGGGGAAGGCTCCCTTCCTACCCGGGTTAAGCTGACTGTTTCGGTTTGTGATGTTGTCCCTGAAAATTTCATCTTAAACGCCTTTGGTCACGTTGCCGCTCAAGAGGTATTTAGGGAATCAGTGCCAGTTTTTACCTGATGCTTGGTTTTCCAGCACTACCGGTGCTGGTGCATCAAACAACATGCAAATGGTTAGATGTGTTTTCATCGGTTACGAATTTTGAGAACAAATTGAAACGTTTCCCGATATACCCATAGCGTTTGGGTATATTTGACGCGCCGCACTAGAGACCGCTCGACTAAAGAAAAATCGTGCAAAAAAACCAAAAGTATTCTCACTACTTATTCCACAACATTTGCCTCATTACGAATTTTTGTGATTTCCTCGATGTATTCAACTCCCCATCTCTGAAGTGCTTCAAGAATAGGGGTCAGTGTAAGCCCGAAATTTGTAAGAGAATATTCTACTTTAGGTGGAATTTCCTGAAATATCTTCCTATGTACAATTTTATCGGCTTCTAATTCCCTTAATTGTTTAGTAAGCATCCTCTGTGTAATGCCAGGAATAATTCGTTTTAATTCGTTAAATCGTCTGGTCTCATCCCTCAAGTGATAAAGAATGAGCCCTTTCCATTTTCCACTCAAGACTTCTAAAGCGGCCTCCACAGGGCATTCAAAACTACAGCCTTGACCTTTGTTCGTCATAATCAACACCCCCATTTCACGGTATACATTATGTACCTACGGTACAAAAGTGTGCGTTCTTACAATATGTATTTGTATAGCATAATATCAAGCTGCCTAGTTTAATTACATATGGAATATAGAGATGAACACAAAGGAAGCAATTATAAATCGTCGAGCGATTAAAGAATTTGATGCTCGTTACGAAATGCCAAAGGATGATGAAAACGAGTTGTTGTCCCTGGCTATGCTGTCACCAACGGCCTTCAATATACAAAATTGGAGATTTGTGGTCGTAAAAAATCAGGAGTTACGTCTCCAAATAAAGGAGGCCGCGTGGGGGCAAGCACAAGTAACCGACAGCTCATTATTGATTATAATATGTGCAGACTTGAAAGCTTGGGAAAAAAAACCTATTCGTTATTGGGCTAATGCCGGAACCGAGGTTCAGGATTTTATGCTTCCTGCCATTGATGGATATTATCGAGGAAGAGAGGATGTGCAAAGGGACGAGGCATTCAGGTCGTGTGGTATTGCCGCTCAAACGTTAATGTTGGCTGCCAAAGAGATGGGATATGATTCCTGTCCGATGGATGGTTTTGATTTTGATAAAGTAGCTCAGCTTATTCAGCTCCCGGATGACCATGTAATTTCCATGTTTGTTGCCATTGGGAAAAAAATAAAAAATGCGCGGCCAAGAGGCGGTCAACTTGATATTAGTGAAGTCGTAATTCAAGATAAATTTTGCTAAATAGCCAAAGAAATGGAATACAGCAGAGCGCTACTTGTATAAATTATTGTGTTCCATTCCCAACTGACGGCACAGGGCTTTCGAGGATGTGGCGGGCATCACCGATGCCCGTTAATGATGATCCGGCACCACGCCGACCTGTGGCATTTCAGCCAATCCGGATTCGCGAGCGTGTTCTTCAAAACCACGATTCCGCCAGAAAAATGCGCCCGGCATGGTGGTGGGAATCACCAACACATAAAATAGCGCCCGGCTCATGATCGCGGCGGCCAGCAGAGACAGAGCCAGCGCGATACCGACCAAAATGCCGCCCACCCCACTCAAACCCATCACGCTGGCAACCACGGCTACCAGCAGATTCAAGACCAGCAGGCCGTTGCGCAGGCGGTACGAATAACCATATTTGCTTGCCTGTTCAAATAATGCCGCCGCACCCTCTCCGCCGTTGGCCCGCAGATCACGGGAATGAAACACCAGCCCAACCATTTCCAGCCCCAGACCCACGGCAATGATCGCCGCCAGCAACGGCAACAACGAACCAAGCTCGTAAGCAGGCAATGCGAAACCGGCCACCACGGCCATCACCAGTGCGCCACCGACCAGTGCCGTGCTCATGAAAGCGCTGCCGGTCTGCCAGTGATTCCAGAACGGCCGCGCGGGGATGCGATACAAACGGTACATGAAATAAAAGCCCACTACGCCGCCGATAATGGCTGCGGTGGCGGCAAGCCCGAGCAGAAATACCGGGAACAATTCAAACCACAGCTGATTCACCAACATCATAAATGTGAACCCGGCGAAACCACCAAAAAACAGCGACACTCCGGCAATTTCCCGACTCACTGGCGAGTGGCGCAGATTGTTGAAGCCACGATAAAAACGCAACGGTTTGCCCAAGTGCATATTAAGTTTGAACATGCCGAAGGCCAGCAACACAAACATCACCAGCAATAGCGGCAAAAAGGCCTGCGAGCGACTCAGCTCAACAATAGGCACAAAACGACTACCCAGCAGCGGGGCTAGCATTAACATAATAAAAGCACCGATCACCGTTTGCGCGCACAGGGTAAATGCAATGTGGGCATTTTCGTGGGAGGTGAGCAGTTTTTTCAAATTCCACTGACGTTTGCCGCCCTTGTTTTCATCCACGATGGGCTGATGACGGCCCTGTTTATCGTCACGATGGTATTTCAGCGGCATGGTATCAGCACGGGTCATCTCACGCGGCAGACTGCGTTTTTGCTGGAAGCGAATATTAGGGTGGGTGATTTCGGTGGTGGGAAAACCGGGAATGGTCAGCTCCGCCTGATCACGGTTAGCCGGGGTATTTTCAATCACGCCAAATTCCAGCGCGCCTCCAAGGCAGGCGGACACGCACGCGGGTTTCAAGCCCACCTCCAGCCGGTCCACGCACATATTGCACTTGCTTACCTGTCCCTTGATCGGGTCCAGCTGCGGTGCATTGTACGGACACACCCAAGTGCAATAACCGCAGCCAAAACAGATGTCTGGGTCCTGTAACACCGCGCCGTATTCGGCAAACTTAGTGTAGGCACGCGTGGGGCAACCCTTGAGGCACACGGGGTTGTCGCAGTGATTGCAGGCCATGGAAATATTCAGGCGTTGATAAGCCGGGTAAGTGCCACCCTCAACATAACCTACGCTACGAAACGCCAGGTGCGCGGGGTTATCATTTTTTTCGCTACAAGCCGCCTCGCAGGCATGGCAGGCGATGCAGTTGTCCGCCGTGAAGTGAAAACCGTGTTGCTTGTAACGGTTAGGGTTGTCACCAATGCCGCTGTCGCCGTTGATGTTGAGACTTTTGCCACTCAGCGCGCTGGCCTTCTCCACCAGTTCGATAAACTTACCGTGGGCATTTTTATCACGAGTTTCCCCATTGGATAGAAACGCGTATTTGGGTTCGTCTTCACGTACTTGGAACATAACCTACCCTGTTTTACTTCACTTGTAGGGTGGGCATTGCCCACCAAAATACTCTCCGGTGAAAGGTGGGCAATGCCCACCCTACGGCACAGTTGGCATATCACTAAAAATTGCGCATTTCCACATTCAGCCGTGCGGCCTCTTCCTGGTCTATCTGTTCGATACGCACTGCGCTTTGCTTGAACGCGGGCTGCCGTGAGTGGGGGTCCAGCAAACCCAGCGTCAAACGATTCACACAATCATGAAAATGAAACGGTACGAACACCATGTTGCGCGGTACGCGTTGCGTCAATTGAGCCAGCAAAATGGCATCCCCGCGTTTGGACACCAGGCGCACATAACTCATGTGTTTTATGCCCAGTTCCGCAGCAGCATCCGGGTTCACTTCCATAAACGGCGTGGGACTGTACTTGTTGCAGTTACCCACCTTGCCGGTTTTGGTGCGGGAGTGAAAATGCTCCACCAATCTGCCGGTATTCAGCCAGAAGGGATAATCTTCGCTGGGGGTTTCATTGTTATCAATAAACGGCAGAGGAATCAGCTTGGCCTTGCCGTCGGCGTATTGGAATTTGCCATCGCAGTACAGGCGTGGCTCGCCACTGGCGCTTTCACTGCCCTCTTTGTACGGCCACTGAATGCCGCACTGTTTTTCGATCTCGTCGTGGCTCATGCCGGAGATATCTACCAGCCGTCCTTTGGACAGCTCGCGCATTTCGTCAAACACTTGTGAAGGCGCCTCGGGAAATGTGACCTGTGCGCCCTGCTCAAAACGTTTCGCCATTTGATTAAAAATCCACAAATCCGATTTTGAGTTAGCATGAGGTTCGGCCACCTTGCGTACGATATTGACGCGACGTTCGGTGTTGGTGAAGACGCCTTCTTTTTCCGCCCAAGTCGCGGCGGGGAAATAGATGTGCGCGTACTGGGTGGTTTCCACATCGCGATAGGAATCCTGCACAATCAGACATTCCAGCCGTTCTAGTGTTTTACGAATACGCGGCGTATTGGGCATGGAGGTCATGGGATTGGTGGCCACCAGCCACAGACCTTTGATTTGCCCGGTTTCGATGGCAGGAAAAATATCGGTTTCCGCGAGGCCGCGTTTTTTGGGGAAAAACTCTGGGTCCACTCCCCAAAATTTACCGACTTCTTCGCGGTGTTCCGGGTTTTCCAGCGCCCGGTAGCCCGGCAGGCCCGAGCATGACGACCATTCTCGCGTGCCCATGGCATTGCACTGCCCGGTGATGGACAACGAGGTACCACCAGCCTTGCCGATGTTACCCGTCACCAGATTGAGATTGT
>JAADHZ010000018.1 GCA_013151575.1 Gammaproteobacteria bacterium
TATCTTGTCTGCCGATGGCGGCAATGTGGACAGCGTTTTCGCCTTCACCAACATCGCTAATCTAACCGGCGGCAGCGGCGTCGATACGTTTTTGCTCAACGGAGGTTCTATCAGTGGCACGGTGGATGGCGGGGCGGGCTCCGATTCGCTGGCCGCCGACAATATCTCCAACATCTGGAACATCACCGCCACGAATGCCGGTGATGTCACCGGCGTTGGCGCTTTCATCAACGTGGAAAATCTCAACGGCCGCAACGACACCGATGACTTCACCGTGGCCGACGGCGCAGGCCTCAGCGGCACCCTGGACGGCGGTGGTGGTGCCGACACCGTACTTGTCCGCGCAAACCAGCGCCTTGGTGGTGGACCTCAGCGGCATGGATTACGCCAACATCGAACAGTTTACCGGCAATGGCAATGCCACCCTCATCGGTGACAACATCATTAACACCTGGGTGATCAATGGTGATTACGATGCTGCCAACGATGGCACCCTTAATGGCGCAGTATTCATCGACTTCAACGACCTCACCGGTGGCACGAGCGACGACAGCTTCACCTTGTCGGGTGGCACGCTGAGCGGGACCATCACCGGCGGTGGCGGAAACGATACCCTCGTCGCTGACAACGTCAGCAACCGTTGGGATATTTCCGCGGCCGATAGCGGTTCGCTCACCGGCATCGGTGGTTTTGTGGATATCGACAACCTCACCGGCAACGCACTGGACGATACCTACGTGTTTGCCGACGGCAGTAGCCTCAGCGGCACCATCAACGGGGGAGGGGACAGCGACAGCGTGGACCTCTCTGCCCAGAGCGGTGCGGTGACGGTGAACGTGGGCGCGGCAGGGTTCATCAATATTGAGTCTTTTACAGGCAACGATTCCAACAGCACGCTGATTGGCGACAACCTGATTAACGATTGGAGCATCACCGGGGTGAATGCCGGTCAGCTAAATGCAGTGACTGCATTCACCGGGTTTAACAATCTCACCGGTGGCAGCAATGCGGACACCTTCACCTTTGCCGGTGGCAGCATCACGGGAACTGCCGACGGTGGTGCCGGTGTTGATACCCTGCTGGCGGACAACGCGGCCAATACCTGGTCCATCAGCGGTGCGGACGCGGGCAGCGTCACTGGCGTCAACACGTTCACTAACATGGAAAACCTCACCGGCAACGGTAATAGTGATAGCTTCCAGTTTGCCGATGGCAGTTCTATTTCCGGCATCATCAACGGCGCTGCCGGTGCGGACACCATCGACCTTTCCGCACAAACCGGTGCGGTCACGGTGGACCTGGAAAGCGCCAACTACGTGAGCATTGAAACCTTTGTGGGCAACAACAGTGACAGCACATTGCTGGGGCAGGATGTGGCTTCAAATTGGGCCATTACCGGCATCAACGATGGCACCGTCAACACCACCGCATTTGTGGATTTCAATCATCTGATTGGCAATAACAACACCGACATCTTCACCCTCTCCGGCGGCAGCGTCACCGGTAGTCTCTCCGGTGGTGACGGCAACGATACCTTGCGCGGCGCGGACACCGGTGAAACCTGGACCCTCAGCGGCGTTGATGTGGGCAGCCTGACGTCGGTTGCCGCCTTCAGCAGCATCGAAAGACTGGCGGGAGGTAACGGGACGGATACGTTTGTTTTTACCAACGGCAGCAGTTTCAGCGGCGTTCTCGATGGCGGCAACGGCAGTGACGAAATTGACCAGTCCGCAGAACTGGGCGCGGTGAGTGTGAATTTGGCGAACACAAACATCGTGAACATTGAATCGTATGTGGGCAACGGTGCAGACAGCACCCTCACTGCGACCGACGTCAGCAACCTCTGGACCATTGACGGGGCAAACAGTGGCGATGTTAACGGGATTCGTTTTTCCGAGTTTAATAATCTAACAGGAAATAGCAGGATTGATCAGTTTATGCTGAGTGGCGGAACAATCTCCGGCAACATTAATGGGGCAGGGGGCAGTGATTCCCTCACCGCAGACGATCGCGCCAATATCTGGAATATCGTGGCGCTCGATAGCGGCAGCGTGACCGGCGTGGGGAGTTTTTCCAATATCGAAAACCTCACTGGTGGCACCGCGCTGGACGCCTTTGTATTTGCCGATGGCAGCAGCATCAGTGGTCAGGTGGACGGTGGCGTGGGCAGTGATTCGGTGGATTTATCGGCCCAGACGGGGGCGGTGTCGATCTCCCTCGGCAACAGTGGTTTCAGCAATATTGAAAGCTTTGTCGGCAACAATACAGACAGTACGCTCACCGGCCCGGTGGCTGCCAATACCTGGATCCTTTCTGGTACCAATGACGGCAGCGTGGGCTTGGTGAATTTCACCAATTTCAACAATCTCACCGGCAATGTTGCCGATGACCGTTTTGTCTTTCAGAACGGTAGCGCCATCACCGGTACAATCAACGGCAGCTCGGGGGTGGATACGGTGGACCTGTCGCAGCAGGGCGGCACCGTCACTGTAAGCCTGGGCAATGGCGACTTCAGTAATATCGAAAATTTTAGTGGCAATAATACCAGCAGTACCCTAGTGGGTGAAAACTTGGTTAACAGTTGGAATATCACCGGGCAGAATGACGGCGCGGTGGGTGCCATCACCTTTATTGATTTTAATAACCTTTCCGGCAACGCCGATACTGATACTTTCACCCTCAATGGTGGCAGTGTGACTGGGGTCATCGACGGTGCGGGCGGAGTGGACACGCTCACGGCGGGCAACGTCGCCAATACCTGGAATATCAGCAGCGCGGATGCCGGTTCGGTGACCGGCGTCGGCAGCTTTACCAATGTGGAAAATCTTCGAGGTAATGCCAATACTGACAACTTCGTGTTTGGCACTGGAGGGGCGGTTTCCGGTTCGGTGAGCGGCGCGGGCGGCATCGACTCGGTGGACATGTCGGCGCAGTCCGGCCTGATTGCCGTAACTCTGGGTAACACCGGATTCGATGCCATCGAATCCTACACAGGCAACGGTCTCAACAGCACGCTCAACGCGGATAACGTCAGTAACAGTTGGGTGCTCTCCGGTGTGGACAGTGGCACGGTGGGTGTGGTGTCGTTCACCAATTTTGGCAACATACGCGGTGGCAGTGCGAACGACAGCTTCACCATCAGCGGTGGCAGTATCACCGGGCAAGTCGATGGTGGCGCGGGTAACGACCTGATACTGGCCGATACAGGAAACAATGTCTGGAACATCAGCGGTGCTAACACGGGAAATGTAACGAGAATTGGTTCATTTATTAACATTGAAACATTAACGGGAAATAGCGGGTCTGACAATTTTGTATTTGCCGACGGCAGCAGTTTCAGCAGCTTGCTTGACGGCGGTGCAGGCGTGGACACCGTGGACTTCTCGTCGGAAACCGGCACCCTGCTGGTTTCCCTGGCCTCTGGCCAATATCAGAATATCGAAAATTTCCTGGGTAACGCATCGGATAGCACTCTGTTGGGTGATAACCGGGTTAATGCCTGGGTGATCACCGGGGCCAATGCCGGTGATGTCAATGGCATCGGTTTTTCCGGTTTCAATAATCTGCTGGGCAATGACAGTATCGACGTGTTCACCGTGCAGTCGGGTAGTATCAGCGGCATCGTGGACGGTGGCTCCGCTTCCAGCAATGACACTATACAAGCGGATAATGTCAGTAACACCTGGACCGTGAGCAGCGCTAACACTGGCTCAGTGAATGGCATCGCCGGTTTTCAGAATATCAACAATTTGTCCGGTGGTTCCAACACGGATGTGTTTAACCTTAATGCCAATGTGTCTGGCACGGTGTCCGGCGGGGCGGGAGCTGATGATTTCAACATCGGCGGGCTTATCACCATTGGTGGCCTTAGTGGAGGGAGCGGTCAGGACAATTTGAACGGCCCTGCGCAGGACAGTAACTGGATGATCTCCGGCGGTGATGCGGGTAGCCTCAACGGCATGGTGTTCAGCGGTATTGAAAACCTTCAGGGCGGCGCAGGGGCGGATGTGTTTACGATCACCAGCGGAGCCACGGCGGCCATGAGCGGCGGCATCGCAGGCGGCGCGGGGGATGATACGCTGTCCGTCGATTACAATCTGGCGTCTTCCCGTCGGGTGGATTTCAACGGTGGTGCAGGCAACGACGGTATTGTACTGACCGGCGGTGATGCGTCGGTGATTAATCGTTATGGTTATGGGCCTGCCACTGGCGAGGTGAATATTGTTTCCACCGACAACACGCTGACGCAAACCGTGGACGCGCGGGAGGTTGAATCTGTTGCCGACAGCATGAATGCAAATACCCTGTCTGTCACTGGCAGCAACAACAGCGACATCATCACCCTGAACAGTGGCAACCTGGGTGGCGCGACGTCGACTATTCTGCAAATGGGCAATTTTGCGCCGCTGGAATTCACCAATAAAAGCAATCTAGTGATTGATGCCGGGCTGGGCAGTGACAGTATTAGTGTTGACGCTGCGGTGTCGTTGAGTGGGGATGTGACCATCAACGCCGAGACCCTGCTTCAAGGCGCGGCTGGTGTGTTGTCTGCCGATACCCTGACCCTGAATCAGGTGGTCACCACGGGCAGCAGTGGCAATGCCTTGCAAACCGACATCAACACCTTGGTGGTGAACGGGCCCAGCCAGGATGTGTTCATTATCGAAAATAATGACGTGGCTGTGTCGGCAACGGGGGTGTCAGGCACGCTGAGTGTATCCACCCTTAATGGCGATATCACATCGGCGGGGGCGATCGTGGTGACGGGGTCATCCCGTTTCAGTGTCGGCAACAATAACTCGATTCTGCTCGATAATACCGGCAACCAGTTTGCTAGCACACCGACGTTTTCTTCTAGCGGAAGCCTCAATGACCTGGTGTTGTACGATAACAGTGCGGTGGATCTTGCGGCGCTGGATATCAACGGCAATCTCACCGTGACGGCCACTGGTGCCATCAGCCAGCAGGGTGCGCTGGTGGTGCAGGGTAACAGCCTGTTCAATGCTGGGGCTAACAGTATCAATCTGGATACGGCGGGCAATGATTTTGTGGGCAGCGTGGTGTTGCAAAATACCGGGGCCGCCGATGTCAGCATTGTGGATCAGAATGCGTTGGACCTTGGCGCGAGCACTATTGGTTCCGGTGCATTGAATGTCAGCGCCGGTTCTCTTACGCAATCGGGCGCTTTGGTGCAGGAAGCAGGGGCCGGTGCTGCCACATTGACTGCCAGCAACGGTGACATGATTTTCGACAACAGCGCCAATGATTTTACCGGTACGGTGCAGCTGGTGAACAGCAGTAACGGGAATGTGTCACTCACTGACATCAATGCCTTAAACCTTGAGGCATCATCCACCGGCGGCGGTGATCTCACCGTGATCACGGGCAGCGGTATCACCTTGTCGGGCAACACCCGCAGCGCAGATGGTGACATCACGATCATCGCCACCACCGGTGATATCCAGTTAGGGCAGCTTGATGCGGGCGCGGGAAAAATCACCCTCACCGCCACCACCGGTAATTTGGTGGGTGACAACAGCCCCATTGTTAATCCCAACCTCTCGGCGCAAAACCTGGAGATTACCACCGGCCAGACCCTGGGGGATTTTAATAATCCCATCGCGGTTAACGTGGCAAGCAATGGCACAAGTCTGTTTGTGGCGGGGCAGGGCGTGGCTAACATTATCGGCTTCCCCGGCAGGATTCTCAGTGGCTCGGTGCTGGTGAATGACGTGGCCGCCACCCGCTCTGCGGTGGGGCAGGGGCAAAGTGTTTCTTATTTGGCGAACGGTATTACCCCCTTGCAGGGTGCGTCATCGCTACCATTGTTTACTGTGGTCAATGGCGGGTTGCTCACGCCGTACCGGTTTGGTGCTTTTGGTGTTGACGAGGAGGACGTGACGCGTAAATAATCGCCCACACTTTTTCTCCTGAAGGTCTCGCTAATGAGCTGGAAACGGTTTGCAATATTTTTGCTTCTTCTTCTTATTTTTCATGCGGCTGAGGCCAGTGAAACACCATCATCGTTGCCTGCAAAGGCCGCCGTGGCCAGCGCACACCCATTGGCTACCGAAGCAGGCATTGCGATACTGAAGCAGGGGGGGAATGCTTTTGATGCGGCCGTGGCCGTTAGCGCCGTTCTCGGCGTGGTGGAACCTTACGGCTCCGGCATCGGTGGTGGCGGTTTTTGGTTATTGCACCGCCAGTCTGATGGGTTTCAGGTGATGGTGGATGGCAGAGAAAAAGCCCCTGGTGCCGCCTTTCGTGATATGTACCTGGATGCGCAGGGCGAAGTGCGCCCACAAGCATCCATTAATGGCCCGTTATCTGCGGGTATTCCCGGCGTGCCTGCCGCCATGGCGCACATCGCCAGTAATTACGGCCGATTGCCGTTGAAAACCAGTTTGCAACCGGCCATTCGCATTGCACGTGAGGGTTTTACGGTTGATGAACACTACCGACGGTATGCGGGTTACCGCGTAAAAATACTCAATCAATACCCGGCGGCCGCAGCGCAATTTCTGGTTAATGGCAACGTGCCGCCTTTGGGCTATCTGCTCAAGCAGCCGGAATTGGCCAATACCCTAAGCCTTATCGCCGAAAAAGGGCGAGCCGGATTTTATACGGGCAAACTGGCCCAACAGTTAGTGGACGGCGTCACCAAAGCCGGTGGTATTTGGTCGCTGGATGATCTCAACAATTATCGCGTGGTGGAACGCCGCCCGATTGTTTCACGGCTAAATGTTCCGGGAACCAGTGGAATAAAAATCGTGTCGGCAGCGCCGCCGTCATCCGGCGGCATCGCGCTGGCAGAAATGGCTAACATGTTTAACCAGTTCACACTGGCTGATTTGAATGATGCCGATAAAAAACACCTCACCATTGAAATCATGCGTCGCGCCTATCGTGATCGGGCGGAATACCTGGGCGACAGTGACTACGTCGATGTGCCAGTGGTGAAGCTCACCAGCGATCAATACGCTAAACAGCTGGTGCAGGATATCGACATGCAACGAGCCACCCCCAGCACAGCGTTGCGGCCCGCCTTCAACCCCACCGGCAAGGGTAGCGACACTACTCACTTTTCCATTCTCGACCAGGAAGGCAATCGGGTGGCTGCCACTCTGAGCGTGAATTATTTGTTCGGTTCCTGTTTTGTCGCCCCCGGCACCGGGGTGTTGCTCAACGATGAAATGGATGACTTCTCCGCCAAGCCCGGTGTGCCCAATGCCTACGGCTTGGTGGGCGCCGAAGCCAATGCCATCGAACCGGGAAAACGCCCGTTGTCCAGCATGTCGCCCACGTTCCTCGAAGACGAACGTGGCATCGCGATTCTGGGAACCCCTGGCGGCAGTCGGATTATTTCTATGGTGATGTTAGGCGCAATGGCCTATGCCGAAGGGGGTGACGCCGGGGATCTGGTCCGGCTGCCACGTTTCCACCATCAATACCTGCCGGACAAGGTGTTCTACGAGGCGCAGGCTTTTAATGCAAAAACCGTTGGGGTGTTGAAAGGTAGGGGGCACACGTTGCATCGGCAGCAAAACAGCCAAGGGGACGACAGTACCTACGGCAATATGCAGGCCGTCGTGTGGGATAAACGGAACAACAACATCAGCGCAGCCAGCGATCCGCGCGGCATCGGGCGGGCGTGGGTCTATCCGTAAATCGGGCGAATAGAGGTCTTCGGCTCATTTTGCCTCCTTCAGTTGTCATTATTAACGATATAAAAATGGCTGAACATCTCCACTGTTGGCTTAAGCCGAGGTAAGATGGCGGCAATCTGGTCGTTGTTGCAATATCGGGGCGAAATGGTGAGTTTGTGAAAAGCGCCAGACGATCAAAAATAGGCGATAAAACAAAGTAAATATGGAGATTTATTGATGAAGGTAGCACTGCTAGCAGGAGGATACGGCACTCGCCTCGCGGAGGAGACCGAGGTACGTCCGAAACCGATGGTCGAGATAGGGGGGCGTCCCATTCTTTGGCACATAATGATGCACTACCACCGCTATGGGTTTGACGAATTTGTTGTCGCGCTGGGATACAAGGGCGATTACATTAAACGCTGGATGAAGGATTTTGCATCGCTGAACGGGCATTTGACCGTAAAAACAGCGACCGGCAAGGTGACCGCCCACGGCGCCGATAACCCGGACTGGACTGTTGACCTGGTGGACACTGGGCTTACCACGCTCACCGGTGGACGAATCAAACGTCTGCAACCCTGGGTGGGTGAGGAGACGTTCATGCTGACCTGGGGGGATGGCGTCTCTGACGTGGATCTCGACAAGCTGCTTGAATTTCACAAATCGCATGGCAAGCTGGCGACCATGACGGCAGTACGTCCACCAGCGCGCTACGGCCATCTGGAATTTGACGGTGATCAGGTCATGAGTTTCACGGAAAAGCCGCAAACCAGCGAAGGCTGGATCAACGGGGCGTTTTTCGTGCTGGAGCCGGGGATTTTCGATTATATTTCCGGCGACCAGATTATGTGGGAAGAGCAACCGCTTGAGAGGCTTGCTGCCGACGGTCAGCTGATGGCCTATCGTCATAAGTCATTTTGGCAGTGCATGGATACGCTACGGGAAAAACATCTTTTGGAACGCTTGTGGCAGGAAGGCTCCCCGCCATGGAAAACATGGGAATAATGTGAAATGAAAGTATTAGTGACAGGGCATTCGGGGTATATCGGCACGGTGTTGGTTCCTATGTTGCTGGAACATGGGCACGATGTCTCTGGGCTGGACAACGGCTGGTTTGAACACTGTGTGTTTACCGGCGAAGTGGTGCAGATACCCGGTATTAAAAAAGATGTTCGCGACGTAGAAAAAACCGACCTGGAAGGTTTTGATGCGATCATACATTTAGCGGGTCTGTCGAACGACCCTCTAGGTGATTACCGCCCAGGTTTGACCGAAGAAATCAATGACAAAGCCTCTGTCAGAATCGCCACGCTCGCGAAAGAAGTGGGAGTCGAGCGATTTATATTCGCCTCATCATGCAGTAATTACGGTGCTTCGGGAGATCAGTTTTTAACAGAGGACGCCGCTTTCAATCCGGTGACCCCTTACGGCGTGTCCAAGGTCAAAGTGGAAGAGGGGTTGAACAAACTGGCTGATGACAGCTTCTGCCCCGTTTATTTACGCGCATCCACCGCCTACGGCATGTCACCGATTATTCGCTTCGATCTCGTGCTCAACAATTTGACCGCATGGGCTTTCACCACCGGCCAGGTGTATTTGAAGAGTGACGGCACACCATGGCGTCCTATTGTGCACGTGGAAGACATCTCCCGTGCCTATGTGGCGGCGCTGCACGCACCACGAGATGTGGTTTTCAATCGTGGCTTTAACGTAGGCACCACCACGGAAAATTACCAAATTCGTGAGCTTGCGGAAATCGTGCAGGATGTCGTGCCCAATTGCCGTGTTGAATTTGCCGATGATGCCGGGCCGGACAAACGTTGTTATAGGGTTGACTGCAATCGCATTGCCACCGAACTCCATGAATTCAAGCCGCAATGGACCGCGCATCAGGGTGTTGTCGAGCTTTATGAAACCTATAAAAAAGTGGGTTTGACGCTCGACGAGTTTGAGGGAGAAAAATTCAAACGCATTGCGCATCTTCAAAAATTGGTAACCGATAAAAAACTGGATGAAACATTACGCTGGAACTGATTTTTCCAGAGAATTAAACAGTAAAAACAGACGTGAATTTACGTCGAATTTACAGGGAAGGCAGATTTTCCAGCGATGCCATCACGAACACGTTAACAGGTGAAATTAGGGATATGAGTTCAGAAATAACCGTTTGCAGATCATGTAACAAACCGGGCCTTGAAGCCTTTTTGAATTTGGGGCGAACCCCGTTGGCAGACAGAATACTGACTCCGGCTCAATTGGAAGAGCACGAGCCAATGTACCCGTTGATTGTGGCGTTTTGCCCCAGCTGTGGGTTAATGCAAATTACCGAAACGGTCGCACCCGACGAACTTTTTTGCGACGATTACCCCTATTTTTCATCCTTCTCCGATTACCTGCTCACGCACTCAAAAGAAAATGTTCTGGATGTTATTGCACGGCGGAAACTGGGTGCTGACAGCTTCGTGGTTGAGCTGGCTAGCAATGATGGCTACCTGCTAAAAAATTATGTGGAGCACGGCATCCCAGTATTAGGCATCGATCCAGCCGATGGCCCGGCGGCGGCGGCGGAAAAAATTGGGGTGCCGACACGTAATACATTTTTCACTAAAGAACTGGCACAGGAGCTGGTGCAGCAAGGAATGCAGGCTGACGTGATCCATGGCAATAACGTGTTAGCTCATGTTGCGGACACCAACGGTTTTGTATCCGGCATGGCGGATTTGCTAAAAGATGACGGCGTTATCGTGATTGAAGCACCCTATGCCAAGGACCTGATCGATCATTGCGAATTCGACACCATCTATCACGAGCACCTGTGCTATTTCTCGGTCACTGCATTGAGCAATCTTTTCCGACAGCACGGACTGTATCTAAACGAAATTAAGCAGCTGTCGCTCCACGGTGGATCGCTTCGGCTTTATGTGGAAAAACAGGAAAATATCGGCGATTCCGTAAAAGATCTGCTGACGATAGAGCAAGCAGAAAAAGTCGATAAAATTGATTTTTATCGGGATTTTTCTGCCCGAGTTGAAACAGTAAAAACCGCACTGTTAGCGTTGCTGACGGAACTGAAATCCCAAGGTAAAAGCATCGCCGCCTATGGCGCGGCCGCGAAGGGCAGCACGCTCATCAACTATATGGGTATCGGCACAGACCTGATCGATTTTGTGGTCGACCGCAATGTACATAAACAAGGCCGGTTTATGCCGGGCATGCACATTCCTATTTTTGGCCCGGAGAAAATTATGGAACAGCGTCCGGACTATGTGTTGATTTTACCCTGGAATGTAACGGAAGAAATCCTGAAACAACAACAGGAATATCGTGACCAGGGTGGTAAATTTATTATCCCCATTCCTGAACCCAGGGTAGTGTGAGATTTTTCCGCTGGGACGTCCCTTGTTTCTCGTGATCACATTGGGTCTTGAGCAAACGGATTGGCATTTTTAGAGGCATAATGAATGACTACGAAAACGACGTGCCCCAGTTGCGGCTGCGGCGACATGCACCAGTTTTTTGAACAAAAATCGGTTCCTTCCAATAGCTGTATATTGCTAGATTCGCCGAAACAGGCGATGGATTATCCGCGTGGTGACATCGAACTGTGTTTTTGCCCGGAATGCGGATTTATTTCCAATATGGCATTCGACCCGAAACTGACTGAATATTCTGGTCGTTACGAAGAAACGCAGGGATTTTCCGGCACCTTCAATACGTTTCATCGCCAGCTTGCGGAGCGGTTGATTGAACGTTATGACCTTCACGATAAAGACGTGCTCGAAATCGGTTGCGGCAAAGGTGAGTTCATCACCATGTTGAGCGAGCTGGGCAATAACCGGGGAGTGGGTTTTGATCCTGGTTACCGGCCTGATCGCAACACCAGCGATAGTGCAAAGGAAAATGTCACGTTTGTTACCGATTTTTATTCCGAAAAATACAGTGAGTATCAAGCGGATTTTGTGTGCTGCAAAATGACCTTGGAACATATTCACCCGACATCTGATTTTATTGGCACGGTGCGGCGTTCCATCGGTGACCGGGAAAACACGATCATCTTTTTCCAAATCCCCGAAGCGACACGTATTTTGAAAGACTGTGCGTTCGAGGATATTTACTACGAGCACTGTTCCTATTTTTCACCGGGCTCACTTGCCAGGTTGTTTAGATCGCAAGGGTTTGATGTTCTGAATATTGAAACAGAATACGATGAACAGTATCTGACCATTGAAGCAAGGCCCTCGACCGGGGCGGCTTCTCCCACGTTGGATCTGGAGGACGACCTGTCAATGGTCACCGCGCTGGTCGAAAGTTTCCCCAAACGCCTGAGTGAGAAACTTTCCCATTGGCAACAACAGCTGACATCGTTTAAAAACGAAGGAAAAAAAGTGGTGCTGTGGGGGTCCGGTTCGAAAGGTGTGGCCTTTTTGGCTTCTTTTGATCTCTCCGATCAAGTCGAATACGTTGTTGATATAAACCCCTATCGCCAAGGTTATTATATGTCCGGCACCGGGCAAAAAATTGTTTCCCCCGATTTTTTAAAGGACTATCAGCCCGACGTCATCATCGTAATGAATGCAATTTACTGTGATGAAATAGAAAAAGATTTACGCGACATGGGAATTGCTCCCGTGTTGATCCCTGTATAAAACCAAAATAACAAGGCCCGTCAACGTGCAAAAAACCCCTGTAGATCATTGCCCGGTATGCCATTCCACATCAATAGAGTGTTCTGTGGACATCACAGATGTGCCGATTTATTGCAATGTGCTGTGGCCAAACAACGCAAAGGCCAGGGCTGCGGAAACGGGTAATATTTCAGTGGGTTATTGCCGTGACTGCGGGCACGTGTTTAACCGGTCATTTGATCCATCCCTGATGGATTACACAGAAGCCTACGAAAATTCCCTGCATTATTCGCCAGTCTTCAATGAATACGCAGATTCACTGGCGACGCGTCTTTACGAAAAATATGACCTTCAGGAAAAAAATATTATTGAAATTGGTTGCGGGAAAGGTGACTTTCTTTCCATGTTATGCGCGCGGGGTAATAACAAAGGGCACGGTTTCGACAAAAGTTATGAATTTGACCGAAAGGATACGAATAACTCCCGTCAGGTTACTTTCATTCAAGATTTTTACGGGGAAAAATATGCCGACTATGATGCCGATTTGTTGGTTTGCCGGCATGTGTTAGAGCATATTCAATACCCTCAGGAATTTCTTTCGGGTATACGCAAGTTGCTGGATCAGCGTATGGATACGGTGGTGTATTTTGAAGTGCCGAATGCCCTCTACACCTTGAAAGACATGGGAATATGGGATCTGATTTACGAACACTGCGGTTATTTCAGTGAGTTTTCACTGAAAAAAGTTTTTGAGCTGGCAGGTTTTGATGTGCACGAAACGGGTGAGTCATTCGGAGGCCAGTTTTTATACGTGGAAGCCACCCCGACGGCACAAGCGATTGCTTCGACGCAATCCACCGCCGCCTTGCATGAGCTTGCCGGTTATTTCACGAAGTTTGATGATGCCTATCGCACCAAAGTGAGTGCATGGCAACAAAAGCTTAACGCGCTTCGCTCAAAGGATAAACGTACTGTGGTTTGGGGGGGTGGTTCAAAGGGCATGACCTTTTTGAATATTATGGCTGCAACCAAAGCCATCGACTATGTCGTTGACCTGAACCCGAACAAACAAGGGTTGTTTGCACCCGGGACCGGGCAGGAGGTGGTTTCACCAGCGGAATTAAAAAAACTCCAACCCGATAATGTGATTGTGATGAATTCTATTTATGTGGATGAAATCAGCGACATGTTGCATGAGCTGGGCGTCAATGCAGAAGTGAACTGTGTTTAACGCAGGCCGCTTTTCATTCAACGTACCCTCCTATGATTAAAACAGACTTACTCGTCATCGGTGGCGGAGTTATCGGCCTTAATCTTGCGCTGGCCTATAAATCACGATATCCCAAAGAGTCGGTAACGCTGATCGAAAAAGAACAGCAATTTGCGGCTCATGCCAGTGGCCGCAATAGCGGTGTATTGCATGCAGGATTTTATTATTCGGATGATAGCCTCAAGGCGCGGTTTACTCGTGAAGGTAATGAACACCTCACAAATTATTGTCTAGAGCGAGGCTTGCGCATCAATCGTTGCGGAAAACTCGTTGTTACAAAAAATGAACAAGAGCTGGAAACCTTGCATGAGTTGCTGAAGCGCGGAAAAAAATCTGGCGTGACCATGCACGCGATTACTGAGCGCGAGGCAAAAGAGATTGAACCTCGGGTAAAAACCATCGACGAGGCCATTTTTTCACCCACGACCTCGTCCGTTGATCCCCGGGAAGTGATGACATGTATGGTGGCGGATGCAAAAGACCTGGGCATTAATATCGAGACGGGCACCGCTTACATCGGACGTGACGGGCAAACCATTCAAACCAACAATGGCCATATTTCACCGGGTTATGTGATCAATGCGGCAGGGTTGTACGCCGATAAGGTTGCACAGGATTTTGGTTTTTCGGAAAATTATCGCATCCTGCCTTTCAAGGGCCTGTATCTTTACAGCGATGAACCGGCGGGAGCGATACGCACGCATATTTACCCGGTGCCAGATTTACGCAACCCGTTCCTCGGCGTGCATTTTACATTAACGGCGGACAACCACATCAAGGTAGGGCCCACGGCTATTCCCGCGTTCTGGCGGGAACATTATGGTGGGCTGGCCAATTTCGATCCGGCTGAATTGTTGGAAATCGTGTTTCGCGAGCTAGGTTTATTGTGGAAAAATGAATTTGGTTTCCGCAAGTTGGCGGTATCGGAAATGTCAAAATATTACAAACCGCGCATGGCAAAATTGGCCACGACGTTGCTGAGTGGAGTAGAAGCCAGTGCGTACACCCGATGGGGAACGCCCGGCATTCGTGCGCAATTGTTTGACATAAAAAATAAACGCCTAGAGCAGGATTTTCGTTTTGAGGGCGACCAATTTTCGTTCCATGTACTGAATGCCGTTTCTCCCGCATTCACGTGCTCCATACCCTTTTGCCGTTATCTGATTGATCAGATTGAACTGGCGCGAGCCGGTCACTGATCCGGTGTGTTATTCCAGTAGATTTAATAGTATTGCAGACGCCTGCTCGATACCGCTGGGTGTGACAGGAGTGGTGTTGTTTGTTTCACAAAGTCTGTCAATCATATCGTTGACGTGGCCGGTGTTAAAATCATTTTCCGACAGCAGGGCGCAACGCCCATTTTGATGTAACCACCGAATCAAAAATTCTGCTTCAGGCCAGTTTTTTCGTTCAAGATACAGCACGGGTAAGCCTATGCACGCGGCCTCGGCGAAACTACCGTAACCCGGTTTGGCTATGAGCGCATCGCAAGAGCGCAACACGTCGGCAAAGGGCATGTTGAGTTCTTCAAAATGTATGGTGTCTGGGTGTCTGGAATTCCACGAGCCGGGTACGATAAAGCTAACCCCCTGGTGGGTCGGCCACTGGTTTATGGACATCGGTAATTCCATTCCACCAAGAGAAATCATAACTAATCGCTGGTCCGGAAGAAGTCCCTTTGCGGTTGTTATTTCACGTTTCCGATTTTTTCCCAGCTGAGCCAGGGGGCCGATGTCTGCGCCGTTGTGTAGATTGGGCATGGGCATGGACGGGGCGGGTTTCATGAACACGTGCGCGCTATTGTAAGCCGCCAGCATGTGTTCATAAATGCGTTTTGCCTCCGGCCTTTTTCCCGCAAAGTAGTGATGGTAAATATCTGCCCAGTTTAATGAGCACAAAGCGGCCGATGTTATGCCTGCTTTGTGAGCCCCGGCCAATGCGAGATATGGGACATTTGCCAGCACCAGATTCGCGCCGAGTTTTTCCAGCTCCCGGGCCTCGCTGTCGATTTTTTGTTCCCATTGCTGATGAAATTGTTCATAGGCATCACCGCTTTCCTGTTCTAATACTTCCAGTGCGCTCGCTTGTATCATGCCGATGTCCGTTATGACTTCCTGTATACCAATGTCGGCTCCAAGGCGTTCAATGATTTTGGAATGAGGAGCGCTGCTGCGGATGGTTATTTTCAGGTCCGGCCGTTGTTTTTTGATGTGCTGGATGACAGGGGCCATCTGGCCGATGTGCCCAAAGCCATGTGAGGACAACGCGAGAACAATATGGGGACTCATTGTAGAATAAATGCCTGCTGTTTTCGTTGAAAATCATGGGTGCGATTGTTGATGACTTTTAACAGCCTCTATTATGTCCCCTCGGTTACGGGCGTCAATGCGTAAAATTTTCACTAAATGATTTGTGCGCCGGGTATTTTTGAGAAGAAATGAGATAACAAAAAACATAACCAGAATTAAAAAAAATTGGTGGCATTTTCGCATCGAGCCGCTTTTATTTTCCTCTTCGGAGGTGGGAGGTGTCCCGTCCGCCTGTCCGAAGCGGGGATTGGGTCATTTTCCAGCCTGATTTTTCAAAATCTCAGGCTAAATTCTGTTGCCAGAGCATTATGGTAAAGAAGAATTTTCATTTTTCCGACGTTTTTTCCTCAAATGCTGCCACCAAACTGCTGGCGACAACTGTTTGACAACAGCATCCCCCGGACAGTCAAATTTCTGTCCGGCAATTCGCCAGCAACAAAGCACTGCCCATTATTTAAGGCGGCAGGTAATAACCCCCAAGCAAGCTATCCCATGCCTCAAACCAAAATTCCTCTTTTGATTGGCGCTGGAAAATATCCTCACCTGACCACACTTCTGCTGGTGTTTTGTCGTCAAGATATTGATGGGGTCGTACGTGGTTGTACCAAAAGCGGAAGAGGGGGAGTGCGGCATTGAGTTGGGCCAGGGAATCAATTTCCCAGCGATTCAGTTTCTGTTTCAGCGTTCCAAAAAACCGTTCGACCTTTCCATTCTGCCAGGGGCAGTGCACGTCAATGGTTTGATGGCGGATGCCAAGCAGTTGTAAAGAAAACCGAAACAATCGGGAGGTAAACACCACTTCATTGTCGGTACGGATGATGGTGGGTTTTCCGTATTGCTCAATGCAAGTCAACAGGCAGCGGAGCAGGGTAATACTGCTTTTGTCAGGTAGAGCTTTCAGAGTTAATGCAGCACGACTGGCGTGTTCCACGACGCTGAAGATGGCATGGCTGTTTTTTCGGGTATCGACCTTTCCGGTGAGGTCGATACCCCAGACCCGGTTTTTTGTCATCGGTTTGGGGCGGTGGTGTTTGATCTTTTGTCGCAATACCTGAATTTCGTACAGGTGCTTGCGAATCACCGTGCTGACATAGGTTTTACCGATGGTGATGTTGCGTTGATTTTCAAAACGTCGATTGAAAACAGCGGCAATTTTACGACAACCTGCATCCGGCATCAGTGCCTTGAGGCGGATGACCTCGTTTTTAACCCAGAGTGGTTTCGGTGCAGTGAGCCGAAAGCCACTGGGCTTTGGCTCGGAAGCGCGACGTCTACCGCAGTCGCGCAGTCGAGGGACGAATGCGAAAGCCAGATTGGCCCAAAAGCGCCATAAAACGAATAAAACGAATGAACCGAGGATAGATAAACCGATTAACAGCAGATACAGCATGGTTGAATATTGATACGTTATGGAATGATCTGGATTGCCAATGACGGGTCGATTTTAACTGATGGACATTGTGAATCCAGCGGGGTATTTAAGCGCCAACTCAAATGCTTGTCTCGTCGTTATCGGCACATTAAACAAGATATTAAACCGGTTATTGATGCCTCAACATGAGTTGTGGCTAACGGAAAGTCTAACTCGTTATGTTTTATTTCCGCATAACTTCGATAATAGCATTGGGATTATGCTTAACAACTTTCAGTAAAACTCTTGCAGGCCCCCTAGGAGAACGAAGCCCTTGCTCCCAATGACGCAGGGTGCCGAGAGAAATTCCAAAA
>JAADHZ010000161.1 GCA_013151575.1 Gammaproteobacteria bacterium
CATCACCGAATCTGCTATGCGCGGGGAGATCGACTTTGCGGCTTCGCTGCGACAGCGGGTGGGGCTGTTGGCCGGGCTGGATGTCACAGCCTTGTCGCAGGTGTACGAGCAACGCCTGCAACTTAACCCGGGGGCCGAGGTGCTGATGGCCGGGCTGGCAGAGCGGCGTATTAAGCGAGCGCTGGTGTCCGGCGGTTTTACTTTTTTTACCTCCCGCCTAAAACAGCGCTTGGCGCTGGATTTCACCCTCGCCAACGAACTGGCCATAGAGGGTGAACGGCTCACCGGCGAGGTGCAGGGTGACATCATCGGCGCCGAGGCCAAGGCTTGTTTCTTGAAGCGACTGTGCGCGGAGCTGCGCATTGAACCCGGGCAAGTGATTGCCGTGGGCGACGGTGCCAACGACCTGCCCATGCTGGAGCATGCCGGGCTGGGAGTGGCCTACCATGCCAAACCTGCCGTCGGCGCTCGGGCCGATGTATTGATCCGCTACCGTGGGCTGGATGCGGTGCTGGATTTTCTGGCGCTATAGTTTTTTGCCACTACAATCTGTCGCTGTTGGCACTAAAAAAAGAGAGGCACGCTATGAAGGCCGCGATCGCACACCGGACACTCAACAAGGCACTGGCGGCAATGCTGGGGTTGGCCGCCTTATCGGCTGGGCACAACGCTCAAGCCTTGCCGTTTCGTAGCCTTGATGCACGATCGGCCGCCATGGGCGGAGTCGGCGTGGCTAGCGGGCCGCGTTATGCGTCATTCAACAATCCCGCCCTGCTGGCCACGGCAGATGAAATACACGAGTGGTATCTGTTAGCTCCCACCCTGGGCACCATGGTGGCGGACCCGGACGAACTAGAAGACGGGCTTGCTGCGTTTCAGGCGGCAGCGAACCGGCTCGATTTTGCCCCCACTCAAGCCAATGCCGATGCAGTACAAACTCAGTTGGATGCCATATCGGATGGCACACTCTACCGCGAGGCCAACAATGTTGCAGTGATGATCGCGGTGCCCAGCCGTATTCTCAGCGGCGCGGCTTTTCTCAACATTTACGAGGCTTCCACCGCACTTTTTTCCGCAGGGGAAAACAATTTGTCGGACCCCGCCAATCCCATCTACGGTTCACAGCTCTCGCAACGGGGCGTACGCGTGGTGGAAAATGGTTTCACCGCAGCGTGGGAGCGGGAAGGCGGCTCATTCTGGTCGCAGGGGGTATCCGTTGGCGCTAGCGTCAAATTTTCCATCGTACAGGGCTCCGGCTACGATCAGTCCCTACGGGAGGCCGATGTCGGTCTCGACCATAGCCGCAGTGTGAACGGTTCCCTCTTCGCGTTGGACCTGGGCCTGTTAAAAGAAGTAGGGATCTGGAAGTTCGGTCTGGTGGGCAAAAACCTGATTTCCAGTAGCTTTAACTACGGAGACAGCGGTGACACTTTTAAACTCAACCGCCAGATCCGGGCAGGCCTGGCTTATCAAAGCCGTTTCATGGTGCTGGAACTGGATGTTGACCTGCTGGAAAATGACGCCGTAGGTTTTGGCCAACCGTCACAGCTGGCGGCCATCGGCTGGGAGTGGCGACCGTGGCGCTGGCTGGCCCTGCGGGCCGGTTACAACCAGGACCTGGTCGGGACGAAACAAAGCACCAGTTCCGGGGGTATCGGCTTGGTGATTTCCGGCGTTAACCTGGATGTAGCCGCCTACTCCGGCGAGCAGGACACCGGCCTCGCTGCGCAAGCGGGCTTGCAGTTCTAATTTTCTGGCAACAGATTCAGCGGGCTTTCCCGGTGATAAGTTGGGACGGCCCGCTGGTTCACATCTAAAAGCTCAGCTCTAACCCCAGGTTCACCATCGCACCACGGGGCACGCTTTTACCGTCGATGGTGACGTCATCCGGACTCCAGGCCACGTCCAGGTTCACGATGGCAATAGTGGTGCCCAAGGTGTAATACGTGATTTCGGTGCCAGCCAAATTGGCGCGGTACCCGGCGCGAATGCCCGGCAGGTACCAACTGTCCGAAGCGTAGGCCGCACTCAGGGTGGCCCACTGGTATTCATCCCCCAGAGAATCTTTTACGGCATTGCCGTCCATCGCCGCTGAAACCACCCAGTTTTGGCTGGCGGTGTACAGCGACGCTTCCACTGACAGTTGTTTTTCCATGGTGTAACTACTATCGGCGGCCAACCGTTGGGTCACGCTGCTGTTGGGATCGTAGTTGGTGAGGTCGACGGTGCCGGTATCGAAGCTGGGTTCGTTGATATTGGTGAACGTCGCGCCTACGCGATAATTCTCGCTAACCCACAGCAGGCCCAGGTCCAGCCCTAGCCCGCTGTCGGAACTGCGGCCTTGGTCCATGGCATCCTTAAATTGTTGCTCGATATCGGTCAATTTCTCCAAGCGCACGGCGAGCCGGCTTTGTTCCACCGTGTAATAGTGCGCACGAGCACCAGCATACAACGTAGCTCCACTGCGCTTCATCACCGGGCGGCTGTAACCCAGGGACATATCTTTCCAGGCTGGCCTTGATCAGCACAGTGCTGTCGTTGTTGACGGTGATCGTGTTGTTAGGAAGATCGATAATGACATCACCGTTAGTCTGCACTGGAGTAAGGTTTACTGCGAGAGGGTCAAAGTCTATGCGGTCATACAAACCGGTGGCGCGGGAGACGGCGCTGATTCCGGCGTTGAACACCAGGCTACCGCCCAACCCCTGATGGGCCACCACCAAGGGCACATTGATCGATCCGAAGGCCTTAGCGTAACCATTGGTTTCGACATCCGAGAGGATGGAATTGATGTTATCTACCTGGGCACTGACCTCGGCACCTATCACCGCGATGTTAGCGGTGTTACTGAGGATGTTTTCCAGGCCTGTTGTGCCAAAGGCTTTGGCCTGCTGGTCTATCCTGTCGTAAAGATCATCCACTTTGCCAAACTCAAAACCAATGCCCATAGAACCGGGAATGCCCAGCCGGTACTGATTTTCACCCTGCTGCACCAGCGCTGCCGCACCGGCTGCTGGATTGGTGATGTCTGACATAATGGATTGGCCGTTGCTGACCGCACCGTAAGTCAAGTTAGAGCCTGGTGGCTGGTACAGGGGGGTGGCATGGGTAACGGCAGCGGCGACGGCGAGGCTGACGGCGGTGAGTGCGCGTTTCATTAGATTGTTCTCCGGTTGTCGAATTGTTGTGTTGAGCTACTGGGGAAGCAGAATGACTGGGGCATCCGTCGCCATTCACCTCGCTGCATCAACGACTATGCACCGCTGTAACTTTAGCTGATGGTTCAGTTTTTGCCCACTGAACCGCTAATGAACGCTATGACGACCGCCTCCGACAATACCGTGGCAGGGCTGAGCAAAGAACAAACGCTGCACCTGTTGCGCGAGAGGCTCAAGGAGAAGGGCGATATGCCCATCTTCAGCGCCAGCGTTAACCGTGTGCACTTGGTGGGTTCCGACCCGGAGGCCGACGCCATGGCCCTATCGGTGGAAATTCTCAAGGATGCCAACCTCACCACCAAGGTACTGAAACTGGCCAATTCACCCCTCTACAATCGGGGCCAGGGCAAAATCGGCAACCTCTCCCGCGCCGTGGTGCTATTGGGCTTCGAGGTGGTAAAAAGCGTGGTGCTGACGGTCAAACTCATCGACAGCTTTCAAAAACAATTTCCGGGCATCGACATGACGGGCATGCTGGTGAACGCCTTTTTATCCGGCGGTTTTGTGCGCGGCATTTCCAGTCGATGCGGCGTCAAAGATATCGAGCAGGCTTACATCTGCGGGCTGCTGCACAATCTGGGCGAGGTGGTGGTGGCTTATGCCTTGCCCGACCAGTTTCGCGGCATTATCACCCTGCAACGTGAACAGGCAATGCCCCGACGCAAGGCGGAGCATCAGGTGCTGGGGGTGGAATTAGCGGAGCTGGGACAGGACGTGCTCTCCGGCTGGGGGTTTCCACAAAGCATGGTGCGCACCCTCGGTGCCGGAGAGGCGGGGGCAAGCACGCGCATTCGCAATCAGGTGGAGCTGACCGGTGCGCTGAGCTCTCTGGCCAGCCAAACCATGGGGCTGCTGTACGCGGAACACCCCGACAGTCAAAAATCTCTGCGTGAACTGAAATACGAGCTGGCCAAAGTCGCGGGCATCAAAGGCGAGGAGGTCAGTGAAGCCCTGGAGCAAAGTTTCAAGGAAAGCTGCGAGCTGGCCAAAACCTACGGCCTAAGTCGCCAACACCTCATGCCACGCCTGCGCGGTAACGCCGACGAAGACCTGGAAAAACTGGCACGGCAGTTTTCCTTTTACGCCAGCAGCGAGATCAGCGACGGCACGAACTCGGTGTCAACATCAACACCAACATCAACGGCTGAGGCGGTAGCTTCAGACGATGCCCCCGGCGGCGCCATGGACGCCAACCTATTGCTGAGCATTTTGTTTGAAATCACCGGCCTCATGACTCAAAAGGCCCACATCAACAGCATTTTGGACAAGGTGCTGGAAGGCATACAGCGGGGCGTCGGCTTTGATCGCGCAGTGCTGTGCCTGCTGACCCCGGACCACGGCCGTTACGTGGCCCGCATGGCCAAAGGTCAGGGGACGGAGCAGCTCAAGGAATATTTCAATTTCCCCATCAACAGCGAAGGTGATCTTTTTTCCAAAATCATCATGGAAGGCAACGAACTGTTCGTGCCAGACATTCGCCAGGGTGGTTGGCAGCAGCAACTGCCGCCTGGCTTCGGGCAGACCACCGGCGCGTACTCGTTTATGGTGGCCAGCCTGCGTTCCAGGACACGACCGCTGGGGATGTTTTTTGCGGACAAATCACCGTCCGGCGTCGCCATCACCCGCGAACAGCAAGCCAGTTTTAATCAGCTGGTGGCGCAGGCCCGGCTAGCATTGCAGATGCGCTGAAGTCGTTTTTCCGGCGAAATACACGCCCACGGGCGCATTTCGTTTACAATGTCGGCATAGCCCGTTCCCGGACCGCACCCTTGCAGCAACGCCTCACACAGTTCATTCACCACATTGAAACCGTCGCCGAATGGACCGGCCGTGCCGTCGCATGGCTGGTGTTGGTTTTGGTGTTGGTCATCGGTTACGACGTGGCCATGCGGTACCTGTTTCAGACCGGCTCCGTTGCCCTGCAAGAGCTGGAGTGGCACCTGTTCGCGCTGCTGTTTCTGCTGGGCGCGGCCTACACGTTTAAACACGACGGCCACGTGCGCGTGGACATTTTTTACCACAGCCCACGTATCAGCGACCGGGG
>JAADHZ010000048.1 GCA_013151575.1 Gammaproteobacteria bacterium
AGTTTTTTGTTCAAACGTGTAAGCGTTTGAGCTGGCAGTTTAATACCCCGCTTCGCGTAGCGAGATAGCTTGCTGCGGGGTTGTTTATTTTGGAAAATTCTCGAGGACATGCCGTAGAGCATTCTGGGTATGTTTACAGCAACGATAAATAATATGATATCGTGCTTGGCAGAGGGCAGACCTATTTATTTCAGCGCCCGCGTTTTTGGTGTTGTCCGTCCTGCGAATAAATGGTTCTGTCCTCCCCGGGGATTAATTGTTAGTTGTTTTTAAAAAAAATGGCGTCGCCTGCCGTGTTCGATACTGCATCGGAATTTTCTTGGCCCATGCTTAACTTTGTTGGGGACGTGACGTCGGTGTTGTGTGCATGTCCGCTTGTCGGAAAGCCTGATGCACCGGCCGTTGTTCCCACCTATCTCGCTCCGGATCCAAGAGCGACGATGCAACCGGCACACGTGGGGGGCGCCTCTTTAATTTACCAGCAGGGGACAGATCTATTTGTTTCCGCGCCCATGGTTTTGGTGTTGCCTGCCCTGCGAATAAATAGATCTGTTCCCCGGGGATTCTGTTGATGGACCTGCGCGCCTTGCGCCGGGAGCTGCGTGCTCTACGCCGCCGTTTGGATGAACAGCAACGGGGGCGCTTCAGCCAACAAGTCGCCTGCCATCTGGCGAATCATCCGCATTTTTTGGCCGCCCGTCACGTGGCCTGTTATCTCGCTTGTGATGGCGAACTCACTCTGCATCCGCTGATGGAGCGGGCCTGGGCCATGGGTAAAGCCGTGTATCTGCCGGTGCTCGGTTCCAGCCACCGCAATAACCTGGATTTTCTGCCCTATCAGCGTGGCGATACGCTGGTGCCCAATCGTTTCGGTATCCCCGAGCCGGAGGTGAACTCACGCCGCTTTGTGGCGGCTACTCGCCTGGATTTGGTGTTGATGCCACTGGTGGGTTTTGACGCTCAGGGGCATCGGTTGGGCATGGGCGGCGGTTTTTATGATCGCAGTTTCGCTTTTCTGAAGTCGCGTCGGCACTGGCGAAAACCGCGACTGCTGGGGGTGGGGTTTGGCGTGCAGGAGTGTCTGCGACTGCCTCGACAGCGCTGGGATGTGCCGCTGGACGGGGTGGTGACGGAGGCGGGGGTACGGCGATTTTCCCTTTCCCCCTGACTGGCATTTTTCCCGATAACTTCCCGGCAACTTTTCGGTAACTAAAAGGGGCAGCCCTGATATGGGCCGCCCTTTTGGTTCTGCGACGTGTCGCCGAGGCGGTAGGTCAAACGGGTTTGTCGATGGTCTTGTCAACGATGGGGGTAAAGGCCGTGAGGCTGTCCATCATGATGGAATCCCCTAGATTGTTACCGAAGACATTGCCGTAGCGTCCCTGCTCACCGTGCAGTGCCATATAGTTGAGCAGCAGGGTCTCCACCAACAGATTGACGTTGTTGGCTGCCGGTGTTGCACCGGTTTCCACTGAACCGTCCGAGGTGCGGAACCAGCCGATCTGCTTGTGCAGGCTGAGGCCATC
The DNA here is from genome assembly GCA_013151575.1 of Gammaproteobacteria bacterium. Lineage (GTDB taxonomy): Bacteria > Pseudomonadota > Gammaproteobacteria > SZUA-152 > SZUA-152 > SZUA-152. The sequence goes on from JAADHZ010000048.1 coordinate 1,527, forward strand.
AGGGGCGGTTTGTAGCAGGGTGGGGCGTCTGCCAGGGTTGTAGACCAGGAAAAAACTGGCGGCGGTGGAGGAGTTGTCGCCGGTCCACACACCTTTGCCGCGGCCGTTGGCGGAGTTGTCCAGAGTGCCGTTGCTAGCCACGGAGCCGTCGCTGAACACATAAATCATCAACGGTTTGCCTTTGCGTTTGGCGTATTCCAGGCAGGCTCCCATACAGCGACCGGCGCGCAGGTCTCGTACTTCGCCGGTGGAACGGTCGCCGGTGTGGTAGTCGAAACCGCCCATTTGAATGGTGCCGGCACCGGCGTAACCGTCCACGACCATTTTCATCACTGAGGCGGTCTTACGGAATTCGCGGCTGTCGTTACCATCCCATTCGGCCTGGCTGAAAATGCCGCTAGCGCCAAGAATCTCGGTATCCTTTTCCGGGTCCAGGGCCGAGGGGTCGCCGAAACGGGCCACCAGATCAGCACTTTTCACGTAACCGCAGCGCACCAAATCTTGCACGACGGCATCCAATGCCGCCGGTGTCAGTTTGGTGGGCATGTTGCCCATTTTCATGTTGCTGATGCGCTGAATGGATTCCATCACCGCCACGGCATCCTGCTGGCTGAGCAGGCCCACTAGCTTGCCGGTATCCACCAGCCCGGTGACATCCGAGGGACGGTCCACTTTGGTGGGCCGTGCGGAGGGGTCCACCATCAACGGCGGGGCAATGGAGTTGCCGCCGGATTCGGAGCTGCGGGAGCCGACCAGGGATAACAGCTCGCCATTGGCTCCGGCCTTGAATATGCCGTACATGGGGTTGTGCGGGTTGTTGCCGGAATCGTTGTCGGAGCGCGCCGGGATCACCGCGCCGTTGACACCGGAGGCAGTGGCGGCGACGTCGATCTTGTCGAGGATACCGCGCAAGTAGGCGCTGTCGGAATGAAAAGGCAGACCCAAGGTGATATCAGTGAAGTTGCCAGCGCTGGTCGCGGTGGGAGTCGCCTCCTGCCCACCGGGTACCATGTCACCGGGGATGCCCATTTTACTGTAACCCGCCGTGCTGACGAGGTTGTCCAGATAGCCGCCCTGTCCACCCACCAGCACGTTGGAACCCACCATGTTGGCGCCGCCCGCAAGATCAAAACAGATGAACGGAATTTTTCCGCCACCCGGTACGTCGAGGCCGCAAGCGGATTTCAACGCGGTGATGTCGGGGGACAGGGAAATGGCCGCCTCGGCATTGCGTGTGCCGGCCAGCAGCCCCATCAGACTGGGGGCCGTGACCATGCCTGCACCGGTGAGAAAACCTTGGGCGAGGAAATCGCGCCGGGTCACCGGGCGTTTGTGGGCTGCGTGGCGCAGGGGCTCATTGGCGCCCAATCCCTGGCCGGACGATTTGCCGGAGAAACCTGATTTACGATGTTTGCTCATGTTGAATTCCTCAAAAGTTCTCAGATAGCTCCGGTTACTGCACCAGCGATACGGCACTGCCCAGCACAGCGGCGCAGACGGATTTGACCACCAGCGCGGTGCGCCCGGCTCCGCAGGCACCGCCGCATTTGGCGAGACCGTCGGGCATACCGTCGATGCTGCCGCTGTTGTCCAACCGCACGTCGTTGGGGTCGGTGATGAGGGTCAGCAATTCCGCCTGTACTGCGGCAGTGTCCGGCTGACTGGCGAGGTTGGTGCCCATGACGCGGTCCAGCAGCGGCCCGGTCACCTGATTGTTCCAGTCCGCGTCAGAGACACCATTGGCATCGGCGTTGAAATCAAAGCCGGGGAAGAAGCTGGCCCGTGCCGTGGTGTCATCCACCAGCGCACTGCAATACTCGATGGCCAGTTGCGCCACGCCGATCTCGTGGGCCGACAGGAAGGTGTTGATGTCTTCCGTGGTGGGCAGTTGCTGCTTGATGGTAGTGAACACCGTTTTGATGTTGCTATCGTTGGGGTCAACACCGGTGACGACGGCCATGGTGGCGTTGATTTCGTCAAAGGTGCGCAGGCCGATATCGGGCACTGGCGTGCCGTCTGTGGGGGCGGCCACGCAGGTGCTGATGGGGTTACACACGGCAGGTATGCGCACGTTGGTGGCGGTGCCCAGTTGCTCGAAGGTGAGAAAAAACTCGTCGCCATCCGGCCCCTTGTCCAGCGCAATAATGGTGCCCATGGAGGTCAGCAACTGGCCGGTGACGTCGCCAACCCCTTTGCCTGGGCCATAGTCGGAGGTATTGATGGTAGTGCTCAGGTTACGAAAGGCCTGGCCCACGGCGGGTTCCTGGCCGTTCATGCCGATGTGTATGCCTTTGATGATTTCACCCGCAGGAATGAAGCCACCGTCGAGGTTGACGAAGGTGGGGGTGTTGAACAGGTAACTGTAGCTGTCGTATTGGCTCACCTCGAACATCACGAAGCTTTTCGCTGGCAGGCCGCCGATGTCGCCGACACCGAATAGCAGGAAAAATTTCTCACCCACCCCGGCGTCGAAGTTTTGGGTGATCTGGGCCGGGGTCATGGCGCTGTTGTGGATGGCCACCAGGCGCAGCTTGCCAGCCCATGGGTATTCACCAGAGACCTCGCTACCAAATACGAAAGCGAAGCTGTCGTCCCAGTCCGTGAGGCTGCCGGGCGGGCTCACTGAATCCACACTGCCTGCCCCGGCATTGTCGTCCAGCGCCACATCCACGCCGTTGACGTACACCTTGCGGCCGAGGATGGGGTCGAAGGTCAGCACCACGTGCTGCTGAGAGGCCTGCAAATCCTCGTCGCCGTCGTCGGTGAGACGCGACGGTTTACCGTTGGCATCGGTATTAGAGGTGCGGTTTTGGTAAACATATTGGTAGGCCGCTTGCCCCAGCGTGAAATTGCGCTCCTGGGGGCCCGCAGAGTAGCTGATGATACGCGATGGATTGTCTCCGTCGCCTTGCGCCACGTTGGCCGGTACGATCCAGGCCTCGATGGAATAAGCACCGCTGGCGACGATGCGGTCACGCAGTTTTTTACTGTCGGCGGTGAGTGCCTGGGCCTTGCCACCAAGGAATTCAACACCCCAGCCGCCGACCCATTTGTAGTCGATGCCTTCGGTGCCGAACAGGGTCAGGTTCAGGGATGGCTGCACACCGGAGGTGTCATAGATAATATCGCCAGAGCCGGTTTTGAACTGGTAGAGAGCGATGGTGCTGGAGTCGTCACGAGTCCCGCCGCTGGCGATGATGCCTTCGGTAAGATTCAGGGCCTTGGACACCACCCAACTGCCGTCCACGCTGCTCAGCGATACGCCATCGGCGAAGCTGATAATGGCATCTTCCATTGCCTGCGCGGAGGCCGCACAGTCGCTGGAGCCGGTGTTGTCGGGGTCCCAGCAGTTGTGAAACTCCTGGCGCAGGCGAACCACTAGGCGCGAGACAGCGGGGTTGTCCAGGTTGATTTTTTGGCTGGTGACGACGGCCTCGTAGGCGGCGTTCACATCACCTTCCGAGAAAAAAGGCGCCTGCGGGGTGGCTGCGCCCTCGCGGTGACAACCGCCGCAGTTGGCGGTGAGCAGGGGCCAGACGGCAGAGGCGAAACCCGCTGAGCTGGCGGGCAGGCTCTTACTGCTGCCGGGGTCTTTGGGGGTCGGGGCTTCCAATACCACCTCGTTACTGGCGCCTGCGTTGCTATCGCCACCGGCCCATTTGCTGATGTAGCCCTCTACGATGGTCGCCAATGCCGCGCAAGCGCCAGCGCTGCCACAATTGTGGCCGTTGTTAATTTTGCCGATGATGGCTGAGGCGGCGGGGTCAGTGAGATTGACCACCGTGGCTGACTGGGCGAAAGCGATATTCACATCACTTTGATGCACGAAATCCGTGGGCGCTGCGCCGCTGCCATCGTGGCAATTGTCACATTGACTGACGGCGGGCATTTTGTCCCAGAATTCGAGTTTAAAACGACAAGCTTCTGCCGTGGCGCAGGCGGGGCCGGTGTAGTCGATGGTGCGGTTGCTGTTGTCGGGGGCGACAGTTTCTTCATTGGGCACGTTGTCACAGGCGCTGAGCGTGAGAGCAGCGAACAGCGTGAACACTCCTCGCAAACCCCAGGTTTTCAATGAGGTCGGCTGCGGTGAGCGGCGTGTTTTTTGGTGAATGTGGTGTGGCATGTTCATGTTGACGCTCCAAATAAAACCTGGTTTGTGCAATCCAAAAGGGGGCGGTGGGTGGCTAATCCCCCATGCAAAATACGGCGGATTCCGCGAATACCTGTTTGAGCCGGTAACCGCTGGTGCTGAAGGAGGCGATCATGCTGTCGATTTGTGTTCGATCAGCGGCGTCCACGGGGGCGCGTAGGCACACGGTTTTGAAGACTTTTTCCACCTGGCAGCGAGCGAAGGCCTGGCTGTGAGCCAGCTCTCTCCCCATGGTTTTTGCGCCGAAGCCGCTACCGGTGAGGGCGGGGTCCCAGCCCAGCACGCTGTTGGGGCCGGTGCGCCAGTAGTTGTCCCACTGGTCGTCCGGCGTGATGTAGCCGTACTCGAAGTTGTTAGCGTTTTGCAGATATTTTGCCTGCACGCGGGTGCCCGTGGAGGCACCGGTTTTGTCGGTGTCCATGATCCCCACATCGTTGTAGGCCAGCTGGCCGGCCTCGAAGTCCGGGTCACCATTGCCGTCCACCGGGTAGTCGTAATCGTAGTAAGCGAAGGCCTGGGTCAGAGGGTCCATGCCGGTGTGGCAGCCGATGCAAGCATTCATGTAGATGCGTGAATCGCCACCGGGGCTGCGGGACACGTCCTGACGGATACGGTCCGGCGTGTAGCTGGTTTCTTTCACTTGCTCCATGTCGTTGCACAGGTGGTTGAGCATGGTGAAGCGAAATTGCGCGCGGTTGGTGCCATCAACAAAGAAGGCTTTGGCGGCGGCGCGGGTGGTGAGCACGCCAGCGGTGGCTTCGGTTGGCAGGCCGGTCACTGCGGACTGGGCGGTGGCCGTCAGCACGGTTTTCAGGTCGGCGCCTTGGTCGTCCATGGCTTGATAATGGCTGTTGTTGGTATTGGAGTAGGCTGGGGTGATGCCGTTGCCAGTGTAGAGAATGTCGCCGCTGAGAATTTCGCGGAAGTCCACATCATCACGGATGATGCCGATGACTGTGGCGGTGTAGTCATTGAGCGGGGCGAAGGTGGTTTGTTCTTCGTTGGTCCACGGGGTGATGAAGTTTTTCAGCGTGACCCGATAAAATTCGGGATTGTCCATGGCCAGATTGGCAGCAGCGATTTTGTCCGACAACGAGCCGCTGGCGACCAGCGTCTCCATGCTGCTGAGCACCGTAGCGGATGGCGGTACGCCAGCCAGCCGGTCGTGGATTCGTTTGGCCTGTTCGCGGTTACCAGCGGCGGCGCTACCGGCCGCACCCAGGGTGACGATGATCGCAAGCGCGGTGCAGGCGAGTTTGCACGGAAAATTAGTAGTGCTCATTTCGGCGTCCTTAAAGCTGAGTGGCTTGGTCGGTTTTAATGTTCGCGCGGTGCTGCGGTTTTTGCACCTGGGGCAACAACTAACGGTTGTCGGGCGTTAGCGGGTTCTTCAGCAGGGCGGGTGTCACATTTGTACAATTTCCATGCTGCGGAAAAACAGGGTGGAACACTGTGATTCGTGTCACAAGCTGTTCACAATGTGCCGCAGATTGTGTGGAGCGGCGGTGATGTTAAAGCGATTTTTTTATCGCTATCCACGGAACTCTTGCCGTAACAACGCCGCGTATTGCCATCTGGTTCCTTGGATTTGTCGAAAATGCAGGGAGACGGGGTAAATTGTTGGTTGATAAAAACCATGTGAATTTGGGATGAGCGCCAATCTCAAGCGCGTTCTTTCACGGGAAGGAGGCCAAGGTTTTGCCGGGACTGGGGGCTGTCTTTTATTAACCTGGCTTGGCTATCTATCGCCAACGGCGGCGCAACCCTGCACCGCATTATTAATCCAGCGGGATTAATAATTGGCCGCGTTTTGCCAATAGTTGGGGTTGAGATTGTCGGGGCGGGTTTCCGCCAACATGGGTTCCGCTTCGGGGCCGTGCTGTAGTTGCGCACGGATGCTGACCAGCTGCCGGCGGCGCGCCATTTCCGGGCGCTCAAACCCGGTGTCGCGCAGGGCATTCAACGGCTGCAAAAAATCCGCTGACATGAAGTAGGTGGAGTAGGTGGCGAGCCGGGCGTTTTGATCCAGCAGCGAGGCGAACAGCCATTGTTGCGGTGTTTCGCTCGGTGCTATGTCGTCAAAAAACCGGCTGGCCGGCAGGAATGGCTGACCGGCATCGCCGGGGGCGGATTGCCGAAGGGTGTTGATGGCGTTGATCAGAATGTTGACGGCGAGTTGCCTTTCTCCCAGTTCGCTGGTGACCCGCGCCAGGGTGCTGACCTGATACAGGTCGGCGTTTTGATCGCACGCGGATGACAGCAGCCTGAAGGCCTCGCGCAGGTGGGCAAAACGTCGCGGCAAATCGTGTCGAGTCTGGCGTGAGGCCCAGTAGTGGGCGAGCGCGGTCCGGTATTGGCCATGTTGTAATTCCGGCGCGTTTTTTGACCACTGCCGTCGCCAGGTCTGCGCGAAGGGCAGATTCGACAATTCATCCCGCCAGCCGTCGTCCGTGTCACTGGCTTTCTCGGACGGCTCCATCACCAGCAGCCCGGCTTTCGCCAATTGTTGTGCGCGTTCCGGTTTGCAACAGAACAGGTTGAGCAGGTAGTTGTCGGGGGCATAATTGTTGCCGGCAGTGGCGGGGGTATCGAACGGTACCAGCGCGTTGAGCCCGGGGATCAGCCGATAGCTGTCGTACCCCAGTGATTTGAAACGGGTGGCCAGTTCAAAGTTGAAGGTATTGCCCTGGCGAATCTCGAACATGATCAGTGGGTTTTCCCCGCGCAGAAAGGTTTCGCCTGCTTGCAGGATGCGCTGTTCTTCGCCTTCGGCGTCAATTTTCAAAAAATCGATGGTGTGGATGTTGTGCTGCTGCGCCAGTCTGTCCAGAGTGGTGAGTGCGACTTCTTCGGTGTTGTTGGTGCCGGGGTCGTTGGCCAGTGCATTGAGTTCCGAATTATTTTCCACGGTCAGCTGCGCACGGCCCGTGCGGTCGGAGAGCGCGGTTTGCAGCAGTTCGATGTGGGTGAAACCGTTCAGCGCGATGCTGTTGTTCAGGTGTTGCGCCGTGGCCGTGCAGGGCTCCACGGCCCACACTTTCCCGCCGGCGCCGATTTTTTTTGCCAGGGATAACGAGTACAGGCCGTAGTTCGCACCGATGTCCAGCACCCGCATGCCGGGGCGGGCGTAACGGCGCAGGAACTGGATTTCATCCTCGAACCAGTCCTCCTGCTCGCGCAGGATGTAGGTGGTCATGTATTGAAGTGAATCCGGTACCGAAACGACCACGTCGTCGGCGATGTTGATGGCGCTGAAGTCAGCGGGTGTATCGGGTGAGGTCATGGGCTGTGGGTGAAAAATTCGTTAGCTGAGGAACAAGGTGTACGCCGGGTTGTCGGTTTCTTCCCAGGATTGATAACCTAACTCATCAAGAAAAACCTGGAATTCATCGGCATCCTCGTGCGGCACCTGAATGCCCGCCAACACCCGGCCGTAGGCTGCACCGTGGTTGCGGTAGTGAAACAGGCTAATGTTCCAGCGTTCGCCGATGCGGTTCAAAAAGCGTAGCAGGGCGCCGGGACGCTCGGGAAACTGGAAGCGAAACAAGCGTTCGTTTTCAACACCTGCGGCGCTGTGCCCACCCACCATGTAGCGAATGTGCAGCTTGGCCATTTCGTTGTCGGTCATGTCCAGCACCGAGTAGTCGTGGTCACGCAGATTGCGGAGTAGGGCGTCTTTTTCGATGTCACCCCCGTGCAGTTGCACACCCACAAAAATGTGCGCCTGTGCGGCGTCAGCATAACGATAATTAAATTCAGTGATACCGCGTAGGCCCACAATGTCGCAAAAGCGGCGGAAGCTGCCGGGTTGTTCCGGGATGGTGACGCACACCAGCGCTTCACGGCGTTCGCCCAGGTCGGCGCGTTCCGCCACGTGTCGCAGGCGGTCGAAGTTCATGTTGGCACCGCTGTCGATGGCCACCAGTTCTTCGCCGGTGATGTCTTCCCGTTCAACGTATTTTTTCAGCCCGGCGACGGCCAGTGCACCGGCGGGTTCGGCGATGGAGCGGGTGTCGTCGAAGATATCTTTGATGGCTGCGCAGATTTCGTCGGTGTTGACGAGGATGATGTCATCCACGGTTTCGCGCGCGATGCGAAAAGGTTCTTCGCCAGCCTGACGCACGGCCACGCCGTCGGCGAAGATGCCTACCTGATCCAGTTTCACACGTTCACCGGCGGCCAGTGCGGCGTGCATACAGGACGCATCTTCGGGTTCTACGCCGATGATTTTGATGTCTGGGCGCTGGGTTTTGACGTACGCGGCGATACCAGCGATGAGCCCACCACCACCCACAGGCACGAAGATGGCGTGCAGCGGCTGCGGATGTTGGGCAAGAATTTCCCGCGCCACGGTGCCCTGACCGGCGATGATCTCCGGGTCGTCGTAAGGGGGAATGTAGGTCATGCCGCGTTCGCGCACCAATTCGCAGGCGTGTTGGGCCGCGTCGTCGTAGGCATTGCCGTGCAAAATTACCTGCGCGCCGAGGCGTTCTACGGCGTGTATTTTGATGTCCGGTGTGGTTTTTGGCATCACGATCAGTGCGTCCAGCTTCAGACGGTTGGCGGCCAGCGCGACGCCTTGTGCATGGTTGCCCGCTGAGGCAGCGATGACGCCCTTTTTCCGTTGTGCCTCACTGAGAGTTGCGATCTTGTTGTAGGCCCCGCGCAGTTTGAAACTGAACACCGGTTGCAGGTCTTCACGCTTCAGCCAGATGCGATTGTGGAGGCGTGCGGACAGGGTGCTGGCCAGCTCCAGTGGTGTCTCGCGCGCTACGTCATAAACGTGCGCGGTGCGGATTTTATCGGCGTATTGTTTTATCGTCAGGTTTGACATAGACGCTACGGTAGCAGCTCAGCCCATTTCTGTCAGGGGCTTTGCGGTATACTGCCGCGAACTGACGACGGTGGTCAGATGGTCCAAGAAGGAAACAATAATGAATCAAGACGATATGAAAAAAGCGGTGGCTCGTGCCGCCATCGAATACATCAAGCCCGGCATGATTGTGGGCGTGGGCACTGGCAGCACGGCCAATTTTTTTATTGATGAGCTGGCGGCAATCAAAGGGAAAATTGACACCACGGTGGCCAGCTCCGAGGCCTCGGCAGAACGTCTGAAGGGCCACGGTATTCCGGTAGAGGATCTCAACATGGTCAGCGAGATTGACGTGTACGTGGACGGAGCCGACGAGTCCAACAAGTATCTGCATCTGATGAAAGGCGGCGGCGGCGCGCTGACCCGCGAAAAAATCGTCGCGGCGGTGTCCCGGCAGTTCGTCTGCATCGCCGACGAATCCAAGCTGGTGGACATCATGGGCGAGTTTCCACTGCCCATCGAGGTGATCCCGATGGCGCGTTCCTACGTGGCGCGGGAGCTGGTGAAGCTGGGCGGCCAGCCAGCCTATCGCGAAGGTTTCGTCACGGATAACGGCAATATGATTCTTGATGTGCACGGCCTGCAAATCATGAATCCGGTAGAGCTGGAAAATCAGCTCAACGGCATCGTCGGCGTGGTCACCAACGGCCTGTTCGCGGTGCGTCCGGCGGATGTCTTGTTGTTGGGTACGCCGGATGGGGTGAAAACCATCACTTGAGCCTCTTTCGCCAGCTTCGTATCCTGGTGCTGCTGCTGATTTTGTTGTTGGTGGCGGCGGGCACCTGGCTGTCCCAATGGCGCACCACGGACTGGGACACGCCACTGGTGGTTGCGTTGTATCCCATCGTCGGCGATGACAGTGCGAAAACGCAGGATTTTGTGCGAGCGCTGTCAGTGGACGATTTTGTGGACATCGAGACCCTCTTCCAGGAAGAGGCGAATGAATACGGCCTGTCACTGACACAGCCGGTGGATGTGGTGTTGGGGCCGGTGTTGGATCAGTCTCCACCGGCACCGCCCACGGAGCGCAGCCTGCTGGCGACCGTGTGGTGGAGTCTGAATATGCGCTACTGGGGCTGGCAGGTGGCTCGCGAATACGGCCCGCCAGCGGATATTCAAATTTTTGTGCTGTTTCACGACCCGGCACTCCGCAGCCGTTTACAGCACAGCCTGGGTTTACGGAAGGGGTTGCTGGGGGTGGTGCACGCTTTTGCTGATTTGCGCCAAGTGGGCACCAACAATGTGATCATCGCCCACGAATTTTTGCATACCCTAGGGGCTTCGGATAAATATGACCCACGCACCTCGCTGCCGTTGTACCCGGCCGGTTACGCTGAGCCGCAGCGCGTACCGCTGTTTCCGCAACGGTATGCAGAAATCATGGGCGGGCGTATTCCGCAGAGCAAAAATACTGCCGTGCAGCCCAGGGGCTTCAGCGAGGTGCTGGTGGGTGAATCCACCGCACGTGAAATACGCTGGATTCCTTGATGTACCCTTACATTTTTTAGGATGTGATTGCTGATGCACACTGAATTTTTTGTTGCGCCGCGGGGCTGGGCCCACTCGGATTGGCACGGCGATTTTTTCCCCGATGATTTGCCGGACGACTGGCGTCTGTCGTATTTCAGCAATGAATTCCGTGCGGTGGTGCTGCCGGAATCTGATTGGCTGGGGATGGCCGTGGTTGAGATCGAACGCTGGGTCAGCGATACACCGGAAGCGTTTTTGTTTTATCTGGAAATAGAATCCCTCACCGTGGACTGGTCGCGGGTGGCGGAACTCATCCAGCCCATCGGCGGGCAGCTGGGGGGATTTATATTGCGCCCGGATGCAGTGGACGAAGACCTGGCGCTGATGGCTTCTAGCCTGGATTCCGCCACGGCACTGGCCCCGGTCAGCCTGCTGTTGCCGGAGGGAATGGAGCCGAGCGTCAGTGGGTTGAGTTTGGTGACGAAGTGCGGCGTCGAGCTGGGTTGGCGAGCGCAAACGGGGATCCCTTACTGGCGCGGCGGCGGACTGGCAGTGACTCATGTGCCAAGCAATGTGAACGACACGCCTCGCCAGTGGCGTGAGACCATCGAGGCCAGTCTGGCGGGTGGAAGTGGGGGGGCACATCGTGTGATGCTGGTGGTGCTGGAAGGCTCAGCCCCGAAACTGGACCATCTGCGCGCGGCGGTGATGATCGGAGACATGTTGGCGTTGCCCCTGATTCAGCGGTAAGGTTCCCTGGAATATCGACAAATGTAAAATGTCACAAAAGACTGCGTGCGTAGACTGTTTGATTTCGCAAGCCCCCAACGACGGCATAAGCCGTCTATAACCATCGTCCATGAAAACGTAAATGACAAAAAATACTGACGAGCCACTGGTGCGGATTCGCGACTTGGTTTACGCACGAGGTGAACGTCCCATTTTCAACGGGATGGACATCGACATCCAACGCGGAAAACTCACCGCCATCATGGGCCCCAGCGGCACCGGCAAAACCACGTTACTGCGCCTGATCGGCGGCCAATTGCGCCCCGATGCCGGTAGCGTGTTGGTGGATGGCCAGAGCGTCCCGGAGCTGGGGCTGCGAGACCTGTACCGGTTGCGCAGGCGCATGGGCATGCTGTTCCAGAATGGCGCCCTGCTCACCGATATCAACGTATTCGACAACGTGGCGTTTCCGCTGCGCGAACATACCAAACTCCCCGAATCCATGATCCGAAACCTGGTGTTGATGAAGCTGCACGCCGTGGGGCTGCGCGGCGCGCGCGACCTCATGCCCAACGAACTGTCCGGCGGCATGGCACGTCGGGTCGCAATGGCCAGGGCCATTGCCCTGGACCCGATGATGATCATGTATGACGAGCCCTTCACCGGCCAAGACCCCATCTCCATGGGCGTGTTGGTGTCACTGTTACGTACCCTCACCGATACGCTGGGGCTAACCTCGGTGATGGTCTCCCACGACGTGAACGAAAGCCTGTCCATTGCCGATTATGTGTATGTGATTTCCGAAGGAAAAGTGGTGGAACACGGCTCGCCGGATGACCTGAAAAACTCGAATTCCCCCTGGGTACAACAATTTTTGCAGGGCCTGCGTGACGGCCCCGTACCCTTTCATTTCCCCGCGCCAGACTACGGCGAAGACCTGCTGGGCAAGGCAGTGCAGGGAGCGGTGCAATGATGCAGACGTTACAAGGGCTGGGGGCGAGTGTGCTGGGGGCAGCGGAACGTCTGGGACGCGGCCACCTGTTTTTAATTCACGTATTGCGGGGCTTTCCGGCGTTGCTGCCGCGTTTTGGTCTAGTGATTCAGCAGCTGTTTTCAGTGGGCGTATTGTCGTTGCTGATCATTGCCGTGGCAGGCCTGTTCGTGGGCATGGTGCTGGCATTGCAGGGTTACAACACCCTGGTGGATTTTGGCGCCACCGAGTCGCTGGGGGTGATGGTGGCCCTGTCGCTGGTGCGGGAACTGGGACCAGTGGTGGCCGGGTTGTTATTTGCCGGGCGCGCCGGGTCGGCGCTCACCGCCGAAATTGGACTGATGAAAGCCACCGAACAATTATCGGCCATGGAAATGATGGCCGTGGACCCCCTGCACCGAGTGGTGGCACCGCGTTTCCTCGCCGGCATACTGGCCATGCCGCTGCTGGCGGCCATCTTCAGCGCCCTGGGCGTATTGGGTGGATACTTCGTGGCGGTCGGCCTGCTGGGCGTGGACGACGGCGCCTTTTGGTCGCAGATGCAAGCCAAAGTGGGGCTGTACGATGATGTGCTCAACGGAGTGATAAAAAGTATCGTATTCGGTTTCGTGGTGAGCTGGATTGCCGTGTTCGAAGGCTACGATGCGGTACCCACCTCGGAAGGCGTCAGCCGTGCCACCACCAACACGGTGGTGCACGGTTCGCTGGCAGTGCTGGGGCTGGATTTCGTGCTCACCGCGCTGATGTTTGGGGGATGATATGACGGACTGGTTGAAACAAAAAAAGCAGGAGATCGCAAAATGATGTATTCGAAAACGGTACAGACCTGGGTGGGCCTGTTTGTGGTGGCGGGCATGGCAGCCCTGCTGATGCTCGCCATGAAGGTGAGCAATATCAGCGCCTTCACCGAGTCAGACGGATTTGAGGTGACAGGCCATTTTGAAAATATCGGCGGCCTCAAAGTCCGTTCGCCAGTCACCATGGCCGGGGTGGTAGTGGGCCGGGTGTCCAGTATCGGTTTTGACCGCGAATCCTACGAAGCCGTGGTGACCCTGAATATCCAGCGCCAGTACGACAACCTTCCTGAAGACAGCACGGCCTCCATTTTTACTGCTGGCCTGTTGGGTGAGCAATATATTGGCCTGGAAGCTGGGGGCGCGGATGCGGTGCTGAAGCAGGGCAGCGAACTACAGCTGACCCAGTCCGCCATCGTGCTGGAACAGATTATCGGGCAGTTTCTGGTGAGCCAGGCGGATAAAGAGTAACGAGGTTATGTAAAAGCGTTATTTGAGCCGCATGGGCGAATGGGCAGGTCTTTGGGGAGTGAGTGTTTTATCGGAAAATCGGCCCTGAATGAGAAATGGACATATATAGTTGGCACTATGGGGCCCTCAACAGAGGTACACCTACATGTCGAATTAGGCAGGGAGTTAATAGGGCTAGCACCCAATGCCATTAAGTTAAGAAATGTATGCCTGTTTTTTTATCCGTCAAGTCAGCATTGGGCAGCCAGTGGCCATGGCGAATTAAGGTTTAAAGGTTCAGTGTGTACCACAGAATATGGAAACAAAAAAACACAAGCATGAGGCCTGGTAAAGCGACAGACTTCTAGGCAGCCCCGGTTTTTGGCCGGGTGCGCTTAACTTAATGGCATTGGGCTAGCACCCCAATGACATTGGATAGCGTCTTAGGCTGTCGAAATAGCAGCTTTTTATTGAATTTTACTTACCTTCTTTTTGATTGATGCATAGCCACCCTAAAGTTTTGGACTTAAACAATATTAACCACAAAGTGGCATCCCAAAAACAGGTGTGGCTTTTAGCCGAAAATCAGTGAATTTCGACAGCCTAGTAGCGTCCCCTTTGCTCTTCTATTGTGACAACGTCACATGATGTTGGGCATTGCGGTGAACAAACAACATTTCTCTAGGGGGAGCTATGCTCAAAAAAATTAGTGCTAAAAATTTGACTGTTTTTCCTGATGCTGTGTTGACG
>JAADHZ010000116.1 GCA_013151575.1 Gammaproteobacteria bacterium
CCTTCAGGCGCGTAGCTCAGTTGGTTAGAGCACCACCTTGACATGGTGGGGGTCGGTGGTTCGAGTCCACTCGCGCCTACCACATTAGTTCTGAAGATGGTTCTGAAAATATCAGACCCGAACCCTGCCCTTGGCAGGGTTTTTGTTTTTCAAAACAGTCACTAAAACCATGTGGTCTCTCGTACGGATCACCACTGGAGATAAACATGCCGATTATTACCCTTCCCGATGCTTCCCAGCGTGAATTTGACCGGCCCGTCACCGTGATGGAGGTGGCCGCCGATATCGGCCCTGGTCTCGCTAAGGCGACGCTGGCCGGCCAGGTTGATGGCGCGCTGGTAGATGCCTCACATCTGATTGAAAATGACGCCGAGCTGAGCATTGTTACCGAGCGTGACGAGGCCGGCCTGGAGCTTATCCGCCATACTACCGCCCACCTGCTAGCGCAGGCAGTGCAACAGTTGTACCCCGATGCCCAGGCCACTATTGGCCCGGTGATCGAGGACGGTTTCTACTACGATTTCGCCTACGCGCCGGGTTTCAATCCCGATGACCTGGTGGCCATCGAAAAGCGCATGAAGGAAATCGTCAAACAGGATATTCCCATCGAGCGTAGTGTGATGTCTCGGGAAGAAGCCATTCCTTTTTTCCTGGAGAAGGGCGAAAACTACAAAGCTGAACTCATCGAGGCCATTCCCCGTGGCGAGGAACTTTCGCTGTACCAGCAGGGTGAATTCATTGATTTGTGCCGTGGCCCACACGTGCCATCCACCGGCAAACTAAAATCCTTCAAACTCATGAAGCTGGCCGGTGCTTACTGGCGTGGCGACTCGAACAACGAGATGCTGCAACGCATCTACGGCACGGCGTGGAGCAACAAAAAAGACCTCAAGGCCTATCTGCATCGTTTGGAAGAAGCAGAGAAACGCGACCACCGTCGCCTTGCCGGTCAGCTGGACTTGTTTCACAGCCAGCCAGAAGCGCCGGGCATGGTGTTCTGGCACGCCAACGGTTGGACTCTGTATCAGCAAGTGGAACAGTACATCCGCCAGGTGCTGACCGAGCACGGTTACGGCGAGGTAAAAACCCCGCAGGTGGTGGATCGGGTGCTGTGGGAAAAATCCGGCCATTGGGAGAAATTCCGTGATGACATGTTCGTCACCGAGTCGGAAAAACGCACCTACGCCATCAAACCCATGAATTGCCCCTGCCACGTGCAAATTTTTAATCAGGGCCTAAAAAGTTACCGTGACCTGCCGCTACGCATGGCAGAATTTGGCTCCTGCCACCGCAACGAGCCCTCCGGCACTTTGCACGGGCTGATGCGGGTTCGCGCATTTACGCAAGATGACGCGCACATTTTCTGCACCGAAGATCAAATTCAAAGTGAGGTCTCCGAGTTTATCGACCTGCTGCATCGCGTGTACCAAGATTTTGGTTTTGAAGAGGTGATCATCAAACTCTCGACCCGCCCCGAAAAGCGCGTGGGTACGGATGCCGACTGGGACAAAGCCGAACACGCGCTAGAAAAGGCCTTGAATAACAAAGAGCTAGAGTGGGACTTGCAGCCGGGCGAGGGTGCCTTTTACGGGCCGAAAATCGAGTTTTCGCTGAAAGACTGCATCGGCCGAGTCTGGCAATGCGGCACCATTCAGGTCGATTTCTCCATGCCGGGCCGGCTGGATGCGCATTATATCGCCGAAGATGGCTCTAAGCAGGTGCCTGTTATGTTGCATCGCGCCATCCTCGGTTCCCTGGAGCGTTTCATCGGAATTTTGATCGAGGAATTCGCCGGAGCCTTCCCAACTTGGCTGGCGCCAACCCAGATTATGCTGATGCCGATCACCGATCGACACAACCCATATGCCCAAAAAGTTGAAAATGTCTTGCGTGACGAGGGCTTCCGAGCCAAATCGGACTTGAGAAATGAGAAGATCGGCTTTAAAATCCGCGAACACACTTTACAGAGGGTTCCTTACCTGCTGGTTGTAGGAGATAAGGAAGCCGAAAATCAGACTGTGGCCGTGCGCACGCGTAGCGGGAAAGACCTGGGAACTATGGAGCTTTCACAGCTCACCCAGGGCCTTGCCGATGAAATCGCGAGTCGCGGCCGTACTGTTTTGGAGGATTGACGCATCGCTCAAGAAAAAAAAGTTCGCCTGAATGAAGATATCACTGCCTCGCAAGTTCGCCTGATTGGCGCGAATGGGGAGCAAGTGGGTGTCATAACTATTGCTGAGGCACAACAGGCGGCCGTTGACGCGGATCTGGATTTGGTGGAAATCGTCCCCAATGCAGAACCTCCGGTTTGTCGCGTAATGGATTACGGCAAATTCTTGTTTGAAGAAAACAAGAAGCGCCACGCGGCGAAAAAGAAGCAAAAGCAGGTTCAGGTCAAGGAAGTCAAATTCCGTCCAGGAACGGACATTGGAGACTACAAGGTCAAACTACGCAACCTTGTGCGTTTCCTCAACAACGGCGACAGAGTGAAAGTCACACTCCGTTTCCGTGGGCGTGAGATGGCCCATCAGGAACTCGGGTTGCAGTTATTGCAGCGCCTCGAAGGGGACTTGAAGGAACATGGCACCGTGGAGCAACGACCAAGAATGGAAGGTCGTTTAATGGTCATGGTGGTCGCGCCAAAGAAAAGCTAGGACTTAATGTCCTGGCAAACAGCGCTACTGTCGGTCGGGTGTGGCAGCCGGATCGCCAGTCACAAACGTGCTGTGTTGCCGCAGCGAAATCGTTGCGAGCAATTTAACGTTACTTTTATTAGCATCATCCACAAATGCGGAGTTTATTATGCCAAAGATGAAAACCAATCGTGGTGCGGCCAAGCGTTTCAAACGCACCGCATCCGGCGGCTTCAAACGCGCCCAGTCGCACCGTCGTCATATTCTCACCAAAAAGAGCACCAAACGTAAGCGTCAGCTACGTCTTGGCATAGGCGTCCATGAAGCCGATGTGCGCATGGTCAACCGCCTGCTGCCGTACGCTTAAGCGAATTTAGGAGAGAATAAAGATGGCACGAGTAAAACGCGGCGTACAAGCACGCGCCAAACACAAAAAAGTTATTGCTAAGGCCAAGGGTTACAGCGGCCGTCGCAAAAACGTCTATCGGGTTGCCGTTCAGGCGGTGACCAAAGCGGGTCAATATGCCTATCGTGACCGGCGTCAACGCAAACGCCAGTTCCGCGCTCTGTGGATTGCTCGTATTAATGCGGCAGCCCGCGAGTGTGGCTTGTCGTACAGCCGATTTATCAATGGTCTGAAAAATGCCGAGATTGAAGTCGACCGCAAGGTGCTGGCTGATATCGCGGTGTTCGATAAAAAGGCCTTTGCTGAGCTGGCTGAAAAAGCCAGGGCAAGTCTCGCTGATTAATGGTTTTTTTGCCGATGGCCGCGTAGACGCCCTCGGTTGAAAAAGCGGATAACACGCGAGCAATAGAAAGTAGGGGAAAGGCCGACACCTTTCCCCTTTTTTTGTTTTACGTTTTGAGCAAACGACGTAAAAAAATCATTCAATCGCTGGGGAAAAATTGTGCAGCAAGAATTGGATAGCTTCGTTAGCCAGGCGCAAGAGGCTATTAGCCTGGCGAATGATTTGGTGGCGCTGGACCAGGTCAGGGTCCGCTACCTGGGAAAAAAGGGCGAGATAACTCAAAAAATGCAGGGCTTGGGCAAGCTGGCGCCCGAGTTACGTCGTGATGCGGGCAAGGTGATCAATGTTGCCAAGCAGGCGGTACAGCTGGCTATTGAGACTCGTCGCAAGGCGCTGGAGCAGGCCGAATTGGAGCGCAAACTGCAAGCCGAGTCCATTGATGTCAGCTTGCCCGGACGGGGTCAGCAAAATGGTGGCCTGCATCCGGTAACACGGACTTTGCAACGCATTGAGGCTCTGTTTACGGAGCTGGGTTTCGAGGTAGCAGAAGGCCCGGAGATCGAAGACGACTACCACAATTTTGAAGCACTCAATATTCCCGAGTCGCATCCTGCCCGCGCAATGCACGATACCTTTTATTTCGACGCACACACGGTGCTGCGCACCCACACATCCCCGGTGCAAATTCGAGTGATGGCCGAAGAGAAACCGCCGTTGCGTATCATCGCGCCAGGGCGTGTTTATCGTTGTGATTCGGACCTGACTCACACGCCCATGTTCCATCAGGTCGAAGGGCTACTGGTGGACGACACCGTCAGCTTTGCTGACTTGAAAGGCATTATCGACGAATTTCTACGCAACTTTTTTGAAAAAGATTTACCGGTTCGTTTTCGTCCCTCGTATTTCCCGTTCACCGAACCCTCGGCTGAAGTAGATATCCAGTGCGTGATGTGCGGTGGCGACGGTTGTCGCGTGTGTAGTCACACCGGCTGGCTGGAGGTGCTGGGGTGCGGCATGGTGCATCCTTCTGTGCTGGCGCACGTCAACGTGGACAGTGAGGAATTCACGGGTTTTGCCTTCGGCATGGGGGTGGAGCGGCTGGCCATGTTGCGTTATGGGGTGAACGATTTACGGTTATTTTTCGAGAACGATCTGCGCTTTTTGCGACAGTTTCGATAGGGCGGGCAGCACATTATGAAATTTAGTGAAAAGTGGTTGCGTGAGTGGGTTAACCCGGCAATGTCCACTGAGGAGTTGTCGACGGTGCTGACTATGTCCGGCCTGGAAGTAGAGGCTGTGGAGCCCGTCGCCGGAGCATTCAGCAACGTTGTGGTGGGTCAGGTGCGCAGCATGGAGCCGCACCCGAACGCTGACAAGCTGAACGTGTGCCAAGTTGATGTGGGCGGTGACGAGCTGCTGCAAATCGTCTGTGGTGCAGCTAATGTCGCCGTGGATTTCAAGGCGCCGGTAGCGTTGGTGGGCGCGCGCCTGCCGGGGGACTTCAAAATTAAAAAGGCCAAACTGCGCGGTGTGCCATCGTTTGGCATGTTGTGTTCCGTGGCGGAACTGGGCATGGCTGAATCCGCTGATGGCCTGATGGCATTGCCTGTCGATGCGCCCATCGGGCAGGACATGCGGGAATACCTGTGGCTGGACGATCAGAGTTTCGAACTGGGCTTGACCCCCAATCGCGCCGATTGCCTCAGCATTGCCGGCATTGCTCGCGAGGTGGGGACGCTGGCCAAGGCTGAAGTGACACCGGATGATATTGATGTCGTTACCGAGCAAAGTGACCGCCAATTGAACGTGCGCATTGAGGTGGAGCAAGACTGCCCACGGTATCTGTGTCAGGTGATCGAGGGCATCGATCCCGCTGCTCGTACGCCGCTGTGGATCGCGGAAGCCCTGCGCCGCAGCGGCCTTCGCAGTCTGGGGCCGGTGGTGGACATCACCAATTTCGTGTTGCTGGAACTGGGTCAGCCTATGCACGCCTTCGATCTGGCGAAGATCGACGGTGGTATCCGAGTGCGCCACGCTGCGGCAGGAGAGTCGCTGGAGCTGCTGGACGGCCAAAAAATCGCCCTGACTGAGGGCACAATGGTGATCGCCGATGACCAAAACCCCTTGGCGCTGGCTGGCATCATGGGCGGGCAGGGCTCGGCGGTGTCGGACGATACCCGCTCCATCGTGCTGGAAAGTGCGTTCTTCAACCCGCTGAGCATTGCCGGGCGTGCACGTCGTTACGGTTTGCACACCGACTCCTCGCATCGCTTCGAACGCGGGGTAGACCCAGCGTTGCAACGCATGGCCTTGCAGCGTGCGACCAGTCTGCTGTTGTCCATCGTGGGCGGTTCGGCAGGCCCGGTGGTGGAAGTCGTGCATGAAAAACAGCTGCCTTGCCGCAACGCGATTACCCTACGCGCCGCCCGCATCCAGCGCGTGTTGGGGAAGGAAATTGCCAGCGACGAGGTAATGGACATTTTGCAGCGGCTGGGTATGTCCATCGCGCCATCGGAAACCGGGTGGCTGGTCACAGCCCCCAGTTTCCGTTTCGACATCGAGATTGAAGAAGACCTGATCGAGGAAATCGCACGGGTGCACGGTTATGACCAGTTGCCGACCACCTTGCCCAAAACCGTCGCCACCATGCAGCCCCATCGCGAGGGACGGGTTGAGCTAACCCGACTCAAGGAAATTTTGGTGGTCCGGGGTTATCAGGAAGCTATAACGTACAGTTTCATCGATCCGGAAATGCAGCGGTTGATTTCGCCCCACGAAGAAGCCGTGACGCTGATGAATCCCATATCCGCCGATATGTCTGTCATGCGCACCAGCCTTTGGCCGGGTCTGATTCAGGCCATGATGCACAATTTAAATCGACAGCAGCCCATCGTTAAGTTCTTCGAGTCAGGTCTTAAGTTTATCAAGCAAAATGATGAAATCATTCAAGAAAAATTTCTGTCTGGCATTGTCACTGGGCAACAATCACCGGAGCAGTGGGCGGAAAAAACCCGCGCAGTAGATTTTTTTGATCTGAAGGGTGATGTGGAAGCCCTGCTGGCGACGTTGGCCGGAGGGCAGGATTTCAGTTTCACTGCCGAAGAATGTGATGCTCTGCATCCGGGCCAGAGCGCTGCCATTTACGATGTTGAAGGTCAAAAAGTGGGAATGCTGGGCGCGCTGCATCCGGCCATCGAAGCGAAGTTGGGGTTGTCACAAAAGGTGTATTTGTTTGAACTTGCCGTGAATTGCTTCGAAAATGCGAAAATTCCGCGATTTGAACCGTTATCCAAATACCCAGAGATTCGCAGGGATTTTTCGGTGGTGTTGAGCGAGACCGTAACGATACAAACACTGAAGAAAACCGTTGAAGTTGCCGCTACAAGCTTGTTAAAGAACTTCCAGTTATTTGACGTATATCAAGGCAAAGGTATTGATTCCGGTAGAAAAAGTGTTGCGTTCAGCTTGACCTTCCAAGATCACTCACGCACACTCGAAGAAGCCGATGTAGAGGCGGCGCTGGCCCCTGTCCTGTCGGCGCTGACGGATCAGTTGGACGCAACGCTAAGAAAATAACGAGAGAATACGCATGGCGCTAACCAAAGCGGAAATGGCAGACAAGCTCTACGAAGAGCTGGGCCTCAACAAGCGTGAAGCAAAGGAAATCGTTGAACTTTTTTTCGCGGAAATACGGGACGCACTGGAACGGGGGCAACAGGTAAAACTGTCCGGGTTTGGTAATTTTGACCTTCGCACCAAAAACGAACGCCCGGGCCGAAACCCCAAAACGGGAGAGGAAATTCCCATTTCAGCACGCCGCGTAGTCACCTTCCGGCCAGGTCAAAAACTGAAAGCAAGAGTTGAGGCCTATGCTGGAAGCAGCCAACAATAACGAACTTCCCCCGATACCCGGCAAGCGTTATTTCACCATCGGCGAAGTCAGCGACTTATGTGGTGTTAAACCCCACGTGCTGCGCTATTGGGAGCAGGAATTTCCCCAGCTCAAACCGGTAAAACGTCGGGGCAACCGGCGCTATTACCAGCGCCACGACGTGATCATGATTCGCCAAATTCGCAGTTTGCTGTACGAACACGGCTTTACCATCGGTGGAGCGCGCCAAAAACTGGCCGGGGGAGAAGCGAAGGAAGATGTGAGTCACAGCAAACAAATCATCAAACAGATGATCAGCGAGCTGGAGGATGTGCTGGAAATCCTCAAACGATAAACACCGAGGTACTTCCGGGCCACTTTTTGCCCTCCCTCAAATGCAGGCTTCCTATCCGTAAACACCTGAAGTAGAATACGCCGCTCTCCGCTTATGATCGTTGCGGAGTGGTTGTTTTTGCCGTATTTCGGGGCGTAGCGCAGCCTGGTAGCGCACCTGCATGGGGTGCAGGTGGTCGGAGGTTCAAATCCTCTCGCCCCGACCAATTTCCCCTTGTTTATCAACGGCTTATGCCGAAGATATATAACCATACAAAAAATGATTTATATTATTTTGATGTTATGAATCTTTATCCCGTCATTCTTGTTCTTGTGGCGCTGGGCGGTATCGCCATCAGCGCATGGGGTTGGAAGACGCTGGCCAAATCCCGGGAGGCCAGAGCCTGGCCCACCACCACCGGGGTCATCCGGGAATCGCAGCTCACATCGAAGACCAATGATCTGCTGCCGCACATTGTTTTTGACTATCAATTCGAAGGCCAAAAATACACCCGGGTATTCGAGTTCCCAGAAGGCACCCATCCGTTGCCGGAATTTAGCCAAAGTTATCTGAACAAATACCCGGTAGGTAAAGAAGTGATGGTTTATTGCCAACCTCAGCGGCCAGAAATCGCCACGTTGGAGCCGGGCGCGCAGGGGGACTGGATGATCCTGGCGTTGGGAATTTTGATGGCGGTGAGTGGTGCTCTCACTCTGCTACTTTCCTGAAAAACGTTATCCTAAAGCCGCTTTCAGCTCTGTCATGGGGTTTGCGGCAATACTTCTCACAACTTCTCACAACATAATCCCATCGGGTGGTTATTTGGAACTGTCCCGTAAACGCTCCACCCACAGGGCGGTGGCGCCAGCTACTGCTGCGGGCATCACTAAAAAATTCAGGATTGGGGTCAGAGTAGCCAGCGTCACAGCGCTACCGAAACCCAGGGTCAGCAGGCGCTTTCCCTTCAGTCGCTGCTTTTGCTCATCAGAGTGCAGGCCATGGTTGCCCATCGGGTAATCGGTGTATTCTGCCGCCAACATCCAGGCGCTAAAAGCCAGCCAGGTGAAGGGTGCAATGATATTCAGCACCGGCACCAGAAACAATGCTAGAAACGGCAATGACCACAATCCCATGAGCAACAGCTTTTTCATTTCGTCGATGAGGGTGGGTAGCAGTTCCGCCATCATTTTTTTCCAACCGCCAGCGCTATCCGCACGTTGGCCGGTGAGATGAAATTCCACCGCCTCCGCCAGCAGCCCGTTGAACGGCCCGCCCACCAGGTTGGCCAGCAGGGAAAAGGCGAAAAACAGAATTAGCAGCGCCGAGATCCCGAACACTACCCAGAACAGCCCCTCCAGCCATTGCAACCATGCTGGCAAATCGGGCATCAGCCAGTTCATGAATTCCTCGAACTGGCCGAAGCCGAACCACGCCAGCCCGGCGAATAAGCTGATGTTGATCAGCAGCGGAATGGCCACGTAACGCCGCAGCCCAGGCTGAAAAATCAGACCGAAACCGCGAATAAGATAGCCGAAACCGGCGAAGGGATTGCTCATGAGTTGACGTCCGTTTGACGGTTGATAGAAATATTTTTGTCGGCCCCTTGCCGCGCCAGCAGTGCAGCGCCATAGGCGGCCTCGGTGTGCTGCGCAGTGGCCATGATGGGGTTTCCCTGCGGTGCGGCCAGGGCCCGTTCACGTACCCGTGTCCATGGGACATTGTGCGCACCACCGCCGGTGCTGCGCACGGCGATGGGGTAGGGCGCGCCCAGTTCGGCGAGCAGGCGGTACGCTCGGGCCTCGATGTGGGCGATGCCCTCCAGTATGCCCTGAAAAAAGATTCTGTCGTCCGGCGGGCGCGGTGTTAGCCGAGGTGCCAGCGATGGGTCGCACACGGGAAAACGCTCGCCGGGGGCGGGGAGGGGGTAATAATTCAGCCCGGTGGGGGTTTCGGGCTGAAGTTGCGGTGTCAGGGCCCGCATTTGTTCATCATCGAAAAACTGCCGCAGCACCGCGCCACCACTGTTGGATGCGCCGCCCACCAGCCAGCGCTGTCGTCCGTCCACTATTAGCGGCTGGCTGTACACACCGTATTTGGCTGCGAACACCGGTTGTCGCGCGATGACTTTCACCACCAGCGTGGAACCCAGCGCGGTGACGGCTTCGCCGACTTTGCGGGCTCCGGTAGCGAGGAACGAGGCGGTGCTGTCGGTGGTACCGGCGATGATGCGGGTGTTCGCAGGGAATCCGAACCGTTCGGCCAACGCCGGGGTCAGTGTGCCGGTGGGCGTTCCAGGAGCGATCACCTCCGGCAGCAGCGCGGTGGGCACAGCCAGCTGATTGAACCACGTTGGCCAGCACAAGGCACGGGCGTCAAAACCCATTTTCAGGGCATTGTTGAAATCGCTGGTGGGAGGATGTTCGGTGCGGGCCCCGCGCAGATGCCACGATATCCAGTCAGCCTGATGCACGACGTGGGCAGCCTGTTCGGTTTGGCCCGCGTCCTTTAACCACAGCAGCTTGGCCAGTGCCGAGCTGGGGCCTTGCGTGGCGCTGTCGTCGGGGGCGACGCGGGCGATGGCTTCAGCTTGAGCACCGGCGCGGGCGTCGTTGTATATCAACGCAGGCCCCAGTGGGTTGCCGGTCTCGTTGGTGAGCAGCAAGGTGGCGGAGGTGCCGTCCACTGCGATGGCGCTAATGGTGTCAGTTTCGATGCCGATGTCGACGGCGAGCTGGTCGAGACACTGGCAGGTGGCTTGCCACCAGAGGTCCGGTCGTTGTTGCACTCGTGGGCCATCACGCGTTGGGGTTGGCAGGGGCGCGGTGGCTTCAGCCTTCACCGCACCCTGTGTGTTGATGGCCACGGCCCGGCAGCCGGAGGTGCCCAGGTCGATGCCGATGAAGAGTTTTTGACGGGGGTTCGCAACCCCCCTCAGTGTTTCCGTGTTTTGCGCCATGCTCGAAATTTACGGCAGTTCGACCCGATCAGCCGCCCGCCAACCCTCAGCCCGGTGTTCCACAATTACCGTGGTGTAAATGCCGCCGCGCACGTTGAACTTGCCGGTGAGACGCATGAAACGGGGTTGGCAGGCGGCTGCTAAGTCATCCAAAATCTGGTTGGTAACGGCCTCGTGAAAGGCGCCTTCGTCGCGGAATGACCACAGGTACATCTTCAGCGCCTTCAGTTCGATACAGGCTCGGTCCGCCACGTAGTCGAGCTGGAAGGTGGCGAAGTCCGGTTGTCCGGTTTTAGGGCACAGGCAGGTGAATTCCGGGATGTCGATGCGAATGGTGTAGTCGCGCTCCGGGTGCGGGTTGGGAAAGGTGTCGAGGTCTTTGCTGGGTTGGGTGGGCATGATGTCTGGCTCGGTGTGGTCGTGAATCGTGGCGCGTACCTTACCGGAATTGCCATTTTTTCTCACGTTCTTCGCAGATTATGCGGTTACCGTGTGATGTCAATCTTGTACCCGTGCCGAGGCTCCGGTATCTTGCCCCACCATGCGCTTGAGTCAGATTAAAATCGCGGGCTTCAAATCTTTTGTTGACCCCACTACTATCCCCATGCCGTCGAATTTGATTGGCGTGGTGGGCCCCAATGGCTGTGGTAAATCCAACGTCATCGACGCGGTGCGCTGGGTGATGGGCGAATCCTCCGCCAAACACCTGCGCGGCGATTCCATGGCCGACGTGATCTTCAACGGTTCCACCGCCCGCAAGCCGGTGGGGCAGGCTACGGTGGAGCTGCTGTTTGACAACAGCGATGGCACCATCAAGGGAGAATTCGCCCAGTACAACGAGATATCCGTGCGTCGCACGGTGTCGCGCGATGGGCAGTCGCAGTATTTTCTCAACGGCACTCGTTGCCGTCGCCGCGATGTCACTGATATTTTTCTTGGCACCGGGTTGGGGCCTCGTGGTTACTCCATTATTGAGCAGGGCACCATCTCCCGCCTTATCGAGGCGCGCCCCGAGGATATGCGCGCATTTCTGGAAGAGGCCGCTGGCATCTCCAAATATAAGGAACGTCGCCGCGAGACTGAGACCCGCATTCGACACACGCGGGAAAACATGGAAAGGCTGGAAGACCTGCGTGATGAGCTAGGCAAGCAGCTGGATCGCCTCAACCGACAGTCAAAAACGGCGGAAAAATACAAAGAATATAAAGAGGAGGAACGGCTGCTCAAAGGCCAGCTGACGGCCCTGCGCTGGCGCGACTTGGACACCCACGCCAGTGAAAGAGAGCGTCAGATCCGCGAGCAGGAAACCGCTTTCGAGGAAAAAATGGCCCGCCAGCGCGCCATTGAGGCTGGCGTGGAGCAGCAGCGGGACCAGCATGTGGAGGCTACCGAGGTCTTCAACGAAGTGCAGGGGCGTTTCTATAGTGTGGGCGGTGACATCGCCCGTCTGGAACAGTCCATCCAGCACAGCACCGAGCGCCGCGCCGAACAAAGCCGGGAATTGCAGGCCGCCGAACGAGGCTGGATCGAGTCCGAGACTCACCAGACCGCCGACCGCCGCAAGCTCGACGAGCTGGAGCAAATGCTAGCGGAACTGCAACCCCGGCAGGTGGAAACCGGGGCCCGGCAGGAAGCCTCCGGCGCCGCATTGGCGGAGGCCGAACAGGCCATGCACGACTGGCAGGCACGGTGGGATGAATTCAACCAGCGCTCGGCGGAACCGGCGCGCACCGCCGAGGTGGAGCGCACCCGTATCCAGAGCTTTGAGCAGCAGCATATTCAGCATGACCAGCGCATCCTGCGCCTGCGCGAAGAACAGCAGCACCAATCTCATGACCGGCTAGAGCAGGAGATTGCTGAGCGCCAGGGGCAGGTGGAGGAGCTGGGCGAGCAAGCCGTGCAGTTGCAGGAGCGTTTACAGCAACATCTGGAAACCCTTCAGTCGGTGCGCGACACCAATCACCAAACCGGTGCGCAGCTCAACGACATGCGCAGCGAACTGCAATCCGCTAAGGGGCGTCACGCCTCGCTGGAGGTCCTGCAACAGGCCGCGCTGGGCAAGACCGGGGGCAAGTCCGAAGGAGGCGTGGCGCAATGGCTGTCGGCCAACGGCCTGGGGCAGGCACAGCGTCTGGCGCAGAACATTGCCGTCACTCCCGGCTGGGAGCGGGCCGTGGAATGCGTACTGGGTTTTCATCTCGAAGCGGTGTGCGTGGACGGGCTGGATTCGCTGACCGCGCCGCTGACCGCGCTGGAACGGGGAGCGCTGACCCTGTTCGACACCAGCGTTGCCACGGCTGCCGCCAGCGGCGATCTGGCCCCAAGCCTGACCGCGCAGGTGCAGTGCGACTGGCCGCTGGCCGCGGTGCTGGCCGGTGTCTACGCAGTGGACACGCTGGACCAGGCTCTGGCTCTGCGTCCCCGGTTGGCGGCCGCTGAATCCGTGATCACCCGCGACGGCCTGTGGATGGGCGTCAACTGGCTGCGCGTTACCCGCGACGCCGACGAAAAGGCCGGCGTATTGCAGCGCGAGCAGGAACTCAAGCAACTCGCTGCCCGCATCGAAGAGCTCAGCGCCCGGGTGAACGAAGCGGAAGAACAGCTTAGCCTGGGGCGGGAGCAGATCAAACAACTGGAAGCGGAACGCGAGACCGTGCAGCGCGAACTGCACCAAGCCACCCGCGCCCAGGCCGACGTACAGGCGCAGCTGAGCGGTCGTCAGGCGCGGTTGGACCAAATGCGCAATCGTAGCCAAAATATCGACCGCGAAATCGCCGAGCTGGACCAGCACACCGATCAAAACCAGACCGACACCCGCGAAGCCCGCGCCCGGCTAGCCGAAGCTCTGGCGCAAATGGAGGTGCTGGCGGAGCAAAAAGAAACGCTTTCTCTGCAACGTGAAGAATATCGCGCGGCGCTAGACCGCGCCCGTGAAACGGCGCGCAGCGACCGAGAGGCAGCTCACGACGTCAGCCTGAAAACCCAGACCATGCGCACTGAGCAAAGCGCTACCCAGCAAAACCTGGAACGCATGGAACGCCAGCTTGCACAGGTGGGCGAACGCCGTGAGACTCTGCAAGCGGCGCTGGCCGAAAGCGAGGCCCCGCTGGCAGAAATGAAACGCCAACTGGAAGAGATGCTCGAAAACCGCCTGGTGGTGGAACAACAGCTGGCCGAAGCCCGTGCCCGGGTCGAAGCGCTGGAACACGGCATGCGCAACCAGGATGCCGAACGCCATCAGGTGGAACGCGATGCAGAGGAAATCCGCAGTTCACTGGATCAGACCCGCATGGCCTGGCAGGAATTCAAGGTGCGACGCCGCACCCTGGAAGAACAGCTGGGCGAGGGTGAGATGACCCTGGAGGCCTTGTTCGACACTTTGCCCGAGGGCGCCACCGAAGCTGAATGGGCGCAACAGGTCGAACGCATCGGCTTGCGCATCCAGCGTCTCGGACCTATCAATCTGGCGGCCATCGAAGAATTCCAGACCGAAGCCGAACGCAAGGAGTACCTTGATTCCCAGTTCGCCGACCTCACCGAGGCGTTGGAAACGCTGGAAAATGCCATTCGCAAAATTGATCGCGAAACCCGCACCCGTTTCAAGGAAACCTTCGAGCGCGTTAACGCTGGTTTCAAGGAACTGTTCCCGCGCCTGTTCGGCGGGGGGCACGCCTATCTGGAGCTCACTGGTGAAGACCTGTTGGATACCGGTGTAACCGTCATGGCGCGTCCGCCGGGTAAACGCAACAGCACCATTCATCTGTTGTCCGGTGGTGAAAAAGCCCTCACCGCCGTGGCGCTGGTGTTCTCCATCTTCCAGCTTAACCCCGCGCCATTCTGCATGCTCGACGAAGTCGATGCGCCGCTGGACGACGCCAACGTGAGCCGTTTCTGCAGTATGGTGAAAGAAATGTCCGAAAAAGTGCAATTTGTGGTTATCACCCACAACAAAATCACCATGGAAATGGCTCATCAGCTCAACGGCGTCACCATGCACGAGCCTGGCGTCTCCCGCCTAGTGGCGGTGGATGTGGATGAAGCAGAGCAAATGGTGGCCAGTTGATTCGGCCTCGGAATGGGAAAAGGAAAAATTAAACGAGTGACCCCGTAGGTAGAGTGAATTAAGGAGAGCATGATGATCATCGACCACATTGGCATGAGCGTTTCCAACGCTGAAAAAAGCCAGGCATTTTACGTTGCGGCGCTGGCTCCACTGAGAATCAAAAAACTAATGGAGTTCGACGGCTGGACCGGTTTTGGCCGCGATGGAAAACCCGAATTTTGGTGCGGCGAAGGAGGCCCCGCGCAGAGCCCCATGCACATCGCCTTTGCGGCAGAAAACCGCCAGCAGGTGCAGGATTTTTATGCTGCTGCCATCGCCGCCGGTGGCCGTGACAACGGCGGGCCGGGGTTGCGTGAGGAATATCATCCTACCTATTACGGCGCCTTTGTGATCGATCTTGATGGCCATAATATCGAAGCGGTCTGCCACACGCCGGAGGTTTGATCGCGGCTTTTCCTGTGCATTCAATCAGTTTGTCCCGTTAACGTCATATCGTCATACCAGGGGCGCTCCGGTATGACGTTGTTAACGAGGCAATAAAAAAGTGCGAATATTACCCGTATTTTACGGTTGAACTTTTAGGCACCCTGCCCGTAGGATCACCTCTCTTGCGGTGAAGTTTAGTAAATCTAAAAAATCAATGGCTTATCAAATCGATAACATCGAACAAAAATAAACTCAAAAAAGTGCTGTAAAAATATCAGTGGGTCGCGGTGATAACTGCATGAGTGAAACCTACAATACGCAGGGAGGCGTGCGATGAATGGAGATCGTCGGAAACGGTTTTTCGGCGGGCTAATACACTCAGAGGCAATGCGCTCGAAAACAGCGGGTGGGCAGTTACTTCTACAGAAGGTTCCGTTATAAACACCCGCTCTGTTCAACGGCCGTCACCCAGTAAATGCCATGTTCGGCAATACCTTGTCTTGTACTGCGTAACGTATCAAGCAACGAATCGACATCACCATCCTGCAATAAAATTTCCACCCGCACTCGTGGTGTGTAACCGACAACCTTGTCTCGCGCCGAAAGAAACGGATCATTTTCAGCTTGCACGCCATGCCCTTCCACATGGCTAA
>JAADHZ010000147.1 GCA_013151575.1 Gammaproteobacteria bacterium
TCCAGGTTGCCGAGGATACCCCGGTCAACGAGACGCTCGCGGCCCACGTTCAACATGGCGTCATTGATATCGGCCAGCACCACGTTGCCAGCATCACCCACCAGTGCAGAAAATTTGGCCGCCAAGTCACCCGTGCCACCGGCGATATCCAGCACCCGGCTGCCAGCACGCACACCACTTTTTTCGATGGTAAAGCGTTTCCACAGCCGATGCGCGCCCATGGACATCAGATCGTTCATCAGGTCGTAGTTATGCGCGACCGAGTGAAACACGCCAGCGACGCGTCCGGCTTTTTCCGATTCGCGCACCTGCTCGTAGCCAAAATGGGTGGTATCGTTGTTGGCGTCAGTTTTTGATTCAGTCATCATTATTCACGCGTTACTGGCCCGTATTGGTCGAAAAATCATTGTTCTCCATGCGAGCCCGCTTGACCCTCTTTCATGTTGTATATGTAAAAAACTCCCATGAACTTTGCTTAGCACCTAAATTTTTATAAATTGATTGTGCGATTTTGTTACCTGAGGCTGTAACCCATTGCAATCTAACTGCACCATTTTCCCTTGCATATTTTTCACAATGCTTAATTAATTCAGTACCGATCCCCAAGTTTCGATATTCTTTTAAGGTGTACAAATCATTCATTATAGCCACCTTGCTAATAATGGATGATGCATAACTAAAATATACTGTTGCAAAGGCGACTAATTGGCCATTTTTTCTATGCCCGAAAAGGCAACCTTTATCAGACAACGGCCCAAACTGTGAAAAAAATTCTCTGTTTTTCTCATCATCAATATTTGTTACTTCGTAATATTCCTGATATTTCCTTATTAAAGGAAGAGCTTCATTTAGGTTTTTATTATTTATTGATTCAATCATTTTTTATTTTTTGGGTACATAACGCGCAATGGAGCTACCTACGAAGGAGATCAGGCCTTGCGCTGGTGCCCCGCTGTTTCCAGCCGTTCCAGATACTTCGCCCACAGGCTTTCCCGGTCCCGCCCCAGCACGTAGAGGGTGTCCCAGGAATAAATGCCGGTGTTGTGCCCATCATCAAAGTCCAGCTGGATCGCGTAGTTGCCCACGGGTTTGATGTCGCTGATGTTGACGTTTTCCTTGCCCACTTGCAGTGTTTCCTGGCCGGGGCCGTGACCCTGCACTTCGGCCGACGGCGAGTAAACCCGCAGGTATTCGCAAGGCAGCTCGAAGCAGCTGCCGTCGTCGAAAACGATTTCCAGCACGCGGGATTTTTGGTGCAAGTTAATGTCAGTGGGTTTGTGAGCGGAACTCATGGGGTTTCCCAAAAAGGCGGCGATTGTATTTTGGCCAGTTTCAAACTAGAGGATGTAACGGCTTAGGTCTTCATCTTTGGCCAACTCGGCGAGATGCTGGTCGACGTAGGTGGCGTTCACCGCCACTTGTTCATTATTCTGATCGGCGGCGCTGAAGGAAATCTCTTCCAGCAGACGCTCCATCACCGTGTGCAGGCGTCGTGCGCCGATATTTTCGGTGCGTTCGTTGACCTGCCAGGCAACTTCCGCGATACGTGCGATGCCGTCGTCGGTAAAACTCAGGCCCACCCCCTCGGTGCCCAGCAGGGCGGTGTATTGCTCGGTGAGAGAGGCGTCGGGTTCGGTGAGGATACGCACAAAGTCCCCCACGCTGAGGGCACTCAGTTCCACGCGAATGGGCAGCCGACCTTGCAGCTCGGGAATCAGATCCGACGGTTTGGACAGATGGAACGCGCCGGAAGCGATGAACAGGATGTGGTCGGTCTTCACCATGCCATATTTGGTGGAAACAGTGCAGCCTTCCACCAGCGGCAGCAGGTCGCGCTGCACACCTTCGCGGGACACGTCCGGCCCCGAGCTTTCGCCACGTTTGCAGATTTTGTCCATCTCATCGAGGAACACAATGCCATTCTGCTCCACGTTGTCCACTGCGCGCAGCTTGATGTCTTCTTCGTTAAGCAGCTTGCCCGCTTCTTCGTCGGTGAGCAGTTTGAAGGCGTCCTTGATGCGCAATTTACGAGTCTTGGTACGGTTGTTGCCCATGTTCTGAAACAGGCCCTGTAGCTGGCTAGTCATTTCTTCCATACCGGGTGGGGCCATGATTTCCACACCGACGGCACCGGCGCTGAGTTCCACTTCGATTTCCCGTTCGTCGAGATCCCCTTCGCGCAGTTTTTTGCGGAATTTTTGCCGGGTGGACGACTCGTCGGTAGTTTCCGGTTCCGCCGGTTCGTCAGTGCCGAAACCAAAATTAGCCGGCCGCGCGGGCCGCAGCAGGATATCCAGAATACGTTCTTCCGCGGCCTCTTCGGCGCGGAAGCGTACCTTTTTCATTTCCACCTCGCGGGTGAGTTTGATCGAAATGTCGATCAGGTCGCGGATGATGGATTCCACGTCGCGTCCCACGTAACCCACCTCGGTAAACTTGGTGGCCTCCACTTTCACAAAAGGAGCATTGGCCAGTTTGGCCAGACGCCGCGCAATCTCGGTTTTACCCACACCGGTGGGGCCGATCATCAGGATATTCTTTGGGGTGATTTCGTGTTTCAGCTCATCGGCTACTTGGGCGCGCCGCCAGCGGTTGCGCAGGGCGATAGCCACCGCGCGCTTGGCGTCGGCCTGGCCGATGATGTGTTTGTCCAGTTCCTGAACAATTTCACGGGGGGTCATTTGGGATTGGGATTCGGGCAGGGTGTTGGCCATGATTATTCTCGAATAACTTTTAAGGGAATGGACCACCGGGAGAAACACACGGTGCGGACCGGTTCCGGTTCACTGACGCGGCGCTCAATCGTCGGCGCGCAACTCCTCAATAGTGAAACGGTTGTTGGTGTAAACACATATTTCTGAGGCAATGGTCAGCGATTTTTCACACACCTCGCGCGCGCCCAGCTCGGTGTTTTGCATTAGCGCGCGGGCTGCGGCCTCGGCAAAGGAACCACCGGAACCGATGGCAATCACGTCGTGTTCAGGCTCGATTACATCACCATTGCCGGAAATCACCAGTGAAGTGGTGGCGTCAGCCACTGACAGCAGAGCCTCCAGCCGGCGCAACATGCGGTCGGTGCGCCAGTCTTTAGCCAGCTCTACGGCGGCGCGAGTCAGATTCCCCTGATGTTTTTCCAGCTTGCCTTCGAAACGCTCGAACAGGGTGAAGGCATCGGCGGTGCCGCCAGCAAATCCGGCGATCACCTTTTCGTGATACAAACGTCGCACCTTGCGGGCGTTGCCTTTCATGATTGTGCTGCCCAGCGATACCTGGCCGTCGCCGCCGACCACCACCGTGTCACCGCGACGCACGGAAAGAATGGTTGTGCCATCAAATTGTTTCAAACCGTGCTCCTCATTAAAACCTCGCCCCACATAAAGCTGGACGTTAAAGTTTACACCAATATCCCCGCCTGACCTCAGACGTTGAAGCGGAAGTGCATTACGTCGCCGTCCTGAGTGACATAGTCTTTGCCTTCCAGGCGCCATTTTCCTGCTTCTTTGGCGCCCTGCTCGCCGTTGCCTGCGATGAAATCGTTGTAAGCGATGACTTCGGCGCGGATAAAGCCTTTTTCGAAATCGGTGTGAATGACGGCGGCGGATTGTGGTGCAGTGGCACCCACGGCTACGGTCCAGGCGCGCACTTCTTTAACCCCAGCAGTGAAGTAGGTGTGCAGGTCGAGCAGGCTGTAACCAGCACGGATTACGCGATTGAGGCCCGGCTCTTCCAGCCCGAGTTCCTGTAAAAATTCATCGCGTTCGTCGTCATCCAGCTCGGACAGCTCGGATTCGATGGCGGCACACACGGGCACAACGCTGGCTCCTTCGCTGGCCGCAAAATCGTGCACGGCGTCCAGTAGAGGGTTATTTTTCATGCCATCCTCGTCGACGTTGGCGATATAGAGCGTGGGTTTGGCGGTGAGCAGGAAAAATTCGCGCAGGGCGTCCCGTTGCTCGTCGTCCAGTCCCATGGCTCGCACCGGGCGGCCCTGGTCCAGTTCTGCCTTGACCCGCTCCAGCAGTTCCAGCCTGGTTTTAGCTTCTTTGTCGCCGGTGCGCGCCACCTTGCTGACTCGATGAACAGCTTTGTCGATGGATTCCAGGTCGGCCAGGGCCAGTTCGGTGTTAATGACCTCAATGTCATCCAGCGGGTTTACCCGACCGGCAACGTGCACGACATCATCGTCCTCGAAACAGCGCACGACATGGGCGATGGCATCGGTTTCGCGAATGTTGGCGAGAAACTGGTTGCCCAGCCCTTCGCCCTGGGCAGCACCGGCCACCAGCCCGGCGATGTCCACGAATTCGATGGTGGTGGGCAGCACACGTTCGGGTTGGACGATCTCGGCCAGTGCATCGAGACGCGGGTCCGGCACCGGTACTATGCCGACGTTGGGCTCGATAGTGCAGAAGGGGTAATTAGCCGCCTGAATACCCGCCTTGGTAAGGGCGTTGAACAGGGTGGATTTTCCGACGTTGGGTAAACCAACAATGCCGCATTTAAATCCCATGGATGTAGTCTCTCATTTTGTCCGTTTTCGCTATGTCAGGCATGTCGCCACCGTGTTATTTTCGGCTGTGTAAATGGTTCATGGCCTTTTGCCAGTTGCCTTCCAGTATGCGCGGCAGTTCCCGCAATGCATCATCAAGGGCATTATCAATGGCGATTTGATCATCACCTGAGGCCCGAGTGAGCACGTAATTGGAAACGTCCCGACTGTCTCCGGGGTGGCCGATGCCCACCCGCAACCGATGAAAATCACGACTGCCTAGTTGGCTGATAATGTCACGCAGACCGTTGTGTCCACCGTGCCCACCGCCCTGTTTTAAGCGTAATTGTCCGGGGGGGATATCCAGCTCGTCATGCACCACCAGCACGGCTTCGGGCGCGATTTTGTAAAAACGTGCCAGCGCCGCCAGTGCTTTTCCGCTCAAGTTCATGAAGGTGGTGGGTTTGAGCAGCCAGACATCACGGCCATTGATCGGCAATTTGCACACGTCGCCGTGAAACTTGTTTTCAACACGAAAGGTCGCGCCTTTGGCGCGCGCCAGCTCGTCCAAAAAAACAAAACCGACGTTGTGTCGCGTTTGTTCATATTTTGGCCCGGGATTGCCCAGGCCGACAATAAGTTGAACAGACGACGTCAACGTCGGCTTTCCTGTCGAAAAGATGAAGTTTTGGGGACGATACTAAGCGTCGTCGCCTTCCACCGCAGCCTCATCCTCATCCTCGCCGTCTTCGGAAGCACCACCACGCGGGGTGTGGATGCTCACCACCGGCAGATCGTGATCCGCACCTTGAGCAAGGGCAGGAAGGCTCACGCCGCCGGGCAGTTCGATGTCGGACAGATGCAGGGAGGCACCCACGTCCAGAGCGACAATGTCCACGGCGATGAATTCCGGCAGGTCCTTGGCCTTACAGGCTACATCGACACTGGTCATCAGATGCGACACCAAACCACCAGCCTTGACGCCCACACAGGCTTCTTCATTAAGGAAGTGAAGGGGCACGTGCATGTGAATCACGTCGTCATCACCCACGCGCAGAAAATCCACGTGCAATATGGTGGGCTTGGCCGGATGGCGTTGCAGGTCTTTCAACACGGCTTTCTCTGCCTTACCGTCCACCGTTACGGTGAGGATGTGCGAATAAAAAGCTTCGTGTTCCAGGTGATGCATCAAGGTATTGTGCGCCACCGTCAGCGACAAGGGCTCTTTGCCGGAACCGTAGATAACAGCCGGAACTTTGCCGGTACGACGCAGGCGGCGGCTCGCACCCTTCCCCACGTCAGCCCGGATTTCGGCGACAACATTAAAATCTTCTTGCATGATCTTTCTCCAGTTTCTATCTATCAAAAATGGCTGCAATCCGTGTCAACAGATGCAGCCTTGGTCACCCGCCTTCGCGACCAAAGGCGGCGTGGTTACCGTCAGTCCCGGTATAATAAACCCCAGGCTAACCATAATAATTAATCCATAAACAGGGAGCTGACTGACTCCTCGTTGCTGATGCGACGCATGGTCTCGGCCAATAATTCGGCGATAGACAGCTGACGGATCTGGCCGCACTGCGCCACCTTTGCACTCAGCGGAATGGTGTCGGTCACCACCAACTCGTCCAGTTCAGAGCCGGAGATGTTGTCCAATGCGGCACCGGATAATACCGGGTGCGTACAATAGGCCACTACTTTGGCAGCGCCTTTTTCTTTCAATGCCTTGGCGGCCTGACACAGGGTGCCAGCAGTATCGACCAGATCATCCACCAGCACGCAGGTGCGGCCGTCAACATCACCGATAATATTCATCACCTTCGCCACATTAGGCTTGGGGCGACGTTTGTCGATGATGGCCAAGTCGGCATCGTCGAGCCGCTTGGCGATGGCCCGCGCCCGCACTACGCCACCCACATCCGGTGACACCACGATCAATTTTGGGTATTCCTGGCGCCAGATATCGCCCAGCAACACCGGCGAGGCATAGATGTTGTCCACGGGTTTGTCGAAAAACCCCTGCGCCTGATCGGCGTGCAAATCCACCGTCAGCACGCGGTCGGCGCCAGCCTTGACGATCATGTCGGCCACCAGCTTCGCCGTCAGCGGCACGCGCGCCGAACGCGCGCGCCGGTCCTGGCGGGAGTAGCCAAAATAGGGGATGACTGCCGTAATGCGATAGGCTGAAGCCCGTCGTAGGGCATCGATCATCACCAACAATTCCATGAGATTATCATTGGTGGGTGCGCAGGTAGGCTGGATGACAAACACATCCCGGCCACGCACGTTCTCCATGATCTCAAGTTGCACCTCGCCATCACTGAATTTCCCCACCGAGGCTTTACCAAGGGAAACATTGAGATAGCCGACAACCGATTGCGCCAGTTGCGGATTGGCGTTACCGGAGAACACCATCATGCGACCATCAGACACACTACACCTCTCAGGAATAAATCACTATTTGCGCAACCGCTGGTAACACCAGCTCCCTGTTTCCGGTTGCTGTTTTCAACTATGGCTGGGGCGGCAGGATTCGAACCTGCGCATACTGAGATCAAAACCCAGTGCCTTACCGCTTGGCGACGCCCCAATAAACTCTTTTTTCCGAACCCCGTCATGGCGGGATACTTCGGTATGTCCTGCACGTCGAACCCCTTCGGGGCCGATCTGTTAATCGTCTGGTAGCTGTTCGCTCCGGTACAACGGCGAACGGTTACAGCCGCGCGCGACCATGCTGTTCCACTGGCCTTTCGCCTGTGATGCCACTTTACGCGCTGCGGCCTCGTTTTCGAAGGGAGCGAAGACACAACCCCCGGTGCCGGTGAGTTTGGCTGCCCCTCCGTGCTCGGACAGCCACACCAGCGCCGCATCTATTTCGCGGTATTTGGCCCGCACTATCGGTTCGAAAACGTTCCTAAACCGCGCGCCGTCGTGAGGCGATGCAAGGAAATCGCGTATTTTGATGGCTGGGGCATCGCGTGTCAATTGCGGATCGCCGAACAATTGTACCGTGGAGACGTGAACGTTCGGCACCAGCACCACGAACCACGGCTCGGGCAATTCCACCGGTTGCAGGCGTTCACCCACCCCTTCGGCCCAGGCGGCCCGCCCGCGCACGAATACCGGAACATCGGCCCCCAGGCGCAGCCCCAACCCAGCCAGCTCGTCGTCGGAAAACCCCAGACCCCAAAGCTGATTCAACGCCACCAGCGTGGTCGCGGCGTCGGAACTGCCGCCACCCAGCCCGCCGCCCATGGGCAGGCGTTTGTTGATGCTGATATTGACCCCTTGTGCATAGCCGCTGTGGTTTTGCAGCAAGCGGGCGGCGCGCACCACCAAATCATCGGCCTCCGCGACCCCCGGGACCGGGGTAATGCGACGTATTTCGGCATCGGTGCGCGCCTCGAATTGCAGCTCGTCGCCGATATCAAGAAACTGGAAAACGGTTTGCAGCTCGTGGAAACCATCCGCCCGCCTGCCAGTAATGTGCAAAAACAGGTTGAGCTTGGCCGGTGCGGGCCAGATGTGTCGTGCAGGAATGTGAGGGTCATCCATGAGAAAAAAATTCTTTTCGATAAACAAGCGCGATTCGTCAAGCGCCGCCTTCAGGTCCGCCGGGCACCACGGGTTCCCAGCGGTCAATCACCAGTCGCAGGCTGAGTTCATCGCTTTCCATAAACACTTTGCGCGGCAACTGGAGGTCGCCCACTCGTCGGTAAGCGGGGTAACGCATTTCCCATCCAGCCTGATCCAGGCGGGTTAGCTGTCCCGAGGAATCCAGATAAAAGTCCGCGTGAGAGCGAGGCTCCGGCACGCCGGTCACCCAGTAGCGAAGCCCACTCAGCGGTAGATACCAGCCCAGCTGTTTGTACATGAGGGTCTCGGCGTCGACGGCATGGAAGGTCTGGCCACCGGCAATGCGCATTTCCACTCCTTGGGCGTCGCCATCCAGCTCGATGCCTCCCTGGCCAAATGGGGCGCTGAAGCGGATTCGGTAGCGGTCGGAACCTTGCTGCCACCACAGTTTTCCGTTCCAAGCATCGTCGTCCGAGCTGAGTACCATGCGAGCCACCAGCGACCAACCTTCCAGCCGGGCGATTGACTGTTGCTGGCGCTGCCAGGCTTCACTGGCTTCCGGGGTCAGCGTGGGAGTGGTCGCGCAGGCGCCCAGCAAGACGCTGAGCAGAGCCATTGTGACAATATGTAAAACGGGCGCGGGATCACGGGTCACAACCCGAATCGCTTCATGGTATCCAGCAGCGCGCGGTGTTTGGGAAATTGCTCAAGAAATTCTTCCCAGACGTCCAGCGCAACTTTTTTCTTGCCCATTTTCCATAGTACCTCACCGAGGTGAGCGGCTATCTCTGGGTCTTTGATCAGCTCCAGCGCACGGCGCAAATATTCAACAGCCTTCTCATGGTTGCCCATGCGGTATTGCACCCAGCCAAGGCTGTCGATAATGGCGGCGTCTTTGGGTTCCACTTTCAAGGCGCGCTGAATAAGGCCCAAGGCTTCGTCGAAACGGTCGGTGCGATCTGCCAGGGTATATCCCAGGGCGTTGAGGGCCTGGGCATTGGCGGGTTCGCGGTCGATGATGGCACGCAGGTCTTTTTCCGCCAGCGCCAGTTTGTTGAGTTTCTCGGCAAGCAAAGCACGGGCGTAACGCAGCGCGGTATCATCGGGTTTTTGCTCCAGCTTTTGGGTGTACAGCGCCAGCGCCTCGGTATATTTTCCCGCCTTACGCAGTAGCTCGCCCTCCACCAGCGACAATTGCACCTGCTCCTGATCGTTGGACGCCCGGATCGTGCGCAAGTGATTAAGCCCCTCTTTCAGCTGGCCCGATGTTGCCAGCAGGTTGGCGGCCCGCACCTGGGCGTTGAAGTACAAATTGCCGTGGCGTACGGAAAAATAATAATTCAGCGCCTGTTGGGCATTTTTTTCCAGCTCATAGACGCGCCCCAGGTAATAACTGGCTTCCAGCGTCCGTTGCCGCAGGCCCAATACCTGCTTCAGACGCTGCTCTGCTTTGGGTAGATCGCCCAATTGCAACGCCAGCACGCCAGCACCGTAAACGGCCTCCGCATTTCGCGGCGCCTGCTCGGCCAGGGCTTCAAACGCGGCACGCGCCTTTTTCACCTGTTGGGTTTCCGACAACAGGCGAGCATAGCTCAGCCCCACAATGGGGTTGTCCGCCAACTTACCGGCGCGCTCTTGTTGGAGGTATTCCAGGGCCACGTCCTTTTTACCCTGCAAGGCAAGAATGCGCGCTCGCCGCACCACGGCGGGTGCCCAGTGGGCCTTCAGCTTCAGGACGCTGTCCACAGAATTCAACGCCTGCTCCAATTGCCCCTGAAGCATGGCCAGCCGACTATGAGCCAGCAGAGCCTTTGGGTTGTCTTTTCGCGACGCCAGCAACTTGTCCATCACTGACATGGCGGCGACGGCGTTTTTGTCCTGCGATAGCTGGTTGGCGATCACCTCAAAACTTTGATCCGGTTGGGCCGAGGTCAAGCTGATGAATTTTTCATAATGGACCACCGCCTCCGGGGCGCGGCCAAAGGCTAGCAGCAGCGGCGCCAGCGTGTAACGAGCCTGTGGGTTTGACGGTGCCAGCGCCACCCACAACTGGGCGGCCTCCAATGCCGCTTGCAAACGTCGGGAAAACACCGCGAAACGTGCCGCGCGCCCCGCCACACCGGCATCCTGTGATGCCTTGGCGGCAGCCAAATAACTGCTTGCCGCGATATCCAGCTGTCCGCGTTGGCCCGCCAGCTCCGCCACCAGTAGCTGATACAAAACCTCCGGGGTGAAATCCGCCGTCGGCGGCGTTTCCATCGGCGAAACAGTCACCTGGACTTGCGCCGACAACGGCTGCTTGGGCGCAACGGCGCAGCCCGCTGTTAACAGCGCTGCGACCAACAAGAAAATAAATAAGCTTACTCTGGGCATCGGCCACTCCATTTTTATACACGCCACATCTTTCGTTCTGGTTGACACCCAAAACCACCTGAGAGTGCCCTGATTCATCAAACCACGCATTCTATGCCAACTGTTTCGGCTAGACGCGGGAAGACCTGATAAATTTTTGAAAATGCAAATTCCGCCGCTATAGCTACTATGAATAAAATGCCGACTTGTATTCAGGCGCCAGTTCGCTCAAAATTTGGCGCTTGCTACTTCATTTTCGTAGAGTCCTATTCGTAGAGTCCTATGTCTCTCCTAGCCTTTGGTATCAATCACAAAACAGCCCCTGTTGATATCCGGGAACGCGTTGCGTTTTCTCCCGGACAATTGGGTAGTGCCCTGCAAGACCTGGTAGCGCAGCCCCAGGTTCAAGAAGCGGCTATCGTCTCCACCTGCAACCGCACCGAGCTGTATTGCGGCGTTGACCCGAAAAGCAGCGGCATCATTGTTGATTGGTTTCGAGAATATCACAAGCTCAAAAAGCACGACATCGAGCCCTATATTTTCCAGCATCCAGACCAGGAGGCCGTGCGCCACATGTTGCGCGTGGCCAGTGGTTTAGACTCGCTGGTGCTGGGCGAGCCGCAGATTTTGGGCCAAATAAAAGAAGCCTACTCCACCGCCAGTCAAGCCGGGACCATGGGCGGGCAATTGGATCGCCTGTTCCAGCACACGTTCTCTGTGGCCAAACAAGTGCGCACCGACACCGCCATCGGTGCCAGCGCGGTATCCGTGGCCTTCGCAGCGGTGAGCCTTGCCAAGCAGATATTCAGCGACTTCGGCCAGCACACCGCGCTGCTGATCGGCGCTGGCGAAACCATCGAACTGGCCGCCCGTCACCTGCACCAGAACGGCCTAGGGCGCATGATTATCGCCAATCGCACGGTAGATAATGCCCGCACCCTGGCGGAGGAATTCGGTGGTTACGCCATTTCTCTGCCGGAGATCACCCAACATCTGGCGGAGGCCGACATCGTTATTTCCTCCACCGCCAGCCCATTGCCGGTGCTGGGCAAGGGCAGTGTTGAAAGCGCCCTCAAGGCGCGCAAGCATAAACCCATGCTGATGGTGGACATCGCCGTGCCGCGCGACATCGAGCCGGAAGTCAGCAAGCTGGATGATGTGTACCTCTACACCGTCGATGATCTACAAGGCATCATCCAGGAAGGCCTGCGCTCGCGACAGGAAGCCGCGCAACAGGCGGAAGAAATCATCGATACCGAAGTGTCACACTTCATGCATTGGCTGCGCTCGCTCAATGCCGTGTCCACCATCCGGGCGGTGCGCGAAAACGCCGAAACCCAACGGGACAGCGAATTGGAACGCGCCGTGCAGTTACTGCAATCGGGCAAAGATGCGGAGCAGGTCATGGCCGAACTGGCCAACCGCCTCACCAACAAGCTGATTCACACCCCCAGCGTGCAGCTCAAACAGGCTGGCTACGACGATCGCCACGATATTTTCGACGCCGCACGCGAAATTTTTGACCTCAAGGATCACGACCTTTAGCTAGTCTTGCCTTCCCCCGGCCCGACAAGGCCACGCCATCTCTTTTCGAATCGCTCAACCAGCCGCCGCTCCACACCGGCACACAATGACCCCACCATGAAACCATCCATTCAAAGCAATCTTGAAAACCTCGTCGATCGGCTGGAAGAAATCAGCCACCTGCTGTCCGACCCCGGCGTCATGGGTGACCAGAACCGGTTCCGCGACCTGTCCAAGGAATACGCACAACTGGAGCCTGTGGTGCAGTGTTTTCAGCGCTACCTTAGCGCCGGGGAAGACATCGCCACCGCCGAGGCCATGATGCAGGACGACGACCCGGAAATGCGGGAGATGGGCGAGGAAGAGCGCCGCGCAGCTCAAAACACCCAGGCGACTCTGGAGCAGGAGTTGCAAAAACTGCTGCTGCCCACCGACCCCAACGACAACGCCAACACCTTCCTCGAAATCCGCGCCGGTACCGGTGGCGACGAAGCAGCCCTGTTCGCCGGTGACCTGTTTCGCATGTATTCGCGCTACGCGGAAAACCGTCGCTGGCAGACGGAAATCGTCAGCGAAAACCAGGGTGAACACGGCGGCTACAAAGAGATCGTGGTGCGCGTCATCGGTGCAGGAGCCTATTCGCGACTCAAGTTTGAATCTGGTGGCCACCGCGTGCAGCGGGTTCCGGAAACCGAATCCCAGGGCCGCATTCACACCAGTGCCTGCACCGTCGCGGTCATGCCCGAGCTGGCCGACGTCGAGCAAATCGACATCAAACCCGCCGACCTCAAGGTGGACACATTTCGCGCCTCTGGTGCCGGTGGCCAGCACGTCAACAAAACCGACTCCGCCATCCGCCTCACCCACCTGCCCACCGGCGTGGTGGTGGAATGCCAGGATGAGCGCTCGCAGCATAAGAACCGCGCCCGCGCCATGTCCCTGTTACAGTCCAGACTGTATGCGGCGGAAAAGGAAAAACAGGACGCCGAACAAGCCGCCACCCGCAAATCATTGGTGGGCACCGGTGACCGTTCCGGCCGCATCCGCACTTACAACTACCCCCAAGGGCGCATCACCGACCACCGCATCAACCTGACCTTGTACAAGCTCGATGAAATCACCCAGGGCGAACTCGACCAGGTTATCGAACCGTTGGTGAACGAACATCAGATCCAACAACTGGCGGAGCTTGGGGACTAAACTTTTCCCCGCCTCACCGATGCCCGACCCTACCATTCAACA
The DNA here is from genome assembly GCA_013151575.1 of Gammaproteobacteria bacterium. Lineage (GTDB taxonomy): Bacteria > Pseudomonadota > Gammaproteobacteria > SZUA-152 > SZUA-152 > SZUA-152. The sequence continues at coordinate 13,184 of JAADHZ010000147.1, forward strand.
GGCACTGCAACACGCCCAACAGACCCTCGCCGCCAGCAGTGAATCCTCCCGCCTCGACAGCGAAATACTGCTGGCCTTGGTCTGCGAAAAAAATCGCACCTACCTGCGAACCTGGCCCGAACGCAACCTTAGCCCCGAACAGCAAACACACTTTCAGCAGCTCATCGCGCGCCGCGCCCGGGGCGAACCCATCGCCTATCTCACCGGCAGCCGCGCCTTCTGGGACATGGAGCTGCGCGTGACGCCGGACACGCTGATCCCCCGCCCGGAAACCGAGCGACTGGTAGAGCTGGCGCTGGAACGGATACCCACAGACGCCGCTTGGCGTATTGCGGACCTAGGCACCGGCAGCGGGGCCATCGCCCTGGCCATCGCACGGGAGCGGCCTCGTTGCCGGGTGCTCGCCACTGACGTTTCCATCGCCGCGCTGGCCGTCGCGCGCGATAACGCGCAGCGGCTGGACATCCCTAACATAGACTTCGCCGAAGGCCCCTGGTGCGCGCCACTGGGGCAGCCCCCATTTCAACTCATCGTTTCCAACCCACCCTACGTACACCCCGCTGACCCGCACCTGGCGCGCGGCGACCTGCGCTTTGAACCCTCCAACGCCTTGCAATCACAACCCGACGGCCTCAGCGACCTGCGTCACATCGCTCGCGAGGCTCACGCGCACCTAACGTCGCCGGGCTGGCTGTTGCTGGAACACGGCTACGATCAGGGCACAGCCGTGCAGGCGTTATTATCAACGCAGGGCTACCAACACATTTGCACTGAAAATGACCTCTCCGGCAATCAGCGCGTTAGCGTGGGAAAATGGGAACAAACGGGAGAGACGCTGGCTTAAATGCACAAGTTGTTTTTGAGGGACAATACATGGCGAAGTCATCAGCACCGGGCTGGCCGCCATTAACATGGAATACGCCAGCCTCGGGGATTCGCGTTGGGTGGAAAAAATACACCGGGGTGATGCACGCCCCAGCGCTTACCATTTAGCCCAGCCAAAAGCTGTTGCTGCGCATTATTTATCAGTATTGTCGCTTTCCCATCAACCCAGCAGCATGCGCGTTACCGACAGGTTGTGTAGAGAATTTGGCGACGAAAGGAGGCGTCCAGGATATCTGTCTGTCCCGGGAAGATGCCCCTCGAATCTGGCAACTTCCAGTACGTTAATGAGCTGCTTCTGCTTGGCCATCAGCTCACCGAGTTCATTCCGTAGTCATGGAAAATAGGAAGCCTTGCATATGCTGCTATGTGTGGGAAATATTTTTCACACTGTGATTCATGCAGCATGGGTCTAACACGCCCAAAATTGGGTTTCGCAAGCCCAGTTTAATCTATGGCTTTGGGGTTTTATTTCACCCGCATGCCCGGCCGCGCACCTTCGCTTGGTTCCAGTATCCATAAATCCTTGCCGCCCGGTCCGGCGGCTAGCACCATGCCTTCGGAGAGGCCGAAGCGCATTTTGCGGGGCGCGAGGTTAGCCACCATAACGGTGAGTTTGCCTTCCAGGTCTTCCGGTGCATAGGCACTTTTGATGCCCGCGAAGACGTTGCGGGTTTCATCGCCGAGATCCAGGGTGAGTCGCAGCAGTTTATCGGCGCCTTCCACGTGTTCGGCCTTGGCGATACGCACGATGCGCAGGTCGATTTTGGCGAAGTCGTCGTATTGAATGGTGTCGGCGATGGGGTCCATGTTGTGGGTCTCTTGTTTGGTCGCGGGTTTGGCGGCAAGTTCTGCGGCCAATGTCTTTTGCGCATCGGCCAGTACGGCATCGATTTTGTCCTGCTCGACGCGGGTCATCAGCGGTTTGAATTTTTTGATGCTGTGATTGGTGAGCGGTTCGGCACAGCTATTCCAGTGCAGGGCGTCGATATTTAAAAACGCCTCAGCCTTTTCCGCCATCACCGGCAGCACGGGTTTGAGGTAAGTCATCAGCACGCGAAACAGGTTCACGCCCATGCTGTACACGGCCTGTGCCTGCCCGGCGGTGGTTTCATCTTTGGCCAGCACCCACGGCTTTTGTTCGTCGATGTACTGATTGGCAAGATCGGCCAACGCCATGATTTCGCGCATCGCGTGGCTGAATTCGCGGCTTTCGTACAGCTCAGCGATAGGTTCACCGGCGTCCACGAAGCGTTGATACAGGTCTGGCTCACTGCATTGGGCGGATAATTTTCCCTCACATTTTTTGCTGATGAAACCGGCACAGCGGCTGGCGATGTTGACCACTTTGCCGACGAGGTCTGAATTCACCCGTGCAATAAAATCGTCGAAGTTGAGGTCGAGGTCATCAATGCGGCTGGTGAGTTTGGCGGCAAAATAATAGCGCAGGTATTCCGGGTCGAGGTGATCCAGATAATGCCGGGCGT
>JAADHZ010000007.1 GCA_013151575.1 Gammaproteobacteria bacterium
TCCGAATAATGCGTCATTTCAAACCCTTTTCCGCCCCCGCTGATCAGTTAAGTATTTCAACTGAGGCGACAACTATCCTGACACAGGGGGGGGTTCCGCCATGCAGCAACCGCTGGCCGTGGCCATCATTTCCGGGTTGCTGGTGCAAATTCCCCTGGTGATTATTGTTATGCCTATAGTTTATCGGTTATTTTCTGGGCGTAGAGCGGGTATTAATTGATGCGGACTCGAACGATAGGGCACGTCCCCAATGCCATCAAGTTAAGCAATAAGCCATAACCTTTATTCGGGACGAATAAAACCAATTTTTAAGCTTTAACAGAGACGGAAGTTATTTCCCAGTAATTTGGTAAAAGCCACCGTCTTTAGACGGTGGCTTTGATTTTAATGTTTTGACTCATGCGCGTTTATGATGGTACGAGGTTGATGACTTTAGTCATCAGCACCGAATGCGCTAACCCACCTATTTTAGTAGACGGTAGTTGAGTCAATTGATTGGGAAGATTGGGATGAGTAGCCACCACTTTTTTACCTGTCGTCAGGCCATTCTTTGAATTGTGGTAATTTGCAATCTTTTTCTATTTCATACCAAGGTGCCTTCAGGCTAACCCAAATATGATTTGTAGGTTTAACGATGGGGTCGTCATCTAATGTTCCTAAACGAAGTATGTAATGTGTTTGATTTTCTCTGTGGGCATATATGTGTGAACCGCAGTTTGAACAAAAGCACCTAACTTTATCAGGTGATGACGGGTAACACTTAATCAGGCTTTCACCTGATGTGAACTCAAAATCATCTATTTGTATGGCAGCTACGGATGAAAAAGCAGAACCATGCGCTTTTCGACATGTGGTGCAATGACAATGAGTGATCTCACCAACTTTTCCATGAATGGCATATGTCACTTCCCCACACATGCAGCTACCCTTAATCATTTACGTGGCACCTTTTTTAGGTATAACGGAAAAAGGGCGTGCTATCCAATGCCATTTAAGTTAAGCGCACCCGGCCAAAAACCAGGGCTGCCTAGAAGTCTGTCGCTTTATCAGGTCTGATGCTTGTAAACACAGAGGCCACAGAGACGCAAAGACACAGAGAAAACACCAAAACCTCTGCGCCTCTGTGTCTCTGCGACCTCTGCGTGACAAACACTATGTTTTTTTGTTTCCATATTCTGTGGTACACACTGAACCTCTAAACCTCAATTCTCCATGGGCACTGGCTGCCCAATGCTGACTTGACGGATAAAAAAACAGGCATACATTTCTTAACTTAATGGCATTGGTGGCGCGTCCTTTTAATCCTGGGTGTTTTATTAATCAAACAAACCATCAACCGACAAATATCTTTCTCCAGAATCATAACAAAAAGTAAGAATCCGACTCCCTGCAGGAAAGTCGTCAATTTTTGAGGCAATGGCGGCTAACGATGCACCGGAAGATATGCCAACAAATATCCCTTCTTCCTTTACACAGCGGCTTGCATATTCAAAGGCTGCCGGATGTTCTACGGTAATGACGCCATCGAGTATTTCCGTATTCAGTATTGCAGGAATAAAGCCCGCCCCTATACCCTGAATAGGATGTGGACCTTTTTCACCTCCGCTGAGAATCGGTGATGCCGCAGGTTCTACGGCGAAAACTTTAAGTGCCGGAAACGCCTTTTTTAAAACTTCTGCGCAGCCTGTAATGTGTCCGCCGGTGCCAACGCCCGTAATGAGATAATCCAGTCCTTCAGGAAAGTCATTGATGATTTCCTGTGCAGTGGTTTTTTTATGTATCTCTACATTTTCCTGATTGCTGAATTGCTCAGGCATCCAACTATTGCTGTTTTCTGATAATAATTCATTGGCTTTTTCAATCGCACCGCCCATGCCTTTTTCTTTCGGCGTCAAAACAAGCTCGGCACCTAAAGCAGCCATATAACGACGTCGTTCCAACGACATGGATTCCGGCATTGTTAATATCAGGCGATAACCCCGAATAGCAGCCACCATCGCTAGACCAATTCCTGTGTTCCCTGATGTTGGTTCAATGATAACAGTGTCACTTTTTAGCTTTCCCTTTTTTTCAGCATCATTGATCATTGCCAGAGCGATTCGGTCTTTAATGCTGCCCCCTGGGTTTCCACGTTCTAGCTTCATCCATATTTCATTTTTATTATCAAATAACCGATTGATTCTGACGTGTGGTGTATTGCCAATAGTCTGGAGTATGTTTTCAACTTTCATTTGCTTTCCTTTTCTCTATGGTTATGTATGAAATAAAGGTGAAATAAGGAGGCACATTCCTTATGCCAACTTCCAGCGGGACGATGAAAGGCTAACGGGGCCGCACAAGGGCTCCTGGTAATGACGAGCAGCGCCTAAGTTTTGGTTTTCCCCAATTGTTTTGTTACTTCCCTTTGTCATTGAGTGCCACCGTGCTGCGTTGCAGTACATCGAGCAGGGCCACCAGTTTACGAGATTTGTTGAGGAAATCGGGTTTGTATTCGGCACGAATGGGGGCGGCATCTGGTAGGCGCACGGTGAGCGGGTTGCGGTGTACACCATTGACGCGGAATTCGTAATGCAGATGTGGTCCGGTGGAACGTCCGGTGCTGCCCACGTAGCCGATGGTCTGGCCTTGACGCACGCGTTTGCCACGGCGCATGCCTGGTTTGATGCGCGACATGTGAGCGTACAGGGTGCTGTATTTGCCGCCATGCTGAATGATCACTGTTTTACCGTAACCTCCCTTGCGGCCCACAAACAGCAGTTTGCCGTCACCGGAGGCCTTGATGGGGGTGCCGCGTGGTGCGGCGTAATCCACGCCGTGGTGGTTTTTGCGTTTTTTCAGCGTGGGGTGGTAGCGCTTGCCGAAACGTGAGCTGATGCGGGTGAAGTCCACTGGGGTGCGCAGGAAGGCTTTGCGCATGCTGCGGCCGTCTGGTGAGTAGTAGTCGGCGCGGCCCTTGGCGTCGGTGTAACGCAGGGCGCGGAAGGTCTTGCCGCGATTGGTGAACTCGGCGGCGATGATGTTGCCGTCGCGCTGTTTTTCGCCGTCGAGGAATAGCTCTTCGTACACCACCGTGAAGCGGTCGCCGCTGCGGATATCCAGCGCGAAGTCCACGTCCCAGCCGAAGATGCCAGCCAGTTCCATAATCAGGTTATCCGACAGGCCCGCTGCTTGGCCAGCCAGAAACAGGGAGGATTCGATGAGGCCGGAGGCGTTGGTGACGCGAGGCTCCAGCTCGCGGGTTTCTTTTTTCACGACGAAACGGCCGTCGGCCTGGCGGGTGATGCGCAGGGTGTTGAGGGCGTCGATGCGGTATTCCAGCTGCTGTAATTGTTTGTTTTGCCCTTCGGCGTCACTGAGCTGGAAGCGTAATTGCTGGCCCGGCATCAGGCGTTTTAGCAGGGCGAGCGCTTTATCAGCGCGCATCAGGTGATCCAGTTGCTGAGGGCTCAGTTTCTGACGGGCGAAAATCAGCGCGAGGTTGTCACCACTTTTTACGGTGATGGTGGACCAGGGCAGAGCGGGCTCCTGTGCTTCGACTTCCGGCTCGGCGAGAGTTTTGTGTCCACCGGGGATGGCCAGCGGCAGGGTGACGCGTTGGCCGGGTTTAATGGTTTTGCTGGCGGCTTGGACGGCGGCGCTGAGTTCGCTGGTGGTGAGGGTGTCGGTTCGGGTGGCTTTGGCGTTGTCGGGCATCAGAAAAAAAATGCTTACAAGTAAAAAAAGCGTGGCGGCCAGCCCCAGCCAGCGGACACAGTTAGGCAGAGATTTTCGGAATGGCTGCCGGTCATGGGGGGCATCGGGTTTGTAGTCCCGGGTCATGATCGACGGATGCTGTGTTCGATGAGGCATAAATCCTGGGATTGACCGGTCGTTGCACGCGTCGACGCGCCGCGTCTGCCCCGTTATATCTCGGCCACCGGTCTTAGTCAATGAAGTGAAATGTCTGAATTTTGTATGGCTTAGGTGGCAAACCGTAACTTCATTTTCAATTGTTGCCGCCAGCCGACCACGGCATCATAAAACATGTGCCGCGTGGGTGGAACCGCTCGGGCCGTCAAGTGGTGTGGCGTTTGCGGTGAGTGTTACCGGGGTGGGGCGAAAATGGTGACGCAGTTGCGACCGTTTTCCTTGGATTGATAAAGCCCGGTATCCGCCTCTGCGATCAGCTGCTGATAGCCTGCCGTTGCCTCGCGCAACTCGGTAATACCGAGGCTGACCGTGACATTCAGGCTGGCTCCTTCGGCTTCAATAGGCGTTTCCTCCACGGCCTGACGTAAACGCTCAGCGAGAACCCGGGCGCCTTCCAGGCTGGTGTCCGGCAGCACCACCATGAATTCCTCTCCGCCATAACGTCCCAGTACGTCTACGTTGCGCAGCCCATTTTGGAGGCGTTGCGAAACGATACGCAGCACCTCATCTCCGGCCAGGTGGCCGTGCGTATCGTTGACTTTTTTGAAAAAATCGATGTCCGAAAGAATGACCGATAGCGGGTGTTTGTAGCGTTTGGCCCGCTGAAATTCCATGTCCAAATTTTCTTCGATGTAGCGACGATTGAAGAGTTGAGTGAGGCCGTCACGGTTGCTCATTTCCCGTAGTTTTTCGGTGAGTTCCTGTAGCTGCAATTGATAAATGCTGGTATCGGTAGTGTCGAACAGGGTGAAGCACACGTACTGTACTTCGCCGTTGTCGTCCTTCACCGGCATTAGGGTGCAGTCCTGACGCATGCAGTCCACGCCGCCGGTTACCGGGCGGTTGTGCCTGAATTTGAACAGGTACGGGCGTTGTTCCCAGGAGGTGAAGGAAAAATTCTTGAGGATGTAAACGCTTTCGATTTTCCGGTCCAGCCATTTTTTCGGCAACTCGGGGAAGGCCTCAAAGAGGTTTTTTCCCACGACGGTGTCGGCTTTTTGTTCGCTGTGGATTTCCATAAACTGGTTCCACAGGACCAGTTCGCGGTCGCGATTAATCACGAAAATACCCACGTGGGCACGGTCCACGATGAAGTTCAACAAGGAAGAGTGGCTTTCGTTAGTCATGGCTTTTTGGAGGGACCGGGTGGCTAGATGTCGTCCATGAAGCCGTCGAGGATGCTGCGCAGGGTATCGATGGCATCTTCGGTCATGAACATGAGTAGGTGACATTTGAAATCACGATTCTCCACCGTGAAGTTCACTTCCATCAACAGGGCGTGAGACCACGATAGCTGTTCGGGCACCAGCACTTTGTCCAATGGGGTGCGTTCCGCCATCAAAGACGGGGCGGAAAAACTGAGGTCGGTTTCCAGGGTTTCGGAGATGCCGTTGATGATGGCGCCCACCAGCAAATTGCCCACTTCCAGCAACAGTTCCTGCTCGGCGGCGACGTCGAGGTCAGTGTCATAACCCATGAGATCAGCCAGGTCGTCGGCGCCTCGCTGGGCGAATATCACAATGGCCTCGCCGCGCAGTGAATTGGAAAACGCCTGCCGCACGGCAGACACCTCGGCATTGTGGTCCACCATGTCGGTGACGGTATTGATGACGTCGTTCACCGTGACCAGCCGGATGCGTGGCACCGATAGCTCCATTGCCGAGGATGCGCGCCAGAGAATCACCTGCTTGACCCATGGCGATGTTCACCACTTCTTGCAGGGCGTCGTTTTGGTCTTCTGTGTAGGGTTGAATTCCCATCTAGACGATTCCGTACTCGCGGAGCACGTGTTCAATATCTTCGGTTTTGACTGGTTTTTTGATAAAGGCCATGGCTCCCAGCTTTTTGACGCGCTCTTGAGCCTCGGGTTGGATGTCGGCAGAGATCACGATCACGAAAGTATTCAGTTGTTCTTTTTGCAAATGCTCAAGCACCTGATAACCATCCATCACCGGCATGGTGAGGTCCAGAAACATCACCTCGGCCTTGCCTTCCCGGTAGGCCTCCAGCCCTTTTTCACCATTTTCCGCCTGAGTAATGTCCACGGACCAGTTTTTGGGGAGGGCCCGGATGACCATTTTTCGCGATATCTTGGAGTCGTCGACGACGGTGATGGGAACGGCCATGGGTTACTTGATCCTTGTAGGTTCTGTTCGATCTTGCGTCAGGTATCGGCAGGGGGGCAGGAGTCTTTAGCGGCTGTATCCGGTGGTAAAAGCTGCCTGAAAATCGTGTACTTACGCTATAATCGCCAGCCGTTTGTGCATCTGAACGGTTTTGGTGAAAATCACGTGGAGCGGCAAAAATGGTATCGGCAGTGAATGAGTCTCTGGAACACATCAAGCGCGGTGCAGAGGAGATCCTTGTTGAGAAGGAACTCAGAATCAAATTGGCGCGCGGAAAAGCCTTGCGTATCAAGGCAGGCTTCGACCCCACCGCACCGGACCTGCACCTGGGCCACACGGTGCTCATCAACAAATTGCGACAGTTTCAGGACCTGGGCCACGACATTCTGTTTTTGATTGGTGATTTCACTGGCATGATCGGTGACCCCACCGGCAAGAGCGCCACTCGGCCGCCGCTCACCCCTGAAGACGTGGCGGACAATGCCAAAACCTACCAGCAGCAAATTTTCAAAATCCTCGACCCGGACAAAACCCAGGTGATGTTCAACTCACAATGGATGAGCGACATGGGCAGCGTCGGGCTTATTCAGCTGGCCGCCAGGCACACCGTCGCACGCATGCTGGAGCGCGACGATTTCAGTAAGCGTTACAAAGGTGGCCAACCCATCGCCATTCATGAATTTCTCTACCCGCTGATCCAGGGTTACGACTCGGTGGCCATGCGGGCCGATGTAGAGCTGGGAGGCACTGATCAAAAATTCAACCTGCTGGTGGGGCGTGAGCTACAAAAACAGTACGGCCAGGAACAGCAAGTGGTGCTCACCATGCCGCTGCTGGAAGGGCTGGACGGCGTGCAGAAAATGTCTAAATCATTGGGAAATTACATTGGTATCGACGAACCGGCGGAAGAAATATTCGGCAAACTCATGTCTATTTCTGATCAACTCATGTGGCGCTACTTCGAGTTGCTTAGCTTCCGGCCCATGAGTGAAATCGCCGCCTTCAAACAACAGGTTGAAGAAGGCGTCAATCCGCGCGACATCAAATTTTTATTATGTGAAGAAATTGTCACCCGTTTTCATGATCAAGCCGCCGCGCACAAGGCCAAAGAATCCTTCATCGCCCGTTTCCAAAAAGGCGCGATGCCTGACAACATGCCGGAGCTGGAACTGGTCGCGCAGGATGGCGGCCTGACCATTACCCATTTGCTGAAAGCCGCAGACCTGGTGAAAAGCACATCCGATGCCATGCGTATGCTCAAACAGGGTGCGGTGCGTATTGATGGTGAGCGCATCGAAGATAACAAACGGGTTATTGCCGTCGGTACGCAGCATGTGTATCAGGTAGGTAAACGGCGCTTTGCACGGGTATCTGTTGTTTAGTCAGAGAATGTTCTCATCGGCGTTGTTGCATGAATCAACATGCCATATTCCTCAGCAACGTATTATTTTGATTCGGCCATAGCGCCAAAGTAACCTTTATCACGGGTTTTCCACATGGCCTTGGTCTGTGCCTCGGCCGAGCCTGCGTTGTCCGCACGTCCCATCATTTTCAGGGTGATGGCAGTGGTGCCGATGACGGCGCCGATGCCGTATTCGTCATCGTCTTCACCCAGCCACACTGCGCGCAAGCGTTGTACATCCAGTTTGACGTCTTTAACGTGGCGCTTGCCAAACATGGCTGGCCATTCTTCGTCACTCATCTCTCCATTATTCACGCTTAGCACGAGACAAGGCGCATCCGGGTCACGTTCGATTTCACCGCCATCGCCTTTTATTACGGCCAGATGGGGCTGTTCCAATAACAGGGCAGCTTCCTGGTGTAGGGGCCGGTAGCCGGGGTGAAAAATACCCTGCATCATATAATGCGCATTGAACGGGTTTAGCATGCGTGAAATGGTGTGTACCGGTGAACGCAGGCCGAGGATGGGGCGCATTTCTATAATCTTGTGCAATGTCGGGCTCAGGTGCGCCAAATCCAGATAGGCAAAACCGGTGTCGCGAATGCGGTCTGCAGATTCTTGCAAGGAAGTGCAGGGGGTAATGCCCAGCGTGGTCAGCACGTCTTTAGTGTACAAACGTCCGGCGGTGTGGCCGCTGGCACCGTGCATGAAGGTGTTGATGCCGTTTTGTGCCAGTAGCAGGGTGGACAGGATAAACCATGGCAGATGTCGACGCTTGCCTGCGTAGCTGGACCAGTCCAGATGGACTTCGGGACCGTTTTTGGGAATGACTAATGTTTGTTTGACTGCGCGAATAAAACCGGCCAGTTCTTCTGGTGTTTCTTCCTTGACGCGCATCAACATCAAGAAGGCGCCCAGCTGTTCGGGCAGGACTTCATCCGCCAAAATCATGCGAAAGGCGTCGAAAGCTTCATCCTGGGTCAGCGGACGCGAGCCATTTTTGCCCTTGCCGAGAATGCGGATATATTGTGCAAAGGGGTGTTCTGTTGTGTTCATATATGAAAATATCCAGCGTGATGCTGGCTCCCGCAAATGAGGGCAAAAGCCGAATTATGCGCTGCTGTGGCAGGCTCGGCTATCCCGGTACTGCTTCAGACTTTTTTACCTATTATTCATAAATCCTGTCGATTATATTCGCATTCCCTGTTCACCCGTTTGTTGATGTATTTCGAGCCGTTGCCGGAGTGAAAAACCAAGTATTGTGCAAAGAGAAGGTTTCCGGTAGCTGTTCCAGGGTGGGGATGAGGTAGCGTTTGCTGATTTTCTCAACGCTACACACGACCTCAAGCTGAGTCTCTTCATCGACGGAGTTGATGTGATAACCCCGCTTTTGTTTGTCCAAACCCCTTGATGAATTGTGCCGTAGAAACAGGACCCTCCCTTCAGACTCATTTCATATTGGACAAGGCTGTGGCTGTTGGCCGACCGGTCGAGGTGGTATGCTCCCGGCGGCCCGTATCCTTGGGATATGTTGGCCTGAAAAGCACTATAATAACAACGATCAGCAAGCACTCTTAGCAAGGTAACGTAATGACGAAAATCGCCGCTGTGCAAATGGCATCCGGCCCCAATGTAAGCGCCAACCTTATCGAGGCAGCACGCCTGATATCCATGGCTGCCGAGGAAGGTGCAGGCATGGTGGTGTTGCCGGAAAATTTTGCCATTATGGGCATGTCCGAGGTGGACAAACTCAAGGTCAGCGAGCCTGAAGGTACCGGGCCCATCCAGGAATTCCTGTCCGAGCAGGCGGCTAAACACGGCGTCTGGCTGGTGGGGGGCACCGTGCCTGTGGTAGCGGACGATGAAAAAAAAGTGCGCGGTGCCTGCCTGCTGTTTGATGACCAAGGGCAACGTGTCGCCCGTTACGATAAAATTCACCTGTTTGACGTGCACCTCACCGACAGCGACGAACGCTACACTGAGTCGGAAACCATCGAACCCGGTGATCAAATTGTGGTGGTGGATACCCCCTTTGGTCGTCTGGGGCTGGCGGTGTGTTATGACTTGCGTTTCCCGGAGCTGTTTCGCCAAATGGTGGATCGGGGGGTGCAAATTTTCGCCCTGCCCTCCGCCTTTACCTCCATCACCGGCAAGGCTCATTGGGAGGTTCTGGTACGCGCCCGTGCAGTGGAAAACCTGTGTTACGTGGTAGCGGCTGCGCAAGGGGGTTATCATGTTAATGGTCGCGAGACCTTTGGTGACAGCATGATTGTTGATCCCTGGGGGGCAGTGCTCGATTTCCTGCCCAGTGGCTCGGGTTTTGTGATCGCCGAGGTGGATCAAAAATTCCTGGAGTCCGCCCGGCGCAGCTTTCCCGTGCTGGAGCACCGCAAGCTCCAGTGTTCAGCGATATCTTGATTCATCGCACCATTGGCTGGCAATGCAGAAAAATATTCAAGATTATTTCCCCGGTTCCGATACCGGAATTGCCCTCCCCATAAGCGGGATTTGGGCGCAAATATGCATCGAACTGGCGATGACTGCCCCGATTTACCCGCTGCCGGAACGAAGCCTACCGTGAGTTGATAGCGATATGTGCCGTAATAACAATTGGATACCCCTGACGATAGGCCTTGCTATTCTGACGCTGGCTGTTTTTCCATCAATGGTATTGGCAGATGCCGATTTTGACGATAGCGCTGATATCCTCGACCCGGATTCTCAGTACAAAATTGCGCTTTTGTACTTGAATGGAGACGGGGTCAAACGAGACAAAACCACCGCATTGAAATGGCTGGAGTTGGCGGCCCGGCGTGACTACCAGGATGCAAAAATGGTGCTGGCCGCCCTGCAATCAGGCAAGGAAACGGTATTTGATGCGCCCGCCAGCCCCGTCTCAAAAGCGATTAGCCCGGAAGCCAAAAAAGCAGAGGCTGAGTCATTTTTTCAGCAAGGTGATGTTTACCACCAGGGGATAGGCGTATCCCGTGATTACAGCAAAGCCGCAGATTGGTATCGCCAAGCGGCGGAGCTGGGGCATGCAGAAGCCCAGTTTCGTCTGGGGGAACTTTATAAAAGAGGGCGAGGTGTTCGTAGGAGTAAAAAACTGGCGGCTAAATGGTTTCAGGCTGCGGCTAACCAGGGCCACATCAAGGCTAAATATTTTCTGAATGGCTGCGCTTTTTGTTGAGCGCCTTATCGCCATTTGAGTAGTGAATTCTTCAGCATGGCAGATATAAAAAGGCCAGGCCCTGCTCCTTTGGGAGGCAGGCCTGGCTTTTTTAATGTTCATCGCGCGCTAGGCTCTAAGGTTACGGTATGAATCAAATCATCATCTTAATCTGTCTGGTTTTATCCCTCAGTTCCTGCACTGCCGTTAAAGCGGTGGCTGCGATGAATAAATCAACAGATCGCTTCATTACCTTAGAAAAAGATAAACGTGTAGTTTATGAAGCAGGTGCTGAAAAGTTTGCTGAGATTATTGCGGAGAAGCTTGATGCTGCTATTGAATCTGTTGAACGAGGTCAATATAAAAAATTCACAAAACCTGTCACCATCCACACTTGTAACTCCGTAGAAAGCTTTACCGCTTATTGTGTAGAGCGGAGAGCCGCAGGGTGTGTGTTGAATGAAAGGTTATTCTTGGCCCCAAAGAATTTCCAACCGCGTAAAGAAGCGTTAATTCACGAGCTTTCCCATCTTCATATGGAACAACAGCTTGGTATGCTTGTCTGGCATTCGAGATACCCTTCTTGGTTTCAAGAAGGGTTGGCTACCTATATCTCTCACGGCGAAGGTGCAAGCAAAGTAACACCGGACGAAGCAAGAAGGGCTATTGCTCTTGGGTTATTTTTTACGCCGGATCTAAGTGGAAATTTACTCTTTGCTAAAACAGCAAGCTCTTATGGTTTAAAGCCAAATATGTTTTATCGTCAAGCTTCACTGTTTATTGAATATTTTCATGATGTAGATGCGATGAAGTTCAAGGCGTTATTGCTGTCGGTTGAAGAGGGAAAAGACTTCGAAAAATCTTTTTCTTCTATATATGGAGCGAGCCTGGATGAGATATGGAAAAAATTTATCCAGCAGCAAAAAACCTAACGAATCCTTCCCGCGGACCCAAAAAGTTACGCGTCTTTTGTGGTTGCCGCATTGATTCCCTTTTGCCAGAAAAGGCATCCCGCATTTCGGAAAGCTGAATTCAAACGCGGTATGGCATATCAATTTTCTGAAACGGGCTCCGTCAGTTCCCGCAGGTACTTGAACAGGGTCCGTGCCGACTTCGGCGGTTTGTTGGCGTGGCTTTCCTTCTGGGCATTGCGAATCAGTTGACGCAGGTACTGACGGTCGGCCTGTGAGTGTTCATTGAGTAACTCAGTCAACGCTCCATCGCCTTCTTCCAGTAGGCGATCTCGCCAACGTTCCAAATGATGCAGGGTCTGGGCCGCGCGTTTGGAGTGGCCCATCAGCGTGTCCAGCTGTTCCTGAATGGGTTCGGCGTCGAGGCCGCGCATGAGCTTGCCAATGTACTGCAATTGTCGCTTGCGGGCACCGTGCTGATGGATGCGCCGTGCCGCCAGGATGGCGTCGTACAGGACTTCCTCCAGGGTGATTTTTTCGAATTGCTCTTTGGGCAATTCCACCAGTTGTTGCCCCAGGGCTTGTAGCGTATGCATGTCCCGCTTGCGCTGGGACTTGCTGATGTCGTCGTTGTCTTCGTTTTGTTTCTCGGGATGCATGGGTGCTAGGGTACCGGTTCGTTTACAGCAGGGCCAGGCTCAAACCTGGCCAATAAGTGATAATGAGCACCGCCAGCAGTAGCACCAAAATAAAGGGCACGCTGGCGCGGTAGAGTTCGGTGATAGGTTTGTTGAAGCGATAGCTGGCGATGAACAGGTTCATACCGATGGGCGGAGTGCTGTAGCCCACCTGCATGTTGGCGAGAAAAATAATACCCAGATGCACGGGGTGAATGCCGTATTGCATCGCCACCGGCAGGATCAGCGGCACCACGATGACGATGGCGGAGAAGATGTCGAGAATCATGCCCAGCGCCAGCAGGAATAGATTGAGCAAGATCAAAAAGGTCAGCGGGCTGTCGATGTGGCTCTGGGTGAACTCGAACAGCCGAGTAGGGATCTCGGCGTCGATCATGGCATTGGTGGAGGCCATGGACACCGCGAGAATCAGCATGATGCCGCCCACCAACACCATCGCATCGCGGGTCACGGTGAACAGTTTTTTGAATCCGATTTCTCGCTTGATGAATACTTCCACCAGCATTGCGTAGGCTACGGACACGGCAGCGGCCTCGGAGATGGCGAAAAAGCCGGAGTAAATGCCGCCTAGCACCACGAACGGGAATGGAATTTCCCAGGCTGCATCCTTGATCGCGGCCAAGGCCTCGCGACGGGAAAAATCGGACTTGGGAATGTCGAAGTCGCGCGTGGCCCACAGGCTCCACGCCGTGAGTAAAATCAACATCAGCCCGCCGGGTAGCAGTCCGGCGAGGAACATCTGGTCGATGCTCACGGGGATGTCCAAGTCCATCTGCTGGGCGGTGATGCCGTACAGGATCAGCGCCACCGACGGGGGGAACAGCAGCCCCAGACTGCCGGAGGTGGTAACCAGTCCCAAGCTGAAGCGGTCACCGTAATTCATTTGCCGCAGTGCCGGGTACAGCAACGCGCCGAGGGCGATGATGGTGACGCCCGAGGCACCGGTGAGCCCAGTGAAAAAGGCGCAGGCCACGATGGTGACGATGGCCAACCCCGCTGGCATCCAGCCGAATAAGGTGCGGGTGAGGGTGGCAAGGCGCTGCGAGGCATTGCTTTCACTTAGCAGGTAACCGGCGAAGGTGAACATGGGGATGGAGATCAGCACCGGCGAGTCGGCGATGCGAAAGATCTCGATGGCAATGGCGGTGAGGTCGATGTCGCTGCTGTGATACGAAAACAGCGCGCTGGAAGCTATGATGGCAAACAGCGGCGTGCCCAGCAGAGCGATCACCAGCAACAGCAGTCCCACCACGATACCCATAATGCTTACCGCCGTTTGAGTTTGTGGGCCTGGTCCACGGCCGCGATGCCGTAGCGCACCGCCAGCAATGAAAAGCTGATCGGCAGAATCAGCTCACCCACCCAGGCGGGCACGTCGGCGAACAGGGTGCTTTCCATTTCGTAATCCATTTGCACAAAAAGCACGCTGTAGTAGGCGATGACTGCGCAGATGAAAGCGGTGAACACGTTGGTGACGGTGCGGACCAGGCATTCCTGATACGGTGACAAATTGTGCGACAGCACGTTGATGGCGATGTGGTTGCCTTTGCGTGCCGCCACCACAGCGCCACTGAGAGTGAGCCACAGCAGCAAAATACCCAGTGCCGGGGTGGCCCAGCTAAAGCCGCCGTCAAACAAATTTCGCAGAATGATCTGCAACAGCGCGATAACCACAATGGCGGCAAACAGCAGCACCACGATACTGTCTTCCACGAGTTCGACACCACACAGAAGGCGGTTTTGGGGTTGGGGGTTGCTCATACCTCAGGGACTGGCTCGGGCATGCTGGCCGGGTTGGCGGAAATCCTGCAAACCGTGGTTGATGGCGTCGACGAATTCGCTGCTGTAGTTGCCATTGCGGATCATGTGATCACGGGCCTTGGCGGCGATGCGTTTCCATTCGGCCAGGTCGGTATCCGCGATATTCACAAACTGAATGCCCTGCTGTTTCATGACCTCGGTGGCCTGCTGGTCACTGATACGGTTTTGTTTGTCGATGTCGTTAAACACCCGGGCCATGACCTCGCGCACGATGGCCTGGTCTGCGGGTTTAATGCGCTTGAAGGCTCGCTTGTTGATGGCCAGCAGGGCGTAAATATAACTGGCCGGGGTTTGCATCACGTAGTTGAACTTGGTGTGCCATTGCAGGGAAATGGCCACCACCGGCGACACCGCGACGGTGTCGATGAGCCCCGTTTGCAGGCTGGTCATCACATCGCTCACCGGCAGTGGGATGGGGGAAATATCGGCCTCGTCGAATACCCGGCGGTTGACTTTGTCGCCCACCGGCAGCCAGACCCGCTGTTTTCGCAGGTCGCCAACGCTGGAGATCGGATGGTTGGACATGAAATAGGCGAAACCGCCGCCAGCGAAACCGAAAGTGATCCAGCCCTTGGATGCCAGCTTTTTAATCAGTTGCGAGTCCGTCTGCGCGCGTACGGCGTCCACTTCGGCTTGTGAATTGAACAGAAAAGGCAGTTGGTACAGCTGAGTGTCCGGCACGATTTTTCTGAGCGCGCCACCGGTAATGGCGCCGCCTTGCAATTGTCCGATGCGGATTTTGCGCAGCACGCTGGCATCGTTACCCATGACCCCGCCGGGGTAAAATTTGAAGCGTACGCGGTTGCTAGTGCGTTTTTTTATCTCTTTTGCCCCCTCACGCATTTTCACCATCCAAGTGGCGCCGTCGGGGGAGACCGTGGCGATCTTCAGGGTGACGGCGGAAAGGGCGGTTGTCGGCAGTCCGATGGCAAAAATCAGCAGCGCCAGTAGTTGGGCTGCGGTGCGTGTGGCATGTGAGTGTGTGTTCATGGTGCGCTTGGCTTTAGTGAGAAAATTAAGTCAGTCGGGAAATGTCTCACAAAATGAGGTGGTGGGGAAATCGAAACCGGATGTTTTAGAAAAAATCATCGGCACTGGCAAGTAAGGTTTGCGCTCGTTCCTGCGCCAGCACGTTGGACAGGGTGTAGCCGGGCTGGTGGGGGTCGGCGGTGGTGACGGCAGTGAGCAGCTTGTCGTGCAGGGGCCGGTTGAAATTCATGCGCGCGTAGTGTTCGGCGTACAAAACCTGCGCCATTAGATTACGCCCTCCGGACAGCTCGAAGGCCCGCTCAAAATGTTTCCTGGCAATGTCGTGTTTGCCGCCGAGGCTGGGAGGGATCAGGCTGTGCAATACCCCCAGGTACATGTGGGCATCGCCCTGTTTATAGTCCTCGTCCAGCACCAGCACCTGCTCCAGCGCCGATTGCGCCTTGGGCAACTCGGCCACAGCGGCGAGGTTGGCGCGATGGGCCTGTATCCAACCGATCCAGCTGACGGCGTAACGGTACAGCGTGCCGACATGTTCTTCGCTCACGGTTTTGAGC
This sequence comes from Gammaproteobacteria bacterium, assembly GCA_013151575.1. GTDB lineage: Bacteria > Pseudomonadota > Gammaproteobacteria > SZUA-152 > SZUA-152 > SZUA-152. The sequence continues at coordinate 15,581 of JAADHZ010000007.1, forward strand.
AGGGGCAAAAATACAGAATAGGGCAATCGGTGCATGTTGCAGCTGCTGGGCATTTGCAGGCACAGGGCGCGGCGGCTGTAATCGAGAGCCTTTTGGGTCAAGCGTTTACGGCGTGTCGCATCGTTAACAAAGGCACCAGTGTAGGCGCCGTACAGTTCTGCGCCAGCGGTGAGCATGCCGGTGTTTCCAGGGTTGGATTCGATGAGCCCGTCGATCAGCACGAGATAGGCCGGTGTGCCCAGGCGAGCGATGGTGAGGTCGTCTTGCGACAACAGACCACGGGTGACATTTTCCGCCAACTGCGAAGAGGCTGATGAGGTGATGGTGCTACAGCCGTCGAGGCCGAGTAGCGTGCCGAATAACAGCAATGTCGTCGTCACGGCGCGAAAACGTGTGGATTGTTTTGGGCGCGTGTCCGTCAGCGTGTTTTTGCGGCTGGGTTTGTTTGTAAACCTGTTCGTAAACCAGTGCGGCATGTTGCGGTATCCGTGTCGTGGGTGCTTTTTTAGATTGTTCAAAGGGCTGCGTGTTACTCCAAGACGGAGTTCGGGCTACAGCAGCACCCGTTCAATGCCGCCCCGGTTGATGTTGGCTATGAATGTTTGTTGCCAGTTTTCTCCTAGCCGGTTGCGCGCCAGCTCCACCACAATGTAATCAGTGGCGAGCCCAGTGTCGTCGCTGTAACGCGATAGACCTTGCTGGCAGGCGGGGCAGGCGGTGAGCATTTTGATGTTACCGGCCTTGGCTTTTTTAGCGCCGGTGAGTTGCTCGATGCCGATGTGCAGTTCTTCCTGCTTGCGGTAGCGCACTTGGGTGGCGATGTCCGGGCGCGACACCGCGAAGGTGCCGGCCTCGCCGCAGCAGCGTTCGGACAGCAACACCTCTTTGCCCATGAGTTCGGTGGCTACTTTCAATGGAGCGTAAGTTTTCATCGGGCTGTGGCAGGGGTCGTGGTACAGGTACTGAGTGCCCTGCGTGCCATCCAGCGTGACGCCTTTTTCCAGCAAGTATTCGTGAATGTCCAGCAGCCGGCAGCCGGGGAAAATTTGCTGGAAACGGTATTTTTGCAATTGGTCCATGCAGGTGCCGCAGGACACGATCACGGTTTTGATGTCCATGTAGTTCAGCGTGTTGGCGATGCGATGAAACAGCACCTGGTTGCTGACCGAGATTTGCTGGCCTTTTTTGGTGTCGCCGCTGGAGGTCTGCGGATAACCGCAACACAGGTAACCGGGTGGCAATACAGTTTGCGCGCCGGTCTCATACAGCATGGCTAGGGTCGCCAGTCCAATCTGACTGAACAGGCGTTCGGAACCGCAGCCGGGGAAATAAAATACCGCGTCGCTGTTTTCATCCACTTTGCTGGCGTCACGCAGAATGGGGATGTTTTTGTCATCTTCCAGGCCCAGGGTCCTGCGCAGGGGCTGGTCGGGCAGCCGCGCGGGCAGCGGTTTGCGCACGAAATTCACGATTTGCGACCGGGCAGACATTTTGCCGGTGGTGGAGACGGGGCGCTGTTTGATGTCGCTGGCGTCGCTGGTGAAGTTGCTCACCAGCTTGAGTTTTTTGGCCCACTGGTGGGCAAAGCGCTGGCCGCGGAAACCCCACTGTAGCAGGCCCTTGTACATCAGTTTGATGGTGCGCGGATCGCTGGCATTGAGATAGGCCATGGAGGCGCGAGTGCCCAGGCCGGTGCGGCGTTTGCCGAAGTTCTTCAGCAGGTTGCGCATGCGCACGGAAACGTCGCCGAAGTCGATGTCCACCGGGCAGGGGCTGAGGCATTTGTGGCATACGGTGCAGTGGTCGGCGACGTCGTTCATCTCGTCGAAGTGGCGCAGGGAGATGCCGCGCCGGGTTTGCTCTTCGTACAAAAAGGCTTCGATGATCAGTCCGGTGGCGAGGATTTTGTTGCGTGGCGAATACAGCAGATTCGCGCGCGGTATGTGGGTGGTGCAGACGGGTTTGCATTTTCCGCAGCGCACGCAGTTTTTGATGTCGTCGTTGAGGCCGCCCAGTTCGCTGGCTTCGAGAATCAGCGCTTCCTGTTGTAGCAATCGTAGCGAAGGGGTGTAGGCGTTGTGTAGCCCGGAGCCCGCCAGCAGTTTACCGGGGTTGAAGTGTTCCTGTGGGTCCACCTCTTTTTTGTAGCGGGTGAAGGCTTCCACGGTGGCCTCGTCGAGGAATTGCATCTTGGTGATGCCGATGCCGTGTTCGCCGGACACCACGCCGCCGAGGTCTTTGGCGACGGCCATGATGCGTTCCACCACGCGTTCTGCCTCGTGCAGCATGTGGTAGTCGTTGGAGTGCACCGGGATGTTGGTGTGCACGTTGCCGTCACCGGCGTGCATGTGGGTGGCGACGAACAACCGGCTGGCGCGGAATTCGCGGTGGATGGCGTCGAGCCGTTCCCGTACTCCCTGTAGTTCCCGGCCGGAAAAAATATCCTTTAGTGGTCGTTCCACGCTGGCGCGGTACGAGATGCGAAGGTCGCGTCGTTGCAGGCGGTGGAACAGGGTGTCAGCGGCCTGCGCATCAGTTTGCGCGTTCTGTCCGGTTTCTTTTTGTAGTGCAGTGATTAATTCATTCTGGCTGCTGGTTGGGGTGTCGAGATTGTCTAGCAGTGTAGTCCAGAGGGCGCGACTGGTGGTGAGCTGCGCCTGTGCGGCGGTCTTTTTGGCAGCGAAAATGGCATCGTTCTCGGCGCTGGGCTCAAAGTCCATGCCCTGTCGATGTTCGGGCAGGTCGCCGTTGAGATATTCCAGCACGGCGTCCAGGGTACGTAATTTGTTGCGGGTGGAATATTCAATGTTAATGCGTTCGATGGTTTCGCTGTAGTCGCCCAGCCGCGCCAGCGGAATCACCACGTCCTCGTTGATTTTGAAGGCGTTGGTGTGGGCGGCGATGGCGGCGGTGCGCGCGCGGTCCAGCCAGAAGCGGTGGCGGGCCTCGGGACTCACCGCGATAAATCCCTCGGCATCGCGGGCGTTGGCCATGCGCACCACAGCGGAGGCGGCTTCGGCGACCTGGTTCTCGTCATCGCCAGCCACGTCTACCAGCAGTACCATTTTTGGCGACTCGCGGCGGGCGGCTTTGGTGCTGTATTTCACCGCGCGCACGTAGCGCTCGTCGAGGTGTTCCATGCCAGCGAGTTGAATGCCGTCGGCGGCATCGAGGTAGTCCTTGGTTTCCACGATGGCGGGCACTGCGCGGCGCAGGTCCGCACCGAAAAATTCCAAGCACACCGTGCGAATGTGTGTGGGCATGCGATGCAGTACGAACACCGCTGAGGTAATGAGCCCGTCGCAGCCTTCTTTTTGTACCCCCGGCAGGCCGCCAAGGAATTTATTAGTGACGTCTTTGCCCAGACCCTGCTTGCGCAGCTCGGTGCCGGGAATCTGTAATAGTGTAGGTTCGCCGACCTGGGTTTTGCCATCGGCGGCGTAACGTGACACGCGAAACTCCGCCAGCGCCTGCTCGTGTATCTTGCCTAAGTTGTGGTTGAGGCGCTCGACCTCCAGCCAGCCAGCATCGGGTGTGACCATGCGCCAGGACACAAGATTGTCCAGTGTGGTGCCCCACAACACCGCCTTTTTCCCACCGGCATTCATCGCGATATTGCCACCGATACAGGAGGCATCCTGTGAAGTAGGGTCCACCGCGAACACATAACCGTCGGCCTCGGCACGTTCCGCAACCCGGCGGGTGACCACTCCGGCCTCCACCTGGATGGTAGGCACAGAGTGTTCGACTCCATGCAGTGAACGCATGGCAACGGAGCCAAGGGCATCGAGTTTTTCGGTGTTGACGACCACGCAGTGCTGCCGCAATGGCACAGCGCCACCGGTGTAACCGGTGCCGCCGCCGCGTGGGATAATGCCAAGCCCTAACTCCACGCAAGTTTGCACCACCTTAGCCATTTCTTCCTCGGAATCCGGGGTAAGCACCGCGAAGGGATATTCCACCCGCCAGTCGGAGGCGTCGGTGACGTGGCTGACTCGGGCCAGGCCTCCGAAGTTGATGTTGTCGCGACGGGTGATACGGGCAAAGCGGTGCAAAGCCTTGCGGCGTAAGTTTTGTTCGTTATTGAAGCAGGTCTCGAATGTGCTAATGGCTTCGCGGGTGGCACTCACGAGTTTGAGGGCCAGCGGGTTTTCATCGGAGCGATGCACGATTTGCTTCACTCTATGATGTAGTGCATCAATCAGCGATGCACGTCGTTTGGGGTTTTTCAGCAGGTCGTCATAAATAAAGGGGTTACGGGTGACTACCCACAGATCGCCGAGAACCTCAAACAGCATCCGCGCCGAACGCCCCGTTTTACGGGAGCCACGCAAGGTGTTGAGAATCTCCCAGTGCGATTCACCGAGAAACCGGATCACAATTTCCTTATCAGAGAAGGAAGTGTAGTTGTAAGGGATTTCGCGGACGCGAGCAGTGTGCGTGTGATTCATTTCCGAAATGGACTCGCGGATATAAAGAGGTTCACGGTGTGCCTGAGCGAAAGCTATATAGATGCTTATAGACGTTACGCCAAACAGGATAATCGCGCAGTGTAGCACACGGTGATTATCCGCTTGTGTCAGGGTTGTGCAGGAAAGTGTTGACGGCGCCGTATCAGCATGTATAATGCGCCGCTCGCTGACCTAGTCAGTGAGTCGATACGGCAAGCATGACGCTTTTTTGAGAGTGGAAACACCGGTAAAAAAGAAGTCAAAAAAGGCTTGACGAAATCGGAGGAGAACGTAGAATACGCGCTCCTTACCGGCTAGCTCTTTCGGGGGTTGGCAGGGCGGAAAGCCTGGCCGAGTTTTATGCGGAAGCGCATGATGAGGCCGACAAAAAAGGCTTGACGCAAACGAGATTCGCTGTATAATTTGCGCCTCGTTCGAGTGACCCAACAAGGTCACCGACAAGATGGTGGGTCGCAAACGGTTGACAGGCGGCTCGGGATGATGTTACAATCGTCCATCTTTACTCCGCGCTGAGTAAAGTTGCTCTTTAACAAGATAGATTAGGTAATTTGTGTGGGCACTTGTGTCGACGGTTCGATGTACGAAAACTGTTGATGTAAGTGACACCAAGTCAGTAAATTCATTGAGAATTAACTGAGCTTGGATCATCTTTATCAGCGCAAGGTTTGGTCGCTCCTTCATCTTCGGATGAAAATGTGACCAAAAACTTAAACTGAAGAGTTTGATCATGGCTCAGATTGAACGCTGGCGGCATGCCTAACACATGCAAGTCGAACGGTAACAGGAGAGAGCTTGCTCTCTTGCTGACGAGTGGCGGACGGGTGAGTAATACTTAGGAATCTGCCCATGTAGTGGGGGACAACTCCGGGAAACCGGAGCTAATACCGCATACGCCCTACGGGGGAAAGCAGGGGATCT
>JAADHZ010000043.1 GCA_013151575.1 Gammaproteobacteria bacterium
ATGCCGCCGCTGGCGCGCATCAGCAAGGTCAGGGCGATGATGTCCACCATCGCCAGGCTGAAGGTGATGAGATGAAAGCTCAGCCAGCGCCCATGAATAACAAAACTCGATACCAGTGCCAGCGCCAGGTAGGTGATGCTGACCAGTTTGAAAAGGCCGGCATCTTCACTGCCCAGCAAAGGTAGGTTTTTCCCCAGGAAAATGCTGCTGACGAATAGTGCGGCGAGGGTGATGCGGTAGAGGTTCAGGTAATGCAGCGGCCGCCAGGCCCGCTCCATCCCGTCACTTTTCAGTTCGGTACGGGAATCGTTGTGTGGGATGTGCTGGCGCACCGGCATGCTCAGACCTCCTGCGTGGCCGAGAAGCCTGGTGGCTTATTCGGTGTCGTCGCTGATGGCATGGGTTTTCGGGGCTCTGTGCTGGTGACAGCAGAAATAGCGGTCATCATGGCCGACGGCTTCAGTTTTGGGTATGCGCAGCCCGCAGGTTTCGCAGTCTACGGTATCGACGTAGTGGGTTTTGATGGCGCTGGTTTTGGTGGTGCCGCCGCCGGGCGCAGAGGTTTTTCGTGCTCGGTGGGACCGAAAGAGTTGTCGGGAAATGACAAACACCAGCCAAACGGCGACCACCAGTAACAATCCACGAAATATCGACATGGCGGCGATTATACGTTGCGCCACGACGGCTCGCGAGTGGCTGGGGCGTGTTCAACGTATTATCGCGCGCAGGGTCACCAGCAACTGAAGATAGCCCTGTTTGTCCACCCCCGGAGGCAGGCGGATCGAGGTCAGAGATTCCCATTCCATTGGCTGGATGTTCAGCGCCGCGATCAGCGTGGCGTCCTCCGCCAGCTGTTTGAGCCCGGCAGGCGCATGGGGGCTGGCCAGTATCGCGTTGGCTGGGTTGGTCGTGGAATAGGAGGCATCCGGCTCGCTAATTCCTCGTTGTTGCTCTGGTTCTTCTCCTAGCAACCGTGCCAGTGTGATGTCGAGTTCACGCGCGACGGCCCTGAGAGTGTCGGACGATGCTCCTTTCTCTCCTCGCTCCATACGAGAAATATGTCCCTGACCCGTGCCTGCCCGCGCCGCCAGCTGAGCTTGACTCAGGCCCTTCGCCTGGCGCGCCTTTTTCAATGTGTGGGCAAGGATTTCCATGGTGTTGTCATTCCGTGGTGTTTTGCGAGTTAACGGCTGCTGGGCATGTTGGCAAGTGTACTGCATTTGTCGATTGGTTTATGTCAACCAGACATTCACTTGGTTTTTTGGGGCTTGAAAAATGCCCAAAAGGCATATATTCTAATGAAGAAATGTCTAAATAGCATGTTGTGGTGATGGGCTGCATTTCAGTGCCCATTACGGCCACGCGCAAATACGATGGACAAAACCACGCAATATAAGGAGAGCACACATGCATCTTTATCTATCTCTTGTAACGGTTCCCGGGCATTCAGAGCAAGCCTCTGTGGCGGCGGAACCTGCCTGGCATCGTGCGACCTGTGAGGCCGATGGGGACGAAATCACCTGTATTGCCTGGGCCTTGGATGATGAGCCTGTACAAGCCGTGTATCGAGGTTTGCTAATAGGAGGCACCGACAGGGTGGAGGAAACGGACCTGTTGGTGGCATTTTTTCGCCTGTTGACAGAAAAACTGTGTTGCCCACTGGTTTTCGTGGGACATGATGTGCGCTGCATCCTCAGGGTTCTGTACCAGCGTGCGGTGGTGCGGGGGGTGCGTCCGCCGTTACCGATACCGCACGACGTTTCGATTGGTTTCGGGTCGGTTTACGACACCATGACCACATGGGGAGGGAAGGGTGGCCATATCACATTAGAGAAGTTGTATGCATTGCTGGGCCTGTCCACGCAAAATGAGCCTGCCACCAGGGAGGCGTCGGGTCAGCGAAGCAGTTATGAATTGCTGGAATTAGGGGAAATTGAGCAGATGGTGGAGCATTGCCAGTTCCGGGTGGAGCAGGTGCGTCAGGTTCATCAGCGCCTGATCTTTGATACCTTGCCGTTACAGAAACGGTCTGCAACAGAGGGGGCTCAATAACACCGCAGATGTTACGCGGGCCGCCGTCAGAGTGCGGGTTTTGGTGTTACGTAAAAGCGGCCAGTTATTGATTTATTTGTTGCCAGCACGAAATACCCGTGCGTAAAAAAACCCGCCAGAGACGGGTTTTTTTACGATGAGTCTTAATGTTGCTCAGGTTTATGCGCGACGTCGCCCATAACCTCTCACAGCAAACCCGATCAAGCCCAATCCTAGGAGCGCAAGCGAGCCAGGTTCTGGGATACTCGAAGAGGCGGCGGAAAACACCTGTAATGTACCGCCGATGGCGTTGCCACTGTATGCCCAGCTATAAGCCGTGTCATAGTAACCCGCATGCGTCAGGGTGCCTGTACCCGACAGTGCTAAAGACACACCCGGTCCTGTGGGGCCAATCTCGATAGTTTGCAGATCGAACGAGAAACCACCGACTGCCCACAAGGATGAAACGCTTGAAAACGGGGTGGAATAATCAAGGCTACTGAACGTCGCCATACTACCAGGAAAACCACCCACCACGCCTTCAGCAGCAAAGTCTCCATCAGCATAGGCCACCATGGCGCTATTGCCAGTGAAGTTGACGGTAGTTCCTGTAACGGTTGACGTGCCGAAAAACGCAATATTGCCTGTGATGATTGGCACCGCCATGGCGGCACTGCTGCCTATCGCGAGCAAGAAAAGACTGGCTGCCCTGATAAAATTGTTCATTGTTTGATCCCTCATAAATAAATTAAAGCAAAGCTACATCTAGAGTCTCTTGCAAAACTCGGTACGAATTACGGTGAAGGTAGGTTACTGATCCCCTTACTTACCGTTGGTTACGTAATGTGTAAATGTTCACATTAAGTCCCAACAAGCCGCTGTCAATAGTTATACACTTTTTGTGCCAATTTTATAATATGTTGTTTCTAATGATATTTTTATGGAGGCCTTACCTTGTTGGGAAGAAGAGTGTAAAAAGAACCGACGAATTTGATGCAGGATAAAAGGGGGAGAGCCTAATGCTTCTTCCTTAGAGGAATATTATAATTAAATCAATCTGATACAGGATAATAGAGGTTAAACACTTAGCGAGCCATCGCCGAGCATACAAAAAAAGGGCGCCACACGATATGACGCCC
>JAADHZ010000079.1:0-15327 GCA_013151575.1 Gammaproteobacteria bacterium
GACGTGGTGCGCATGTTCCGCGAGCTGAATGAATTGGGTGAACTGACGGTGGTCGTGGACCCCAGCAGTATTCCCCGGCTAGTGGACATGGAGCCCGAAGAGGCCTGCCTGAGCTGGCACATCACCCTCACCGGTGATGTGGCTCGTGATCCTATTGACGACATATTTGAATGGGTGGAGGGTGATTGTGAACTGAGCATTTCTCCCTTGTCCCAAACGGAAGACGCAATCTCTCCCGCAGAAGAGGTTATCACCGATCCCCCTGCGGTCGAACTCAATGCCGCCCCGGTGCCCACAGAAAAACGCTCCGGTACCGAGAGACGCAAGCCCGCTGATCGTCGCAAGAGCGCCACCGAAACGGCCTCCATTCGTGTGGGTATCGATAAGGTGGACGCCCTCATCAACATGGTGGGCGAGCTGGTGATTACCCAGTCCATGCTGGGTCAGTTGGGCGAAGATTTTGCCATGGACAAAGTGGAACGCCTCAAAGATGGACTGGCGGAACTGGAACGCAATACCCGCGAGTTGCAAGAGAGCGTGATGCGTATTCGCATGTTACCCATCAGCTTTGTCTTTAACCGATTCCCACGCATGGTGCATGATTTAAGTGGCAGGCTGGGGAAAAAAATCGAGCTGAAATTGTCCGGCGAGCAGACGGAGTTGGATAAAACGGTGATGGAAAAAATCGGTGACCCGCTGGTGCATCTGGTGCGTAATTCCATCGACCATGGCATTGAAACCCCCGAACAACGCATGGCCGCAGGCAAACCGGAAACCGGAGTGGTGCATCTCAACGCTTACCATCAGGGCGGCAATATCATGATCGAAATTAGCGATGACGGCGCAGGCCTCAATCGCGAACGTATCCTGGCCAAAGCTATCGAACGAGGGCTAGTGAATGCCGGGGATGATCTGCCGGAAGAAAAAATTGATGAACTGTTGTTTCAGCCAGGTTTTTCCACCGCAGATCAGGTCAGTGATGTCTCCGGCCGTGGTGTGGGCATGGATGTGGTGAAACGCAACATCACCGCACTGGGTGGTGCTGTCACGGTGAAATCCATAAAGGGTGAAGGTTCCACCTTCATTATACGCTTGCCGCTGACCCTTGCCATACTCGATGGGCAATTGGTGCGGGTAGGTGACCACACTTACATTATTCCATTGGTGTCCATTGCAGAATCTCTGGTGGTGGACAAAAACAGTGTTAACAACATTGCGGGTAAGGCCGAACTTTATCAATTGCGCAGTGATTTCCTGCCGATTATTCGGCTTTACGACACCTTTGGGGTTGAACCGGATAATCGTTCCCTGGACAACGGTTTACTGGTGGTGGTGGAAGGCGATGGAAAAATGGGCGGTTTGCTGGTGGACGAACTACTGGGCCAACAGCAAGTGGTTATCAAAAGTTTGGAGACCAATTTTCGTCGTGTCGAAGGCCTGTCCGGCGCCACTATTCTTGGTGATGGCACAGTAGCCCTGATTGTGGATGTGGCTGGAGTGGTACGTCTTTCTGCCAATTTGGGTTCTGTCCCAAAAGGGGAAGTGGCAGCGGCCTGACCGAGTAGTACCCGTAGAGTAAAAATGTGTAGGTAACGAAAAACCCTGGCGCGAAAAAAGCAGCGTAGGTGAAGGCAAGAGGAGCAATTTAATGGACGCAGCACAAAATATCGCGCATGACATTCAACACGATCTGGAATCGGATGGGAACCAGTTTCTTACCTTTATCCTTGCTGGAGAGGAATACGGTGTGGACATCCTACGGGTACAGGAAATCAAAGGCTGGGACACCGTAACGCCCATTCCTAATACGCCAGAATACATTCGCGGCGTGATTAATCTGCGTGGCACCATTGTTCCAATCATTGATTTGCGTCGCCGCTTTCAGTTAGAAGCGGTGGAATACGGCCCGATGACAGTGGTGATTGTACTACGGGTCGAAGACCCCGAAGGTGATAACAGTCGCATCATGGGGTTGGTGGTAGACGCTGTGTCCGACGTTTACAACGTGCCGGAAGACACCATCAAACCCGCGCCGGATTTTGGCAGCGTGGTCGATGTGAATTTTGTAAAAGGACTGGCGACGCTGGAAGATGTGATGGTCATCATGCTGGACATTGACCGGCTGCTCAATGCCGATGACCTCGCCGTGGTGCAACAGGCAGCAATGTAGTCGCAACGGACAGAATCCAAACGACACAAAGATAAGGAATGTGACAACAGTGATTGCGGTAATCAACCAGAAAGGTGGCGTGGGGAAAACCACCACGGCCATTAACCTGGCCCATGCACTGGCTCTGTCGGGACGACAAGTGTTGGCCTTGGACCTGGATCCGCAGGGACACCTGGGTACTGGGCTGGGTGTCACGGGAAAAAGTACGCGCGGCATGGATGACGTGTTACTCAATGGCGACAGCATCGACGAACTTGTCGTGTCCACCCGCAGCACCGGTAATGGTCGGCTGGACGTGGTACCCGCAGGCTCCGGTCTGGCCAATATGGAACACCTTGCCGAAGGTGGTGCACAACGTGGTATGCGGTTAAAAACCGCCCTGAAAAATGTGAAATGTGAATACGACTCAGTGATTATTGACTGCCCGCCGTCGGCGGGTCTGTTGGCCATGAATGCCTTGTTTGCCGCTGGTGAACTGATTATCCCTGTATCCAGCGATTTTCTGGCATTGCAAAGTTTGTCCAGCTTTATGACAACCTTGCAGTTCGTGGAAAAAACCAGCGGACGCAGTATGGGTAAACATATCGTGATGACGCGTTATCAAAAACAGCGACGTTTGGCACGGGAAGTACGGGACAGCCTGCAACAACATTTTCCAGATCAATTAACCAAAACGTCAATTCGGGAAAACGTTGCGTTGGCGGAAAGCCCCAGCTACGGAGAAAGTATTTTTGAGTATCAAGTGGCAAGTCATGGTGCCGATGATTATCGTCAGCTAGCCACGGAACTCACCACAGAAAGGTGGCATTAAATATGTATACGCAAGCAGATGTGGGTGTCATGAAACACAAAGACTCCATTTTAATTACTCGCAGCGGCCGATGCCCATTGCGAGGTATTGCCAGTAATTCACCGCCCGTGCGGCGAGTTAAGAAAAGCCTGCTCAGCATTTATATAACCGTGATGTTAGACGTGTTTTCACACTCAAGCTGGAACGGCTGGTAAACCGCCGAAAATCATTGGAGATAAACAGAATGGCCCCGCGAAAAAAGGCAAAAATGGGCGCAGACCCACTGGCATGGATGAACGATGACAGCACACCTCCTGTGACGGAAGTGACCACAAAACCTGTGGAAAGGCGACGAAAGCCTCGTGCTAAAACCGCCGGGTTAGGTTTGGATATCGACCTGCTGGAACAAAGTTTCGCGGCGCTGGCGCCACAGGGTGAAGCTTTGGTGAAATGTTTTTATGCGGAGCTGTTTGAGCGTTATCCCGACGTCAAGCCCATGTTCGATAACACCACGGTGGCCGAACAGGAAAAAAAATTGCTGGCTGCTCTGCAACTGGTGGTCAATAGCCTGCGTGACCCCAAAGCATTGGTTGGTGCGTTGACCCGCCTTGGCAGCAAACATCACGATTACGGGGCCCGGCCCGAGCATTACACGGCAGTGTCTGAAACCCTACTGGATGTTATGGCTGAATTCGCGGGTGAACTGTGGACAGCCGATGTTCATAACGCCTGGAGCGAAGCACTGAATACTGTCGCAACCACCATGCTGGCTGCGAAACAAACTGGCGGAACTGGAAAAGAGGATAAAACCATGGCAGCGAGCAAAAAGATGATGGAACACCGCGTGCGTGATGATGAACAGATGACTCGTTTGCAATCCGCAGTGGATGGCGCGATGACGGCCATCATGATGATTGACCGGGATTTCAATATTACCTATGCCAATCCGTCCACCTTTGAATTGTTGCGCACTCACGAAGCGATCCTGCGCTCGGTGTATCCTGGTTTTCGTGCTGACGCCACTATTGGTTCCAATATTGATATTTTTCATGCCAATCCGGCGCACCAACGACAGCTGTTAAGCAATCCAAACAACCTGCCCTATAAAACTGATATCAGCATTGGGTCGTTGAAATTTGAACTCAATGTCACGGCCCAAATTGATCCCACCGGTAACTATATTGGTAACACATTGGAATGGTCCGATGTCACCGAAATCCGCGCCAAGGAAGCTGAGGTGTCGCGTTTACAATCGGCGGTGGACGGTGCACAAAGCAATTTAATGTTATGCGATGCGGACCTGAATATTGTTTATGCCAATCCGGCCGTAGTGAAAATGCTGCGCGCGCGTCAAATCGAGCTGCGCCAGATATGGCCTTCTCTGGATGTAGATAAACTGGTCGGCACCAACATTGATGGCTTTCATAAAAACCCCGCCCATCAACGCGCTCTGCTGAGTGATGCCCGCCGTCTACCGGCCAAGGCGGAAATCAAGGTAGATGACCTGGAATTCCAGGTCAATGCCACTATGATCACCGGCCCCAATGGTGAATACATGGGCAACATGGTGGAATGGAAAGACATTACCGAAGAGAAAAATGCCGAGCGCCAGATTCAGAGTGTGATTGATGGCGTGGTGGCGGGGCAGATGGATAATCGTATTAGCACCAATCAGTTTGAAGGTTTTTTACAGAGCCTGGGTGAAGGTATCAATCGCTTGATGGATGCGATCACAGAGCCGGTGCAGGAAACCCGGCGAGTGATTTCCGGCCTAGCGGAAGGTGATCTTACCCAAAGCATAAACGGAGAATTTCAGGGTGAGTTTGCCGAGTTGCGTGATGCGGTGAATGCCACCATGAGCAAGTTGCTCAGCATGGTAGAAGAAATCGGCACTGCCAGCGGCACCATTGCTTCGGCTGCCAATGAAATTTCACAGGGTACTGCCGACCTCAGCCAGCGTTCTGAGGAACAGGCTTCGTCATTGGAAGAAACTGCCTCCAGCATGGAGGAACTCACCGGCACCGTGCGCCAGAATGCGGACAATGCCCGCGAGGCTAATCAGCTGGCCACCAGCGCTAGAGATGAAGCCACCAAGGGCGGCGAGGTGGTCGGTAAGGCGATTACCGCCATGGCGGAGATCAACCAGTCCAGCAAAAAAATTGCCGACATTATTGGTGTCATCGACGAAATTGCATTCCAGACCAATCTGTTGGCGTTGAATGCGGCAGTGGAGGCGGCACGCGCCGGTGAACAAGGGCGTGGTTTCGCGGTCGTGGCAGCGGAGGTACGCAATCTCGCGCAGCGCAGTGCGTCGGCCGCCAAGGAAATCAAATCGCTGATCAACGATAGCGTGGAAAAAGTCACCGAGGGAAGCAAACTCGTGGATCAGTCCGGTGCGACCCTGGAAGAGATTGTCACCTCGGTGAAAAAAGTCAGCGATATCATTGCCGAAATCGCCTCCGCCGGTCAGGAACAAGCCAGTGGTATCGACCAGATTAACAAGGCGGTAACCCAGATGGACGAGATGACCCAGCAGAATGCAGCATTGGTGGAAGAGGCCGCCGCCTCCAGCGAATCCATGAATGATCAAGCGGCGGCACTGGACGATTTGGTCGGTTTTTTCAATACAGGAGAGAATAACCGGCGTTCGGTTGCACCTCCCGCCTCAACACGCCACGCCGCCCCGAAACATCGCCCTGGAGCGTCACCTGCCCCCCGCAAAAGTCAACGACGGGTGGAATCGAACGATGATGAATGGGAAGAATTTTAAGCACATAAACACCCGAGTGAAAAAAGGTAAATTAAGGTTATGGCGGTGAGTAACGTGACATCAATGACACTGCCGGAGCCACAACAGGAACTGGCTTCCAGGGAATTTTGTTTTACCAGCGCGGATTTTCGTTTTATCCGTAACCTCGTGGAGCAGCGCACGGGTATTGTGTTATCAGACAATAAACGGGATTTGGTTTATGGTCGGTTGTCGCGCCGTTTGCGCGAGTTGAAATTGACACGTTTTGATGAATATTGCGAGTTGTTGCAGGGTGGCCACGATGAGGAAATGGTGAATTTTGTCAATGCCATCACGACCAACCTCACCTCATTTTTCCGCGAAGAACATCATTTTGAATATCTAGGAAAAACACTGCTGCCGATGCTGATGAAGACCAAGACTGACCACCGATTACGAATCTGGTCAGCCGGTTGCTCCACTGGCGAAGAACCCTATTCCATCGCCATGGTGTTGAATGAGGCCATGGGTACGGCGCTGGACAGTTGGGATGTACGCATCCTGGCCACGGACCTGGACACCAAAGTGCTGGCCAAAGGGCGTTCTGGGATTTATGAGCAAAGCCGAGTGGAAGGCATGTCCCGGTCACGACTCAAACGCTGGGTAAAAAAGGGCAGTGGCGATAATGCCGGTCTGGTACAAATGTCTCCCGAGCTGAAAGCATTGATTACTTTTCGACAATTAAATTTGATGGAAGGCTGGCCTATGAGCGGGCCTTTTGATTTAATTTTTTGTCGCAATGTGGTGATTTATTTCAACAAACCCACGCAGCAAATATTGTTTGATCGCTATGCCAACATGTTGCCGGATGAAGGGCACTTGTTCCTTGGGCATTCGGAAACCATGTTTCAAAAAACGGATCGCTACGAGCTGATCGGCCACACCATCTACCGGAAAATCCGTTGATGGTTTCGCAACGCGCAAACGAGGTGGCTGTCGGTGCTGAATAAATCCTCCGGCTCCGTTACGTTACCGCGCGTATTACGCGGTTTTGAGAGCATCAAGCGTTATTGGGACAAAAGCAATGAGATAGTGGTGGCTAAAATACTGCCCGGTGAGTTTTATGTGACCCGAGAGAATGAGATGATCACCACCGTGCTGGGGTCTTGTATTTCCGCCTGCATACGCGACCCGGTCATCGGCGTGGGGGGCATGAATCATTTTATGTTGCCTATCTCAAAAGATACCGACATTGAGTCGATGGTGTTTGGGGCGGCCACCCGCTACGGAAATTATGCGATGGAACATCTGATTAATGAAATTCTTAAAAATGGTGGCCAACGGCACAACCTGGAGGCGAAACTGTTCGGTGGTGGCCGGGTGTTGGCACATATGACAGATGTAGGAAAGCGCAATATCGAATTTGCGCTGAACTATCTGAAAACGGAGGGTTTGCCCCTGGTGGGGGAAGATATGGGTGACCGATTTCCTCGCAAGGTGCAGTATTTCCCTGACACTGGCAAAGTGCGCATGAAAAAATTGCGCGCGATGCACAATCGCACGATTTCCGAGCGTGAAAAATCCTATCTACAAACCATCGAACAGAAGCCGGCTTCTGGCAATGTTGAACTTTTTTAGCCGTTTGTTGACCAGCGAGGCCTGGGTGAAGGCCGAAAAAATACGAATGAAATTGAAGCGATAGTCGATGTTATGAAAAAAATAAAGGTTCTCATCGTTGACGATTCCGCATTGGTGCGGCAAATGTTATCGAAAATTTTGAGCACTGCATCGGACATCGAGGTGGTCGGGGTGGCGCATGACCCGATGATGGCGCGTGACAAAATCAAGATGCTCAAGCCTGATGTGTTGACGCTGGACGTGGAAATGCCTCGCATGGACGGCGTGACATTCCTTGGCAACCTGATGCGCTTGCGGCCCATGCCCGTGGTGATGGTGTCTTCGTTGACGGAGAAGGGGGCGGACATCACCCTGGAGGCGTTGGCATTGGGTGCAGTGGATTTTGTCTCCAAACCCAAAACCGATCTTGCCCATACTCTTGATGATTATGCCGAAGAGATCATCGACAAAGTACGTGCTGCATCCACGGCCCGGGTACGTCCGCTGGAGCGAACCCGGATGGAGGCCATGCGGCCCGTCCAACGCAATAGCGCCGATGCCATACTGGAAAAGCGTGATCGCCCCAAACACTTTAAAACCACCGATCGTATTCTCGCCATTGGCGCTTCCACGGGAGGTACCGAGGCGATCAAGGAAGTGTTGATTCGTCTGCCAGCAGACACTCCTGGCACGGTTATCACCCAGCATATTCCAGCGGCCTTCAGCGCCCCCTTTGCAAAACGCATGAACGGTGCTTCCGCGATGACCGTGTGCGAAGCGCAGGATGGGCAGCAGATTGTCACTGGGCATGTGTATATCGCACCGGGTAGCCACCATCTGATGGTGGAGCGTGACGGCGCGCGTTACGTGTGCCGGTTAAACGACGGCCCACTGGTGAATCGGCACAAACCTTCCGTTGATGTGATGTTTCGTTCCATGGCGCAAAATGTGGGCTCCAATGCCGTGGGTGTGTTGCTCACCGGAATGGGCAATGATGGCGCGGCAGGTATGAAAGAAATGCAGGAAGTGGGAGCCTCTACTATCGCGCAAGATGAAAAAAGCAGTGTGGTGTGGGGCATGCCCGGTGAAGCGGTGAAACTGGGTGGTGTGGACGAGGTGCTGTCGCTGTTGCGAATTCCCCGGCGTATCGAAGAGCTTCTGGAAGAACAAAAAAAATGATGGCATGCGGTAGCGCTTACTGGTGCGGCAGTGTTATAACGGCGCCTCAGGACGCGCTACACTAAACTGCCAAAGCATAACCAGAAATTGG
The DNA here is from genome assembly GCA_013151575.1 of Gammaproteobacteria bacterium. Lineage (GTDB taxonomy): Bacteria > Pseudomonadota > Gammaproteobacteria > SZUA-152 > SZUA-152 > SZUA-152. Next base: position 8,576 of record JAADHZ010000079.1, read on the forward strand.
CCAAGGAGTGACACCCATGACAATAACCGCCAGAATGTCGCCCGATGGGGGTGAATTGAGCATGACCATTGATGGTCGTTTTGATTTTAATATCCACGCAGCATTTCGGGACGCCTACCGGGATGTCCCCATAACGACAAAATTTGTAGTCGACCTCACGCGGACCACCTTCATGGACAGCGCCGCCTTGGGCATGTTGCTGTTGCTGAGGGAATTTGTGGGAGAGGATGCCTCCGCCGTCAAAATCAGGAACTGTCGGCCCGATGTGCGCAAGGTGTTACAGATTTCCAATCTCGATAAACTGTTCACCGTGGAGTAGCGCTTACTGCGAGCATTTCACCGGTAAGGCTGTTTAAAAAAGCCGCAATATCCCGCACCGTCTCCTTGTTCAAATCCTTTCCAAACTGGGTTTTCCCCATCACCCGTATCGCCTCTTCCAGGCTAGCGACCGCGCCGTTATGAAAATAGGGCGCGGTCACGGCCACGCCGCGTAGCGGGGGTACTCTCCACATGTAACGTTCGCCGGGGTCTCCGGTGAACGCATAGCGGCCTAAGTCTGTCGCCAAATGATACCGATGCTCATAATCAGAGCCTAGATTGTTGGGAAACAGCTCGTAGAATCCATCCCCCATTTTTAGTGCCGGTCCCGGTGCTGGCCCGGCAAAATTCGCACCAAAGTGACACGCCAGGCAACCTGATTCGTTGAAGGCCTCGATGCCGCGTTTGGCGCTGGAGGAAATGGCGCCCGCATCACCGGCCAGATAGCGGTCAAAGGGACTGCGAGTGGCCAGCAGGCTGCGCAAAAAGCTGGACATGGCCTGGGCGACCCGTGCCCCCGTGACCTCATCGGGGGCAGGGATATTCTCCGTCCGCCCGGTATTGAAAGTAGCAGCGAAGTGTTGTTGATAATTGGGCTGAGCCGCCAAATGGCTCACCATGGCCCCGATGTTGGGCCAGGCCGATATCACTGGGTTACGCAGATGGTCCAGTGTTTGCTGCTCCAGACTGGTGGTTCTACCATCCCAATACAGTACCGTCTGGAAGCCGATATTCCACAAGCTCGGCGCGGAGCGTTGCGTGCTGCGACCGTTCTGCCCTGGTGATAACGCCCGATTATCATCCCCTCCCTGCGCCAAATTGTGACAGCTATTGCAGGATATTTTGCTATTCACCCCCAACAGCTCAGTGTCAAAAAACAGACTGCGGCCCAGCCCAATTTTTGCGGCAGAGGACGGGTTGTCAGCGGGCTCAGGGGCTCGCGAAGGCAGGGGTTGCAGGTATTCAAATGCTGATACTGAAAGCGGGCTGATCAACGGAAGCAGCAGGGCAAGGTATTTAATCAGGGACGTGGGTCGACAGGATAGACAGGACATTAAATGCTCCGAATGAGTGTGTGGCAGTTTCGGCCGCCGCTCCGCATGCGCGACCTTTTATCAGGCCACGCATTGTACGGCAAGGCCCTGGTTTGGGCACGCCCCGGTGGCAGGGCTCTCCACCGGCCGTACCGACGGAATTACGACTTGCCGCCAGGCACCGTAGGGTCAAAAAACTGGCGGCTGGAAATTGTCAGTTTATAACTATTTGAAAATATAGAATTTGTTGTAAACGCTCCGGGTGGCATAGCAATTGCTTGGACTGGGGCAAGCAACGAAGGCAGGCACCATATTTGGTTGCGAAGAAAAAACACGTGCGTTGAACACCGAAAGGAAAACCTCTTATGGCTGACGAAGAAAAGAAAGAAAAACCCAAAGGCTCGATGGCCACCAAAATTCTGTTGTTTGGTGTGTTGCCACTGATGACGGCGATTGTGCTGGTAGTGGGTGGTTTGTTCGTCGCCGGGGTGCTGCCTGGTGAAGGGGGAGCGGCAGCAGAGCATAGCGCCGCAGATAGCGAAGACGACGGGGCTGATGCGGAAGATGAAGGCGACGGAGAGCAGGATGCCGAAAGCCAACCGGCTATTTATCTGCCGCTGGATCCAGCCTTTGTGGTGAACTTTGCCAGCCAGGGCAAGGCGCGTTTTTTACAAATTACCGTAGAGGTGATGACGCGTGACGCGGCGGTGCCGGAAAGCGTCGAGCTGCATGCACCGGTGATTCGCAACAACTTGATGTTGTTGTTCAGCAGCCAGACCTACGACTCGGTTAGCACCTTGGAGGGTAAGGAAACATTACGTGAAGAAGCTTTGGAAGTGGTGCAACAAATTTTGGAAGAAGAGACCGGTGACCCGGGGATCGAAGCCGTATATTTCACTAGTTTTGTGATGCAATAACATGGCAGTTAACGATCTTTTATCGCAAGACGAAATTGATGCGCTGCTGCACGGTGTTTCCAGCAGCGACATTGAGACCGATGATGACGATGAACTGGACGGCGAGGCCCGCCCCTACGACTTCACCACCCAGGACCGCATCGTCCGCGGGCGCATGCCAACGCTGGAAATGGTCAACGAGCGTTACGCCCGATTGTTTCGCATCAGCATTTTTAATTTATTGCGGCGCAGTGCGGAAATCTCTGTGAGCGGTGTACAGATGCTCAAATTTTCCGAATACGTGCACAGCCTGTTCGTGCCCACCAGCCTCAACATGGTGCGCATCAAACCGCTCCGTGGCACCGCCCTGTTTGTGCTGGACCCGAAACTGGTGTTCATGATCGTTGATAACTATTTCGGTGGCGACGGTCGCTTCCACACCAAAATCGAAGGCCGTGAATTTACGCCCACCGAACTGCGGGTCATCGAAATGATTTTGGAGCAGGTGTTTATCGACCTCAAAGAAGCCTGGGGGCCAGTGATGACACTGGATTTTGAAAAGCTCAACTCGGAAGTGAATCCACAATTTGCCAATATTGTCAGCCCCAGCGAAGTCGTTGTCGTGAACACATTTCATGTGGAAATTGAAGGTGGCGGCGGTGATTTCCATATCACCATGCCCTACTCCATGTTAGAGCCCATTCGTGAAATTCTTGATGCGGGCGTACAAAGCGATCGAGACGACACCGATGGTCGCTGGATGGAAGCATTGCGTGAAGAAATACAAAGCGCCGAAGTTGCGCTCAGTTGCTCGCTAGCGGAAACCGAATTGAGCCTGCATGACGTGGTGGACATGAAAGCTGGTGATGTTATTCCCATAGAACTGCCTAACTTAGTCACCGTCAGTGCGGAAGGCGTGCCGGTGTTTCGTGGAAAATACGGTCTATCACGGGGCAGCATGGCAGTGAAAATTGTTGAACAGGTGAAGTTCCCGGCTCGTGAGATACCGCAGCATGAACAAAACTGATGATGAATGAAGACCACATGAAGACAGAGAAAAAAGAGGTAACCCATGAATGACACAACGGGTACGGAAAATGATGACGCCGCAGACGACTGGGGAGCGGCGTTAAACGAGCAAGCCGAATCTGAGGCTACCGCAGATGCCGGTGCCGACTGGGGAGCTGCACTGGATGAACAGGCGGATGCAGAAACGTCACCGGATGCCCTGGTGCATCCGCCGATGCAAAATCTGACGGATGAGGGTGGAGCCAGCCTGGAAGACGTCAGTTTGGATGTGATTTTGGACATCCCGGTAAAAATATCCATGGAAGTCGGTGCATCAAAAATCAGCATTCGCAATCTGCTCAAACTTAATCAGGGCTCCGTCGTGGAGCTGGAGCGGTTGGCCGGTGAACCGCTGGATGTATTGGTCAACGGCATGCTCATCGCGCACGGTGAAGTGGTGGTGGTGAACGAAAAATACGGCATTCGCCTCACCGATGTGATCAGTGCAGCGGAACGTATCGACAAACTGAAATAACCCACTGAGTATTTTGGAATTTTCGACATGATGTTGTCTCTCCCCGCCAAACACTGGATGCGCACGCTGCCCTGGCTGCTGCTGGGCCTGTACACAAACACGGCCTTCGCCGTGATAGCAGAGCCCAAAAAAACACCCGTTCTGGCAGAGTCAGATATTGCCGGTAGCTTGATTCAAACCACACTGGGTTTGCTCTTTATCGTGTTGCTGATTTTAGGCGCAGCCTGGGCAGTAAAACGGTTTGGCCATTTTAATGTCGGGGCGCAAGGCCAACTGAAAGTGGTTGGCGGCGTATCCTTGGGTCAGCGGGAAAGGGCCGTGTTGCTGCAAGTCGGTGAGAAGCAATTAGTGGTCGGCGTTACGCAGGGCCATATTCAAACCCTGCTGGTGCTGGACGAGCCGCTGTCAGTGGAACCGGGACCAGTGAAAAACACTAGTTTTGCCGAACGGTTGTCCGGCGCGATAACCGCGCGCCAATCAGCATCCTCTTCCGTTGATTCCGGCAGCGGAGGGCACTCGTCATGACGCTTTGGAATTGTGCATCTCACCGAGACAAGATGGCGGGTTTATTGGTGATGTTGTTGTTGGGACTGATGGTATTGCCACTGGGCGCCAGCGCCGCCGACCTCGGATTGCCGCTGATGTCGGTTACCACCGAAAAAGACGGCGGCGAAACCTACACCGTAAGTCTACAGGTGCTGGCGGTGATGACGGCCTTCAGCCTGCTGCCCGCCGCGCTGATTATGCTCACGTCGTTTACCCGCATTGTCATCGTATTGGCCATTGTGCGCCAAGCCGTGGGCATGCCTCAGGCGCCCTCGGCACAGATTCTGGTTGGGCTGGCTTTGTTCATGACATTTTTTGTGATGGGACCAGTATTCACCAAGGTGTATGACGATGCCCTGCAACCGTATTTGGATGAACAAATCCAACCCAAAGAAGCCTTCTCTCGTGCCAGTCTTCCGTTCAAGGATTTCATGTTGGCCCAGACCCGGGAAAAAGATTTAAGTATGTTTGCCGAGATTGCAGGCGAAGAAAAAATGGAGAATTTCGAGGACGTCTCGTTTAAGTTGTTGATGCCTGCTTTTGTAACCAGTGAACTTAAAACAGCCTACCAAATTGGCTTTCTAATATTCATCCCTTTTTTGATTATTGATCTTGTGGTGGCCAGCGTATTGATGGCCATGGGCATGATGATGTTGTCACCAATGATCATTTCCCTACCGTTTAAAATCATGCTGTTCGTGCTGGTGGACGGCTGGAGCATGGTAATGGGAACGCTGGCCTCCAGTTTTTATACCTGATTATTTGTCCATATTGTGTGGCGGATTATTTTAAAAATAATACAAATGTAGAGGATTACATCATGACGCCCGAATCCGTAATGACAGTGGCGCAGCAGGCATTGCAAGTTACCTTGATGATGACCGGCGTTATTTTATTACCGGCGCTGGGTGTCGGTCTTCTGGTCAGCATGTTTCAGGCTGCCACTCAGATTAACGAACAGACACTGAGCTTCATTCCCAAACTGGGCATCACCTTTTTAACGTTAGTGCTCGGCGGTCCGTGGTTACTGAGCATGTGGATGACATTTACCAAACGGCTGCTCAGCGAGATACCGATGATCATCGGCTGAAACCATTGAAGGCGCCCCTGCATCATGTTGAATTTGACCAGTGCGGAAATCATGTCATGGGTGGGCGCATTTATGTGGCCACTGTTTCGCATTGGGGCCATGGTGGGTGCCGCGCCGATATTCGGGGCGCGCACGGTACCGTTAACGGTAAAAGCAGCGATTTCTGTGTTGTTGACAATGTTGATTTTTCCGATGCTTCCGCCCGCTCCCGTGGTGGACCCACTGAGCGGTCAGGCCGTGTTAATTGCCCTCAATCAAATATTGATCGGCGCAGCCATGGGGTTGTCCCTGCAATTCATTTTCGCCATGTTTGTGATGGGGGGGCAAATCATCGCTTTTCAAATGGGGCTGGGTTTTGCCTCCATGGTGGACCCAGCATCCGGCACTCAGGTGCCGGTGATCAGCCAGTTTTACGTGATTACGCTGACTCTGGTATTTCTGGCCTTGAACGGTCATTTGGTGGTTATCGAGGTGCTAGCGGACAGTTTTCGTACCCTGCCAGTGGGAATAAACGGTTTATCCTCAGCCAGTTTTTGGACTCTGGCGAACTGGGGCAGTCAGCTTTATTCGGGCGCGGTACAGATTGCATTGCCGACCATTGCCTCGCTGCTGATGATCAATCTGACCTTTGGCGTCGTCACTCGCTCCGCCCCTCAATTCAATATTTTTGCGATTGGTTTCCCCGTCACCATGGTGGCGGGTTTTTTCATCATGATTGCCACGTTCATGCCCATTTTGCCGCAGATTGAACGCCAACTGATGTTGGTGTTTGATCTGATCGGCGTGTTGGTCAGCGGCACTAACTGAAATTTGTTAGGCGGGTAAACAGACATGGCTGAAAACGAAAACGGTCAAGAGAAAACCGAAGAGGCGTCGGCCAAACGACAGCAGGAAGCCCGTGATAAGGGGCAAATTGCCCGCTCGCGTGAATTGAATACCTTTCTGATGTTGCTGGCCAGTGGTGTCGGCCTGCTGTTTCTGGGCGGCACCCTGGTGGGGGACTTGCGTCTGATACTTCACGAACGTTTTACCATAGACCGTGCCGATATGTTTGACGCCATGTCCATGCCGATACTGTTTATGGAATCCATTCACGCGGGACTGAGTGCGGTGATCCCGATTTTTGTGTTGTTGGCCGTGGTGGCCACATTCGCGCCCATGACGTTGGGTGGTTGGTCTTTCAGCCTTACCCCCTTGACCCCGGACCTGAAAAAACTCGACCCCATCAAGGGCTTGGGACGTTTACTGTCATTAAAGGGGCTCATGGAATTGTTTAAGGCGTTGGGAAAATTTCTCATCGTCAGCGCAATGGGCATTTGGTTGCT
>JAADHZ010000079.1:15384-33282 GCA_013151575.1 Gammaproteobacteria bacterium
CAAAGCCTGGGGCAGTTGGGCACGGACCTGATCTGGGTGTTTTTATTGTTGAGCAGTACCTTGGTGCTGATTGTATTGGTGGATGTGCCATTCCAGCTATGGGACCACTCGCGCAAACAAAAAATGACCCTGCAAGAGGTGAAGGACGAGCAAAAAGAAGCAGAAGGCAACCCGGAGATGAAAAGTAAAGTACGCCAGACCCAACGTGAAATCTCCCAACGCCGCATGATGCAGGCGGTGCCTGATGCCGATGTGGTAGTGACCAATCCCACGCACTATGCCGTTGCTCTGAAATATGACCAGCTCTCCATGGGGGCACCCATCGTGGTGGCGCTGGGGGTGGACGAGGTGGCCGGTCATATCCGGCGCATCGCGGTGGCCAACGATGTCCCCATTCTGTCTGCACCGCCGCTGGCGCGGGCCTTGTATCACAATTCCGAGTTAGATACAGAAATTCCCGCCGGTCTGTTCCTCGCCGTGGCCCAGGTGCTGGCCTACGTTTACCAATTGCAGCGCTACGAACTCAACGGTGGCCTCGCGCCAGAATTTTCTGCCGATTCTCCCATTCCTGATGACCTGAAAAGAGACGATTGATCATGGACACCACGACCTTAATTGATGGCGCAAAACGTTTATTTAAAAACGGCCTTGGCGCACCTATCCTGGTGATGATGATGCTGGGCATGATGGTGATCCCGCTGCCGCCGTTTTTGCTGGACGTGTTTTTCACCTTCAATATTTCGTTGGCGCTGGTGATCCTGCTGGCGGTGGTGTACGTAAAACGACCGCTGGAATTTGCGGTGTTTCCCACTATTTTGTTGCTGGTCACCTTGCTGCGGCTGGCGTTGAATATTGCCTCCACCCGCGTGGTGTTGTTGGAAGGACACACCGGCACCGGCGCTGCGGGTCAGGTGATCAAGGCCTTTGGTGAGTTCGTGGTGGGTGGCAACACGGCGGTGGGCATCGTTATTTTCATGATCCTGGTGATCATCAATTTCGTGGTGGTCACCAAGGGTGCGACGCGCGTGGCCGAGGTCAGCGCGCGCTTCACCCTGGATTCCATGCCCGGCAAACAAATGGCCATCGACGCTGATCTCAATGCTGGCATCATCACCCAGGAAGAGGCGCGCACCCGACGTGAGGAGGTGTCGCAGGAGGCGGATTTTTACGGTTCCATGGACGGTGCTGGCAAGTTCGTGCGGGGTGACGCCATGGCCGGTATTTTGATTTTGGTGATCACCGTGCTGGGCGGCCTCACCGTGGGCATGTTGCAGCACGACATGGCGCTCTCCGAGGCCCTGCATAATTACACTCTGTTGACCATCGGCGACGGCCTGGTGGCGCAAATCCCCGCGTTGCTGCTATCGACCGCTGCCGCTCTGATGGTGACACGCTCATCGTCCACCTCCGACATGAGTGGGGCGGTGCTCACACAATTGTTCGACAAGCCCCGTGCGCTGGCCATCACTGCTGGCATCCTCGGAGTCATGGGCATGATTCCCGGCATGCCCAACGTCGCCTTTTTGACGTTTGCGGCTCTGTCTGGATACGCGGCCTATTGGGTGGCGAAGCGTCGCCAACGTGAAGCAGCGGAGCCGGTGGCGGCCCCGGCGGCGGAACCCAGCACGGAAGCCAAAGAATTGAGTTGGGACGACGTGGAACCGGTGGACATGGTTGGCCTGGAGGTGGGCTACCGGCTGATCCCGATGGTGGATCGCAACCAGGGCGGGCAACTCATGGGCCGTATTAAGGGTGTGCGCAAAAAACTGTCGCAGGAGCTGGGCTTTCTGATTCCGTCGGTACACATCCGCGATAATCTGGACCTGGCACCCAATGCCTATCGCATCACCCTCATGGGCGTGCCGGTAGGGGAGGCTGAAATCCACCCCGAGCGTGACATGGCCATCAACCCCGGCCAAGTGTTCGGCTCCATCCCCGGTTTGCCCACCCAGGACCCCGCCTTCGGGCTGGAAGCGGTGTGGATTGAAAACCCGCAACGGGAGCAGGCCCAAAGCCTGGGCTACACCGTGGTGGATTCCAGCACCGTGGTAGCCACTCATCTCAGCCACATCCTGCAAGGCCATGCCGCCGAGCTGTTGGGTCACGAGGAAGTTCAGCATCTGCTGGACAACCTGGCCAAGAGCGCGCCAAAACTGGTGGAAGACCTAGTGCCGAAGCTGGTGTCGCTGGGCACCGTGCTGAAAGTCTTGCAGGGCCTGTTGCAAGAGAACATTCCGGTGCGGGATATCCGTTCCATCGCCGAAACATTGGCGGAGCATGCGCCCATCAGTCAAGACGCTGGCGTTTTGACGGCCCATGTACGCGTGTCACTGGGGCGTTCCATCGTGCAGCAAATCAGTGGAATGGGGGCGGAACTGCCTGTTTTGACTCTGGACCCATCACTGGAACAAATTTTGCATCAGACCCTACAAAGCGGCGCGGAATCGGGGGGTGGGCTGGAACCAGGGTTGGCGGAAAATCTGCACAAATCCCTGATCGAGCAAACCCAACGTCAAGAGGCTGCCGGACGCCCAGCGGTGCTGTTGGTCTCGCAGGCGGTACGGACGCTACTAGCGCGCTTTGTACGGCACAGCATCCCCAGTTTGCATGTGTTGGCGTTTAACGAAATACCGGACAACAAGCAGGTCAAGATCATGGCCACCGTGGGAGCATAAATAGCTCACCCCGGAGGACACATCCGACCTGATTGGCGTCGCAGAAGTAGTAGTTGACGGTGTACTAAGAGGTAGGCGGATGAAAATTAAACGCTTTTTTGCGAAAGAAATGCGCCAGGGCATACGCCAAGTGCGTGAGGCCCTGGGGGCGGATGCAGTGATCCTGTCCAACAACCGGGTCAATGGCGGTGTCGAAATTGTCGCGGCAGTGGATTATGACGAATCCCTGCTACAGGCAGAGTCGGGGTTAGGCGACATGTTAAAAAGTGGGGGCGACATGCCCATCGAAGAGGCCGATGTCCGCTCTCTGCGGGGTAGGGATTTGCCGAAGCTGAATTTTTCAGCCCTCGGCGACCGGGAGCCACAAGGAGAGATTCCGCGACCGGCTCGTTCCGAACCCGCTCCACCGACATCAACCATTTCCAATGCTCCCCCCCATTCGCGGGTTGCGGAACCTGCCCGACGCACCGCCGGGGCCGCGCCATCCGAGGCTGCGACGGCAAGTAACGAAACCATCCAATGGTCCCAGGATCCCATCCTGGTGGAAATGCAGAACGAATTACACGAGCTTCGCAGCCTGCTGGAACAGCAGCTGTCCGGTCTGGCCTGGGGCGAACTCAGCCGCCGTGACCCGCTGCGGGCCAAACTCACCCGTTGCCTGTTGGAGCTGGGCCTGAGCCCTTCCATTTGCAAACGCGTGGTGGACGGGGCGGGCGAGCATCAGGATTTCGACAGCACCTGGCGTCACGCCCTGGCGATGCTGGCCCACCACCTGCCGGTGGACAGCGCCGACATTCTGGATCACGGCGGCGTGGTCGCGCTGGTGGGGGCCACCGGGGTGGGCAAAACTACCACGATTGCCAAACTTGCCGCCCGCTACGCGCTGCGGCACGGCGCTGAGCAGGTGGCCATGGTGACCACGGACAGTTACCGCATTGCCGCCCACGAACAACTGCGCACCTATGGTCGCATTTTGGATATCCCGGTGCGCGTGGCCAACAATCATGAGGAGCTGGTGGAATCGCTGCAATTGCTGGCGGATCGCGACTTGGTGCTCATCGACACCGCTGGCATGAGCCAGCGAGATGTACGCCTCACCCAGCAGTTCCAGGTTATCCAGGACAGCGCTCCCAGCATCAAGACCTATTTAGTGTTATCCACCACCACCCATCGCGCCGGTTTGCGTGAAGTGGTGGAAGCCTTTAGCGAAGTGAAACTGGACGGCTGCATCCTCACCAAGCTGGATGAAACCACCAGCCTTGGCGGTGCATTGTCAGCGGTGATGGAGAAGCAGCTACCGGTGGTGTACATCAGCGACGGCCAGAAGGTGCCGGAGGACATACACATCGCTCGAGGGCATGACTTGATCAATCAGGCGGTGCTTATCGCACAAGAAACCAATCAGGCCCTGGAACAGGAAACCCTCGAACTGGCGTTTAGCGGGATGGTGGCAAATGCTCATGGCTGAACCCCTGGACCAGGCAGCAGGTTTGCGCCGCATGGCAAGGCCGCGACCCGTGCGGGTCATCGCCATCACCAGTGGCAAAGGTGGTGTGGGTAAAACCAACGTCTCCGTCAATCTTGGTGTGACTCTGGCCAGCCACGGAAAAAATGTCATGTTGATGGATGCTGACCTGGGGCTGGCTAATGTGGACGTGATGCTGGGCTTGCATCCCGTTTATGACTTGTCCCATGTGCTCAGTGGCGAGCGCACGCTGGAGGAGGTGGTGTGCCTCGGGCCGCAGGGCTTGCGCGTGGTGCCTGCATCGTCTGGTCTACAAGCCATGTCGGAACTCAGTACCGCCGAACATGCCGGTGTGATTCAGGCCTTCAGCGAAATCAGCTCTGCTCCCGATGTGCTGCTTATCGACACGGCGGCGGGTATTTCCGACAACGTGGTGACCTTTTCCCGCGCAGCGCAGGAAGTGGTGGTCGTGGTATGTGATGAGCCAGCGTCCATCACCGATGCTTATGCGCTGATCAAACTGCTCAATCGTGACTACGGCGTTTATCGTTTTCGCATCATTGCCAACCGCGTACACAGCGCGCAGGAAGGACGCGCGCTGTACAACAAAATTCTCAAGGTGACGGATCGTTACCTTGACGCCGCCCTGGATTTCATGGGCGTGGTGCCGGAAGACGAGTTTTTACGCAAGGCGATACAAAAGCAACGCGCGGTGGTGGAAGCCTATCCGCGCAGTAAATCCTCCATGGCGTTTAAGAAACTCGCCAGCAAAGCCGATAGTTGGCCAGCACCGGCGGCAGCGGGCGGTCAACTGGAATTTTTTGTGGAACGACTGATTATGGCCAGCCAAAAAGAAACAGGAGCGTCGATATGAGTGGTGCAGCGATGTACGCAGAGGCACAAGCCTTTGAGCAAGAATTGGATTTCGATGCATTGATCGTGGAGCACTCGCCCCTGGTCAAACGCATCGCCTATCATTTGATGTCGCGATTGCCGCCCAGCGTGCAACAAGATGATTTGATTCAGGCGGGCATGATTGGTTTGCTGGAAGCGTTGAAAAACTACGACGTTTCCCAGGGTGCCAGTTTTCAAACCTATGCACGCATTCGTATTCGCGGTGCCATGCTGGATGAGATTCGAAAAAATGACTGGGCGCCACGCTCGGTGCACCGCAAGGCTCGCATGGTGGCCGAGGTGGTGCGCGAGATTGAGCATCGCACCGGACGCGATGCCCGTGACCAGGAAATTGCCAAAGGCCTGGATGTGACACTGGAGCAGTATCATCGCTTATTACAGGAATCCAGTGGGCACCGGCTATTCAGTTATGAAGAACTGGACGTGGAATCCCACGGTGGTGCCGAGGCCCTGACCCCGAGAGTGAAGGGGCCGTTGGAAGGACTGCAAACACAAGATTTCAAACGCAGTCTGGCCGATGCCATTGCTGGTTTGCCAGAACGGGAACGACTGGTGATGACGCTGTACTACGACGAAGAACTGAACCTGCGAGAAATTGGCTCTATTTTGGGCGTTAGTGAATCCCGAGTATGCCAAATTCATAGTCAGGCAGTGATCCGCTTGCAATCGCGGATGGACCATTGGGCTAACGGCGAATAAACACGCCGCTAACGATTGATCAACATGTATTCACGCACTTAATTTCGGAGGGCAACTTGGACAAGAACATGAAAATTCTCATTGTGGATGACTTCTCCACAATGCGTCGGATCATCAAAAACCTGCTCCGGGACCTGGGTTTTACCAATACCCAGGAGGCGGACGACGGCCTGACCGCTTTGCCCATACTTAAAGGCGGTGGTATTGATTTTTTGGTGACGGACTGGAACATGCCGGGCATGCAAGGCATCGATTTGCTCAAGGCCGTACGGGCCGATGCCGAGCTGGCAAGCTTGCCTGTACTGATGGTGACTGCAGAGCAAAAGCGTGACCAGATTGTGGAAGCGGCGCAGGCCGGTGTCAACGGCTACATCGTCAAACCTTTCACGGCGCAAACGTTGAAAGAAAAAATCGACAAGATTTTTGAACGCATTGACGGGGGAACATAACCCATGGCCGATAACTCGCAAGACAGCGTGGAAGATATGGACGAAGACATCCTCCTCCGCGCAGAAGAACTGGTGCACGAAATGCAACATGGTAACGACGAAAAAGTCGCCCATTTGCTGGGTTGCATTTCTCAAGCCAGAGAGAACGGCATTTATAATGCAGTAGGAAAAATGACGCGTCAGTTCCATGATGCGCTCAACGCCTTCTGTCTGGACTCTCGCATTGATGAGCTGGCGGAAGACGAGATTCCCGATGCCCGCTCCCGACTGAAACATGTCATCACCATGACCCAAAAATCTGCGGACCGCTCGTTGAGTGCCGTGGAATACACCATGCCAAAATGTGATCAGCTTTCCGACCGCATTCGAGCACTGGGGCTTGACTGGAAAAATTTTAAAAATCGAGAAATGTCGGTGGAACAATTTAGGGAACTTAGCACCCGCCTTGAAACATTTTTTGTCGATGCGGAGCAAGATACCGCGGATATCCGCACGGGCCTCAACGACATCATGATGGCGCAGGATTTTCAGGATCTCACCGGACAAATTATCACTCGGGTGATCGAGCTGGTGGAGGAAGTGGAAGGTAATCTGGTGGAACTGGTGAAAATCACCAGTGAAAAAATGGGCACTACCGAAGAGGAAAGTACCCAAAGCACCAAATCTACCGACGCCGAGGGCCCGCAGGTTCCCGGCGTACAAAATAAAAACGAGGTGGTCAGCGGTCAGGACGATGTCGATGACCTGCTGTCCAGCCTCGGGTTTTAGCAGCGTGTTGAGGAATTAACATGGCACTGGATGATGATGTAGAACTGTTGCAAGACTTTCTGGTAGAGGCCGGGGAAATCCTGGAAGAGCTGGGAGAGCAACTGGTTGATCTCGAACAACGTCCCACGGACAGCGAACTGCTGAATGCCGTTTTCCGTGGATTTCATACCGTAAAAGGTGGGGCGAGTTTTCTCAGCCTGGATGCACTGGTGGACCTCTGCCATCGTGCCGAAGACGTGTTTAACGCCTTGCGTAACGGTGAGCGACAAGTGGACGCCCAGTTAATGGACGTCATTTTGCCGGTGCTTGATGTTGTCAATGATCAGTTCGACCAAATACGCAATGGTGAAGAACCGTCACCTGCTGACCCAGCCTTGTTACTTCAGCTTGAAGCCTTGCTGACACCTAGTGCAGCGCCCCCTCAAGCGGAAGTAGCGCCTTCGCCCAGTCCCGAACCCACAGTGGAATCACCTGCTGCGGCAGCCGAAGCCGTTGCTGTCATCGTGGAAAATACCGCTACCGAGGCGGCCCCAGGTAACCGCGATGAAATAAGCGAAGATGAATTTGAAGCGCTGCTGGACCAGCTTCATGGCAAGCCTGCCGCAGCGGCCACGCCTGCGCTCATACCAAAAACGACGAGTGCCGCCTCAAACAACAGCGACATGATTACCGACGAGGAATTCGATTCCCTGCTGGATCACTTGCATGGTACGAGTCAACCGGGCACCGTAACACCGCCCGAAAAAACGCCAGCCATCGCGCCAGCGCCACCGGTGGCAAAACCAGCGAAAGTCGCCGAGAAAAAAACGCTAACGCCAAAACCGAAAACCAGTGCGACGAAAGAATCCGCGCAGCCTGTTGCGGAAACCACGGTGCGCGTCGATACCAAACGCCTGGACGACATCATGAACATGGTGGGTGAGCTGGTGCTGGTACGTAATCGCATGGCTACGCTGGGGCTTTCGGCGGGCGATGATGAAATTGCCATGGCAGTGGGTAATTTGGATGTGGTGACGGCAGACCTCCAGTCCGCCGTAATGAAAACCCGCATGCAACCCATCAAAAAAGTATTTGGGCGCTTCCCGCGAGTAGTGAGAGATTTGGCACGTAACCTGAAAAAGGAAGTCAATCTCGAAATGCAGGGCGAGGAAACCGATCTCGATAAAAACCTGGTGGAAGCCCTAGCCGACCCCCTGGTGCATCTGGTACGTAATGCGGTAGACCATGGCATTGAAACACCTCAAATGAGAGAGGCTGCGGGTAAACCCCGCGTCGGTACTGTCGTGCTGACCGCCGATCAGGAAGGTGACCACATCGCGTTGACTATCAGCGATGACGGCAAGGGAATGAACCCGGATGACCTGAGACGCGCGGCTGTAGCAAAAGGCGTCATGGACGAAGAAGCTGCCGCACGCCTGGAAAACAAAGAATGTTATGCGCTGATTTTTGCCCCAGGATTTTCCACCAAGGAAGAGATATCCGATGTCTCTGGCCGTGGCGTGGGAATGGACGTGGTAAAGACCCGTATCGAACAGCTCAACGGCAGCGTTGAGGTCGATTCAGAGTTAGGCAAGGGCAGCGTTATTCGTATTCAGGTGCCATTGACGCTGGCGATTATGCCCACCCTGATGGTGATGTTACAGAATCAAATATTTGCCCTTCCGTTGGCCAGTGTGAATGAAATTTTCCACCTTGATTTAACCAGTACCAACATGGTTGATGGCCAGCTGGTCGTGATGGTGCGTAACAAAGCCTTGCCATTGTTTTATTTACGTCGCTGGCTAGTGAACGGCGCCAGTGGTGAAGCCTTACCGGAAGTAGGACATGTGGTGGTGGTGAGCATTGGCGCGCAGCGAGTAGGTTTTGTCGTCGATCAGCTTATTGGTCAGGAGGAAGTAGTGATTAAACCGCTGGGTGCCTTATTGCACGGCATGAAAGGCCTGGCAGGTGCCACTATTACCGGTGATGGGCGTATTTCCCTGATCCTGGACATCCCGGGTCTCATGCAAACCTACGCGCGCAGGTTATAGAACGTCTCTAATGATTCATGAGCGCACACGTTGCGTTTCACGTTGGCGCAGCCAGAGTGATCAGAGGCGTTCGATAGCAAATTGTCGTTATATAAAAACTGGAGACATAATTTAATGGCGGTGCGCGTACTGGTGGTGGATGATTCCCGGTTTTTTCGGCGACGGGTCACCGAAATGCTGGAGAGTGATCCGCGGATCAAAGTTATCGACAGCGCAGAAAATGGTTCCGAGGCCGTGCAAAAAGCGGCGCGCCTCAAACCCGACGTTATCACCATGGATGTGGAAATGCCGGTGATGGACGGCATTACCGCCACACGTAAAATTATGTCGGCCAGCCCAACCGCCATCCTGATGTTTTCCTCACTCACCACGGATGGCGCCAAGGCCACGTTTGATGCGCTGGACGCCGGTGCGGTGGATTTCCTGCCTAAACGATTTGAAGATATTTCCACCGACCGCGACGAAGCGCGCCGTCTGCTGTGTGAGCAGGTACGTGCAGTAGGAGCCCGTCGTCGGCCTCAGCTACGATCGAGTGCAGGAGTTGCTGACTCCACGCGTAGACCGGTGGCGCGAACCACCCTGAGGAGCAACCCCCCGGTGCGGTCCGCCACTATCGGTCGCACTGCCGCTCCGACCCCGGCCCCGAGTCGGCCGCCACGGCGTTCTGCCGCTTCGTTAAAAGGACAGATCAAACTGGTGATCATCGGCACCTCCACTGGTGGTCCGGTTGCATTGCAAAAAGTGCTCAAGGAATTACCGTCCCATTATCCGTTGCCGCTGCTGTTGGTTCAGCATATGCCAGGCAGTTTTACCACGGCTTTTGCACAAAGGCTGGATGCCACTTGCGCCATTCAGGTCAGGGAAGCCAAGGATGGTGACGTACTGAAGCCCGGACTGGCCCTGTTGGCACCCGGTGGGAAACAAATGATATTAGAACAACGGGGAGGGCAGCTTAGTGTTCGTATCACTGACAGTGAACCAGGGCAAAATTACCAGCCCTGCGTGGACATCACCTTTAGTTCGGTGGCCAAAATATTGCCCGGCAAAACCCTGGCCGTGGTGTTGACGGGCATGGGTGCCGACGGGCGTGAAGGCGCGCGTTTGATGAAACAGTCCGGTGCTTTTGTATGGGCGCAGGACGAAGCCTCGTGTGTGGTGTACGGCATGCCAGCCGCCATCGTGGATGCCGGACTGGCTGACCAGGTTTTAACCCTGGACGACATAGGCCGCGCCATCGCTACCGGAACCTGACATGGATATTCTCAGCCTGCTTGGATTGTTGCTCGGCTTTGGCGCCATTCTCGGTGGTCAGGCTCTGGAAGGCGGGCATATTGCGTCGTTGATTAATGGGCCTGCCGCGTTGATTGTTTTGGGTGGCACGGTGGGCGCGGTGATGTTGCAATCGCCACTGAGTGTTTTTATGAGTTCGCTAAAAATGGCCCTGTGGGTGGTGTTTCCTCCCAAACTGAAGGGTGAAGAAGCCATCGAAAAAATTTTAGAGTGGAGTAACATTGCCCGTAAAGAAGGTCTGCTGGGGTTGGAGGAGGTGGCGGAAAATGAGCCAGATCCGTTTGCGCAGAAAGGCCTTCAGTTACTGGTGGATGGTAGCGAGCCGGAAATTATTCGTCGCGTGATGGAAGTGGAGCTGGACGCCAAGGAACATCATGGCAACGAGGCCGCCAAGGTGTTTGAAAACATGGGAGGGTATTGTCCCACCATTGGCATTATCGGCGCGGTGATGGGGCTGATTCATGTTATGCAAAACCTGGCGGACCCATCCAAGCTCGGTTCCGGTATTGCCACGGCTTTTGTTGCCACCATTTACGGTGTGGGTCTGGCCAATCTTTTGTTTTTGCCCATTGCTGGCAAACTGAAATCAAAGGTTCATGCGCAAAGCCAAATGAGCGAAATGATTATCGAAGGCGTCATTTCCATTGCTGAAGGTGAAAACCCGCGCAACATCGAAACTAAGCTGCGGGGTTTCGTGGGATGACATGCGCTTGCACGTTGTTTGCGAACCGTACTGTCATTAGCAATGGCTGGTGATGGTTTCTCATGGCGAGGAAAAAAATACCCGAAGAACCCGTAAATCACGAACGATGGTTAGTATCGTACGCTGATTTCATTACACTTTTATTCGCATTTTTTGTGGTGATGTATTCCATTTCTTCGGTCAATGAGGGCAAGTACCGAGTATTGTCCGATTCCATTTCCGCGGCTTTTGACCCAACCCAGAGCGGTTTGCCCATCAAGCTGATCAGCCCCGTGCGCCCCCCTATTGTTGACCGAAATTTTCAGTCTAAAGTGGAAGATGCCGTAAGTGTTGAGGGACAGTATCCGGCATTGCCCAGCGGGCCGGAGGCCAGTGAAAAAGATAAAATTAATTTACGAAAAATTTCACAACAGGTCGTTAAAAGCCTGTCGCCGCTGGTTAACAAAAAATTAATTAAGCTGACCAATAATGATTTGTGGATAGAAATTGAAATAAAATCCAGTATTTTATTTCCCAGCGGCAGTGCCCGGTTGTCACCGAAGGCACGCCCGGTATTGCGCAAAATTGGGGAAATATTGGGTCAGTTTGATAACCAGATTCAGGTGGAGGGGTTCACCGATAACGTGCCCATTGATACCGATGAGTTTCCGTCTAACTGGGAGTTATCTTCTGCGCGGGCTGCCAGCGTTGTGCATCTACTGGCAGGAGCCAAACTGGACCCCCGGCGCTTGTCCGCTGTGGGTTACGGTGAATACAAGCCCATTACCTCCAATGAAACCCCAAAGGGACGGCGTAAAAATCGGCGTATCAGTATTGTTGTATTGTCCGACGCCATAGCCCGCACCGCCAATCGCACCGAGCAGCTGGAGAAAGCGTTGGCTGGTAAACGCAAGGCCAAGGCGACCCTCAAACCGGGGGCCGCTCCGTTGGGGGCGCCTGTTAACCTGCTGCCCCCGCGGCGCCAGGAACGATGAGCCCGTGAAGGTGTGGGCGGTCGCGAATCAAAAAGGCGGCGTGGGTAAAACCACCTCGGTAGTGAATCTTGGTGGCCTGTTGGCCAGCCGGGGCTATCGCACCCTATTGCTGGACATGGACCCGCATGGCTCCATGTCATCCTATTTTAAGTTGGACCCGGATATCACCGAAGACAGTCTGTATCGCCTGTTTCAGGTGCGTCAATCGCGGCTGGCGGTGCACCCGAAGGAAATTGTTCATCCCACACGTTTTGAAAATTTAGCGCTGTTGCCAGCGTCCACCGCCATGGCCACATTGGACAGGCAGCTGAGTATTGCAGACGGCATGGGACTGGTGATCGCTCGTGCCCTTAAACTGCTGACGCCGGACTATGATTTTGCTCTTATTGATTGCCCGCCACAGTTGGGCGTGTTGATGGTGAATGCCCTGGCGGCCTGCGAGCATTTGATTATTCCCGTGCAGACAGAATTTTTGGCAGTGAAGGGGCTGGAACGCATGTTGCGTACTTTGGATATGATCGGGCGTTCCGGGCATCCCGCTCCGGAATACACTATTTTGCCCACTATGTTTGACCGGCGCACGCGGGCTTCCACCA
This sequence comes from Gammaproteobacteria bacterium, assembly GCA_013151575.1. Lineage (GTDB taxonomy): Bacteria > Pseudomonadota > Gammaproteobacteria > SZUA-152 > SZUA-152 > SZUA-152. Next base: position 27,949 of record JAADHZ010000079.1, read on the forward strand.
GTACCCTACAGTCATTGCGGGAATGCCATGCCACCAATTTGTGGCGCGCGGTGATCCCGGTGGATACCCAGTTTCGCGAGGCCAGCCGCATGGGCATTCCGCTGACCATTCGCTCGCCCAATGATCGCGGCTCCCTGGCCTACGGTGAGTTGCTGGACGATTTATTGCATCCCGCCACGCAAGAGCACTTGTCCGCCATTGGTGGCGCGTGAACAGCATGGAAAAAAAATCTCAGAAAACCCGCGAGGCGGTTGAATCGCGTTTGGTTGAGCCGCAACAGGCGTTGCGAGTGTACCTGGATGCTTTGTTGTGTGAGGTGGCTTTTTCCGACAACGAAGAGAGCGCCAATGCGCCGTTGCCTATCGTGGTGGCGGAACCGCCGCCGACCGACGTTGTCGTGGTGGAATCTGTCGCTGAGGCGACGGTTAGCAACGAAAGCGTCGTCGAGGTTGAAGAGAGCACCGTGGTTACTCAGCAGGACTGGACTCGGTCGGCTTTTCAGTGCCTCAGTTTTCAAGTGGCCGATGTCACCCTGGCGGCCCCGCTGGAGAAACTCAGCGGTATTCTGGAAGTGGATGAAGAACCGACAGAATTGCCCGGTTACGCACCGTGGGTGGTAGGGCTGCTGCCAAACAGGGGGCAGAACGTGCAGATTATCGACATTGCCCAAATCATTATGCCGGAAGGCCACAGCGCACCGGTAAAAACGGCGCGGGAACGGCTGCACTACATTATTTTAGTGGGCAACGGCCGTTTTGGTTTGGTTGCTGACGCCTTGTCCGGGGTATTGAATTTGGAACCTGATGACGTTCGCTGGCGCGGCGAGCACAGCAAGCGTCCCTGGCTTGCGGGCACCGCAGTGGAGCGCATGTGCGCGGTGCTGGATGTGGACAATCTCTGCGAACAACTGCTGCGAGGTTTGAAACTACCCTAGTCGTAAACGGGTTGTTGACGATTTCAGTAAACAGGGCGCAGTGACGATACTGCTCAAGACCCAGCCCCGGTTTACCCGCTGGGGCGCAAAACCCGAGTGCAAAAATGGTACGAATCATGCATTTAACGGGGAAACGGCGCAAAAGCCCCCCGAGCGGCAAAAAAATGACGGCGGCTGATGCGGCTCGCCACCCCATAATCCACGAACAAAAAGGCGAATGGACTGAGCACGACAGTGAACAACGCGGCGGGGCAGTCAGCGGACGAGGCGATGCGATGGGTGACTTTTCAGCTGGAAAATGAAAAGTACGGTATCAACGTCATGCAGGTGCAGGAGGTGTTGCGTGTCACAGAAATTGCGCCAGTGCCGGGTGCGCCGGTATACGTGCTAGGCATCATTAACCTGCGCGGCAATGTGGTGACCGTGATTGATACCCGCACCCGTTTTGGTTTACAGACCAAGGAGGTGGATGACTCCTCACGCGTCGTTATTATTGAAGCGGATGAACAGGTGGTGGGTATTTTGGTGGACAGCGTAGCCGAAGTGGTCGACCTCAATGCCTCAGAGATGGAGACCGCCCCCAACGTCGGCACCGAGGAAAGCACGAAATTTATTCAGGGCGTCGCCAGCCACGAAGGCGAGTTGCTGATTTTAGTGGATCTCAACCGTCTGCTTACGGATGAAGAGTGGTCGGACATGGGAACCTTCTGAGTGGGTGCCGCAGACAGGGAAACGAATGATGCCCGATTCAACCGGAATCCCCCCCGTGACCTCGCCGACTGCCGGGCGTTCTCCGGGGTCCAATAACAAGCAGGGTGTGCAAAGGCCGCCGGAGCGGAAAAAGCAGCCGCGCGATAAACACCCACGCAAACCGAGGCCGGGTGGCTCGGCGACACTGGACGAGTTTGTTTGATGCCCGCGGTGCAAAAACGGCATGCAAAAATGACAGGAGCAGGTGAAAAAAATGATTAACGTATCCTTTGAAGTCATCGCCGTAGCGGGGTTGCTCTCCGCGCTGGGGGCGCTGATTTACGCCTTTGTACAAAATGCCCGTTTGCGTGTTCAATTCCAGCAGCAGCAGACTCAGATGCAAGCGTTAAGCTCCGATGTCAGCGCCATGTGTGCTGGTGCAGTGAACCTGGGCGAACATCTAGTGCATCTCGAACAGTTATCCCAGCAGGTGATCCGGCGGCAAACTAAGCTGGAAATGCAGGAACCCTCAACACAAAGCTATCGCCATGCCAGCAAACTCATGGGCAAGGGCGCTAAGCTGGAAGAGGTGATGTCCGACTGCGGATTGGCGCGGGGTGAGGCCGAATTGCTGGCCTTGGCACAGCGCATCAAAAAGGCCTCCTGATTTTTGGCCCCCATAAAATAGACACCGGCCCAATGCCATTAAGTTAACGATTTGTAGGTTGGTGGTGAGCTTGCGAACCCCAACGGAACCGACGATGTTGGGGTTCGCAAGCTCACCACCAACCTACAACAAGTCGGAAGTTTGGCTTAACTTAATGGCATTAGGCACCGGCCCGCTTACGGGCGCTTCTTCTCCCCGGGCATCTCAAAGCCCTCTGGAAATTTGCCACTGAGCAAATAGGCAAAGGCAATGACCTCGGCCACCGCGCGGTATAGCGGCTCTGGAATATCATCTCCCAAATTCAGTGTTGCCAGCAGCTCAATGAGCGCGGGGTCTTCCTGCAAGGGCACGCCATGTTCCCTTGCCAGGGCGATAATCTGTTCCGCCAGCTCGCCAGTGCCCTTGGCGGTGACCTGCGGCGTATTGCTGCCGTCGTAGTGCAACGCAATGGCGGTAGTGGGTGTGTTGCCCGCAGTGGGTGAAGAAAGGTGCGATGTGCTCATGCCTGTTCGTCCAGTAAATTGGGGAGGGGTGAGGTCGGGGAGGCGGGGTGAACAGGGGGCTGGCCCCGCAGAGCGCTGAGAGCGCCCACGCTCAGGCCTGCGTTGCGCAAATTCGCTTGGAGCTCGGGTAGGTGCTGCGTGATGTGCTCACGGGTGTCGGCGCGCTCGCTCCAAAAGGTGGTGTGGATGGTGCCCTCCACGAGGCTCACCCGGGCTTGCACGGGGCCGAGCCCAGGCAGATCAAGCGCCAGATTGATGCTCCACACCGAAGGGTTGTTGTCATCCTGCTGTGGTTTTTCCCGTTCGATACGCAGCTGGATCAGGTCAATGCGATCGTCCGCCCGCACCGGTATTTCCAGCATTTGGCTGCGTTTGCCGTCGTCATCCGTGCCGCTGTTGGCCAATTGATGAAGCCGGACGCGAGCCAGTCCGCCTTCAACTTGGCGCAACAGTTCAAACACGGCCTGCATCAGGCCCGTTCGTGCATTTAAACTGGGCTGGGCGTTGGTTTGTGGTTGAAGAGGAGCGCCAGCCAACGGCGGAGGAGCAGTGCCGGTGGGCATTTTTACGCCGGGCGGTGTTTTGACCAGCTTGAGTAATAACACCAGTAATCCCACCAAATCCCCCTTAAAGTCCAGCGGCAGCGAAGAGGGTGGTTGGGCTGCGGACACCGCTTGCGCCAGCCCCGCTTCCATGAAAACGCCGGACTGTGACATCGCTTGCCGCACCCCCTGGGCAGAGCGAATTCCCTCGGCGCTGGGCAGGTGCTCCATCAGGGAACGCACCCACGCCACCACCGGTGCGGGCAGGGAAAGTGGGGGAGGCTGGCTCGATGTGACAAAAGTTGTGCTGGAAGAGGAGGGGGCACCGGTCAACGTCGGGCTTCGGGCCACCCACGCCAGGTTGGCCAGCAGGGGTGGCAACGGTGTTTGCCGTGGCAAATTGTGACGGACGGCCTGACCGACGATGTCGGCCCCGGGCAAGACGTTGAGGATACGCAAGCTCGCCGGTGCGCCCGCTGACAGCACTTCCAGTTTGAGGCGTTGCCCGACCCCAGCGCTGGCGGGTAGGGGTTGGGACAGCGTCACCGTCACGCGAGTGTTGGCCAACGCCAGCAGTGCGCTCTGATCGCGATCCTGTGGCCGGAGCACTACAGCCTCCAGCACATTGCCGGTTTGTAATGGTTGCAGCAGAGTGGTTGGCGGCGGCAGCCTGACGGAGAGCCCGGTGGGTTTGCCCGCACCGTCTAGCAATCGCAGCACTGCCAATTCCATGAGACTGGTGACCTCCAGTTTCAAGGATTGACCGGATGGTAGGGGTACCGGACTGCGGGTCAGCAGGGGGATGCCGCCAATGTTCACCGTGGCCTGACCATCGCGGCGCGAGGAGACCGTTGTGGCGTTGATAATTTGTCCCACCTTCCAGGCATTTATGACGGCTTGCGGCGATTGAGTGAACAGGGCGACGGGAGAGGGGCGCTTGGGACTGGTGATTTCCATGAATAACGGGATTGACCTAAAAAATGAGTCGTTACTGCCGATGGGTAAGGTAATGCGCACAATCCGTTTTATAGCGGAGTTCGACCATAGATCGGCACGCTCGCACAAAAGATGTAGCGCTGCCTAGCAGGGAAACGATTTCATGCCGCAACAACAGCTTTGGTACACCCGTCGCGACAAGGAAATTCGCGGCCCATTTCCTGCCCCGCAGATCTCCCGTTTTATTTTGCTCGGACGTATTCACGACATCGACGAACTGAGCACCGATCAGCACAACTGGCAAAAAGTGTCGGATGTGCCGGTACTGATTCCCGCCGAACTCAAGGCAGACCTTAGTGACCCCGAGGCCCACGAAAAACTCCTGGTCGCACGCATGCGCGAGGACGAACGCAGCGCCCGTGAGCGACGCGACCTAGTAGAAGAAAATACCCCTCAACTGGAACGTAGGCAACGCAGCGATGACAGCGACCGACGCGAGCAAGAAGAACGTGAAATGCTGCGCCACCGCGAAATTAAAACCGCCATCATCGAATCGGCCAGACACCGCAGCCAGCACTATTTTTTGCGGGGCGTGTTGGCCACGCTGTTGCTCGTTGGCGTCATCAGTGCGGCTTGGTACTACCAGCCATGGGTTGAGGGTAATGCACCAACGGACTGCAATATGGCCCCGCAGCCCTGGGTGAACTGGAACAACTGCATGCTGGAAGGTCAGCGCCTGGCCAGCATTGATTTACGTGGCGCGCGCCTGCGCAACAGCAACCTGGCCGGGGCGGATCTGCGTGGAGCCAAACTGGGGGGAGCAGATCTGGCCTACGCCAATCTGGTGGGGGCGAACATGGTCGCCGCAACATTGGGGCAGGCCGTGCTGATGGGCGCCAACCTGCATAACGCCAACCTGAGTGCAGCGGATTTCAGCCGAGCCAACATGACTTACGCGATTTTGCGAGGCGTCGATCTGCGTAGTGCAAATCTTACCGATGCCGATCTGAGTCATGCCGACCTGCAAGGGGCCAAAGTGATTACCGCAACGCTCACCGGGGC
>JAADHZ010000057.1 GCA_013151575.1 Gammaproteobacteria bacterium
AAAATCGGTCAAAAGTTTACGACATCTTTTTTTATTTCCCCTCTGCTGCCCCCATTGTTACTGGGCTCTCCGATTTAGCGGGAATTGCTGAAGCGTTGATTTTGGAGCGCGAGCGGGTCACCTTTCCCAATGGCCATTGCGATAGCCTTGAAATCATCCGTCATCCCGGTGGGGCTGGTGCCCTGGTGTTGGACGACCGGGGGCGGGTTTGTTTACTGCGGCAATTTCGTTTCGCGGTGGGCCAGTGGCTGTGGGAATTGCCCGCCGGGCGCATCGAACCTGGGGAACCGCCGTTGCTCACCGCGCAGCGCGAGCTGGCCGAAGAGGCTGGCTGTCAGGCCCGTGACTGGCGGGAGCTGGGCTCGATTTTTCCTTCCCCCGGCATTTGTGACGAGCGTATTTTTCTCTATCAGGCTCAAGGCTTGAACCCGGTGAGCATCGCGCATGAGGCCGGGGAATTCATTGAAATTCACTGGGTGCCGTTAAAGGAAGCAATCGAGTGGGCGCGCGATGGTGTTATCACCGATGCCAAGACGCTGGCAGCGCTGTTTTTTCATCAGATTCAGTAGCGGGAAACGACTTTAAAAAACCTGAATTGATCCCATATCCCCTGGAGCAACGTTGCTGTTTCTGGCACGCAGACCTTCTGGACCTATCCTCATGTCAGCACCCGAAAGCCAACTGCCCCCCTCACTCCGGGGCGCACCCAGTCCCGACCGGCAATGGCTGGAGCGGCTGAATGACGGCCTGCCGGAAGGAGTGCGCAACCAATTGGTGGACGCGCAAGACCTGGTGGCTGAGGTGGCCGCTGTGGAGGGTGTGGCCATGGACCCGTTGTTGGAGCACGCTCGTGGCGTGGTAGAAATCCTGGCGGCCTTGCACCTCGGTGCTGAGCCGCTGGTGGCCGCCTATTTTTGCAGCATTCCCCAAACCATGATTTCCGACCGGCAGCTCACTGCCGCGTTTGGCGCGGATGTGGCTGAATTGGTGAACGGGGTGCATCAATTACGCATCGTGGATGATGCTAAACCCCGCTCGCGCGACCGGGAGGAGGAAAAACAGCATCTCGAAGGCCTGCGCAAAATGCTGCTGGGCATGGCGCAGGATGTGCGGGTGGTGCTGATCAAACTCGCCGAGCGGGTGCAAATCATGCGTGAGTTAAAAACCATGCCGGAGGAGGCCCGTCGGCGTGTGGCGCGCGAGACGCTGGATATTTTTGCGCCCCTGGCTAACCGGCTGGGCATCTGGCAGTTGAAGTGGGAACTGGAGGATCTCAGTTTTCGCTTTCTCGAACCGGAGGATTATCAGCGCATCGCACAGCTGTTGGACGGACGACGGGTGGATCGCGAACGTTTCATCGACCGGGTGAAACACGAGCTGCGCGAAGCCCTGATCGCCGCCGGTATCAAGGCCGAGGTGGCGGGTCGCCCCAAACACATCTACAGCATCTGGCGCAAAATGGTCGGCAAGGATGTGGATTTCCATGAGTTGTTTGATGTGCGTGCGGTGCGGGTGCTGGTGGATGACGTAGCCGCTTGTTACGCGGCGCTGGGCATCGTGCACAGCTATTGGCAACCCATCCGCAGCGAGTTCGATGATTACATCGCCTCCCCCAAGGAAAACCAGTATCAGTCTCTGCATACCGCCGTAGTGGGTCCGGAGGGCAAAACGCTGGAAGTGCAAATTCGTACACTTGACATGCACCAGCACTCGGAATTCGGCGTGGCGGCGCATTGGGGTTACAAAGAAGGCGGACGGCACGATGACGAGTATCGGGAGAAAATCGCCTGGCTGCGGCAAATCCTCGAATGGAAGGACGAAGAACGCGATAGTGCGGATTTTATCGACCGCTTCAAGTCCGAGGTGTTTCATGACCGGGTGTACGTGCTGACTCCCGAAGGTAAGGTGATGGACCTGCCGCGTGGGGCGACGCCACTGGATTTTGCCTATCACATCCACACCGAGTTGGGGCATCGCTACCGGGGTGCCAAGGTTGACGGCAAAATGGTGCCTATTCACTACGCGTTGAAAAACGGCGAGCAGGTTGAAATTTTCAGCGCCCGGCAGGGCACGCCCAGCCGCGATTGGTTGAACGCACACCTGGGTTATCTCAAAAGCTCCCGTGCCCGCTCCAAGGTGCGCGTCTGGTTCCGGCAGCAGGATTTTCACAGCAACGTGGGGCACGGCCGACAGTTACTGGACCGGGAGCTGCGTCGGCTGGGCGTGTCCGGCGTCAAACTTGAGGCGCTGGCCAAGCGTTTTCGTTTTGAGTCAGCCGATGATTTTTATGCCGCGCTGGGTTGTGGGGATATCTCCGGGACGCAGGTGGCCGGGGCGTTGCGGGAACAGGTGTTGCCCGCCCACGCAGAGGTTCCGCCGCGTCGTCGCTCCAAACGTAGAGGAAGAACCGGTAAAAAATCTGCCGATAACGGTGTACACATCATGGGCGTGGGGGGGCTCACTACCCATTTGGCCCAGTGTTGCAAGCCCGTGCCCGATGATCGTATTGCCGGATTCATCACTCGGGGGCGCGGCGTTAGCATTCATCGTCGCGACTGCCGTAACCTGATGCGCCTGGAAATGACTGAAGGTGAGCGGCTGGTGGAGGTGGGCTGGAGCGAGGGCAGCGAGCAGGCCTACCCTGTGGATATTGACATCCAGGCCTACGATCGCCAGGGGCTGCTGCGTGACATTACTGATGTATTGAGCGATGGCGGTTTGAATGTGGTCGCGGTCAATACCCACACGGACCGCGAGACTCACGTCGCCACCATGACCTTGACGCTGGATGTCACCGACGTGTCGCAGCTCAGCCAGGCCTTAGGCAAAATAGAACAATTGTCTAATGTGCTTGAGGCCTCGCGAAAACGGGTTGACTGAGCCGAGCACGCTGATGCAGCGCACTTTTTTCAAAACCGGCAGCCATGTGGTAATGTACGCGCTCTGCGCCCGTACGCCTGGAAAGAGCCGGTTTGGCGTGTTGTATTATTCCCGAGCAATAAGCTCAGTTTTGAACCGCAGTGATGGCTTATGGCCACTGCAAAATACGCGTAGTACATCCGCTGGAAATCAAACGAATTAAATAAACCGGTTAGTAAAAAGTGATGTCTAACAATATGCCGAACGAACAGTCAGAAAAAGAAACCATCGTCCGGGCGAGCCAGTTCTCGCGCGAAGAATTGCTACAGTGCGCTCGTGGCGAAATGTATGGAGAGGGTAATGCGCAGCTGCCGCTGCCGCCCATGTTGATGTGCGATCGCATCACGAAAATAACGGAAACCGGTGGTACTTACGGCAAGGGCGATATTGTCGCCGAGCTGGATATCACGCCCGATTTGTGGTTTTTTGAATGCCACTTTAAGGGAGACCCGGTGATGCCCGGTTGCCTGGGAGTGGATGCTATGTGGCAGCTGGTGGGCTTTTATCTCGGCTGGAAAGGTGGTCCTGGTCGCGGTCGTGCTCTGGGGGCTGGTGAGGTGAAGTTTTCCGGGCAGGTCACCCCCGCCAACAAAAAGGTGACCTATCGTATCAACATGAAACGCGTCATCATTCGCAAACTGGTCATGGGCATTGCCGATGCCGTCATGGAAGTGGACGGGCGTGAGATATACAGCGCCAAGGATTTGCGTGTGGGGTTATTTACATCTACCGAGGATTTTTGAGGAGTTGGTTTTGAAACGAGTCGTTGTCACTGGACTGGGGATCGTCTCCAGCATCGGAAACAATCAGCAGGAAGTCAGCGACGCCCTGCGTGAAGGACGTTCCGGCATTAGTTTTTCACAGGAGTATGCTGACCTGGGTTTTCGTAGCCGCGTGCATGGCGAGGTAAAACTCAACACTGAGGAGCTTATCGAGCGCAAGTTACGGCGCTTTATGGGTGATGCTGCGGCCTTCAATTATCTGGCTATGCAGCAGGCCGTTGAGGATGCTGGGTTGACGGCGGAACAGATATCCAATCCACGCAGTGGATTGGTGGTGGGTTCCGGCGGTGCTTCTAACGAAAACGTGGTATTGGCTGCTGACTTGCTGCGTTCCAAGGGCGTGCGCAAGGTCGGTCCGTTCATGGTGCCGCGTACCATGGGTAGCACCACGTCGGCCTGCCTGGGCACGGCGTTCAAAATCAAGGGCGTGAGTTACTCCATTAGCTCTGCCTGCTCCACCAGCGCGCACTGCATCGGCAATGGCGCGGAGCTGATCCAGCTAGGCAAACAGGACATTGTTTTTGCCGGTGGCGGCGAGGAACTGCACTGGAGTCAATCAGTATTGTTTGACGCCATGGGTGCTATGTCCTCCAAATACAACGACACACCGGATAAAGCCTCGCGTGCCTTCGATGTCAACCGCGATGGTTTCGTCATCGCCGGTGGTGGCGGTCTGCTGGTGCTGGAAGAGCGGGAACATGCGCTGGCGCGCGGTGCGAAAATCTACTGCGAGCTGGTGGGCTACGGCGCCACCTGCGACGGTCACGACATGGTGCAGCCTTCTGGTGAAGGCGCGCAACGTTGCATGCAGCAGGCGTTGTCCACGGTGGAGGGTCGCGTCGATTATATCAATGCACACGGCACCAGCACCCCGGTGGGCGACACCAAGGAGCTGGGCGCGGTGCGCGAAGTATTCGGCGACGACATCCCGCATATCAATTCCACTAAATCACTGACCGGCCATGCCCTCGGTGCAGCGGGCGTTAACGAGGCCATCTACTCCATCCTAATGATGCAGGGGGACTTCGTCGCCGCCTCTGCCAATGTCGAGGAGCTGGACCCGGCAGCCGTTGGCTTGTCCATTGTGCGTGAACGGCTGGATAACGCCGGGCTCAACATCGTCATGTCCAACAGTTTTGGTTTTGGTGGCACCAATGCCTGTCTGGTGTTCCAGCGGCCAGTCTCCTAACGGAGCGGACGCCTGAAGTCGGGGTGCCGACGATCGACATGGAAGAAGAGGTCCCGGCCATCGTGAAAGACCCCACCGTCAGTCTCGCCTATAGCAAGGGGCGACGCACCCTCGATCGTGTCGAGGGCTTCAGTACCCGTATTGGGCCGGACAACGTGCTCAGGGGAGGGCTTTCGGGTCCCGGTCATATTGTTGTGATGGGACGGGTGGAAGGCGACAGCGAGATCCAGGGCACCCTGGTGATCGGTGATGGTGGCGTTTGGGTGGGTGATATCGTGGCCCATAATATCCTCATCGCCGGGCGGCTGGAGGGCGGTATTCGCGCCGACGGCAAGGTTGAGATCGTCTCCACGGCGCGCGTGTACGGCAGCATCACCAGCCCGGTGATCGCCATCGCTGAGGGCGCTATCCACGAAGGTGAAATGCACATGGCCGAGGTCAAGCATTTCACCGGTAGACGTGAGTCCGAATAACCCGTACTGAAACGAGTTACATCCCCCGAACATGCTGAACGCAACGCGTCTGCACCTGCTCAAGGACATCATCCGCCAGCCCACCGCCCCCTTCCGGGAGCAGTGGGTGGCCCGCTGTGTGGCGGGGCATCTGCAACGGGCCAAAGTGCCTTTTTTTGAGGATCCCGCGGGCAACCTGGTATTGGGCGTGGATTCACCTGCCGCGTATCGTCGCCTGCTGCGCAAACGTGACGACAATCCCGTGCGTGTTTTCATCGCCCACATGGACCACCCTGGCTTTCACGGTGTGCGCTGGCTGGGTGCCCGCCGCCTGGCGGTGAAATGGCTTGGAGGCTCGCCGGTCAAACATGTGTCGGGAGCGTCCGTGTGGGTGGCTGATGAGACGGAGGAACGCGCCGGGGGGCGGTTGTCTCGGGTTTCTATCGTCAAGCAGGGCTGGGCCATCGACCGGGCGGAGGTGCATTTTTCGGCCGATGCGGATGTGCCTCGGCAGTTGAAGGCCAACACCCTGTTCGGCGGTTTTTGTTTTCGGGCTCCCCATTGGATCAGCGGCAAGCGCCTGTACACCCGTGCGGCTGATGATCTGGTGGGGGTGTTTTGCATTGTCTCCACGGCCATCGACCTGTTTCGCCGACGCGTGAAAGATGCCCCTTTCATTGGTCTGCTCACTCGTGGTGAGGAGGTGGGTTTCGTGGGTGCGGTCCGGCATTTTGAGCTGGGCTGGCTGACGCAGGCCACCCGCCCCTTGGTGTGCGTGAGTCTGGAGGCGTCGCGTACGTTGCCCGAGGCGTTGATCGGCAAGGGGCCGGTGGTGCGCCTAGGGGATCGACGCACCACCTTTGACAGCGGTGGTTTGCGGGTACTGTCCGAGCTGGCGGAGAAGGTGCTGCCGCAGCGGCATCAACGCCGAGTGATGGACGGTGGTGCCTGTGAGGCCACGGCGGCCACTGCCTGGGGCCTGCCCACCATCGGCATTACCCTGCCGCTGGGTAATTATCATAATCAGGGTTTTGACGGGGGAATGGATTGCCACAAGCCCGCAGGCCCTGCGCCGGAATTTGTGCACCTGGATGACATCGCCGGTGAGCTGAAACTGTGCCAGGCTTTGATGCGACCGGGCCTGCCATGGAGCGACCCTTGGGGTAAAACCCGTCAAATTCTCAGCAAAAATGCTCGTGCTCAGCGCAAGCATTTCTAGTTGGCTGAATCGCTTGTTCAGTTTGCGTTCAGTTTAATCCGTGTAAGTTTGCCCGAGCTTTTACGCGTAAACTCATTGGAGGAAACAAGATGAAATCAGTAGTTCTCGCCCTGGGCCTTGCTGCCACTGCAATTTCCGGTAGCGCCATGGCCGACCTGGATCTGGCTAAAAAGAGTGGTTGTCTGGCTTGCCACAGTGTTGAAAAGAAAATTGTAGGCCCTGCATGGGGCGACGTGGGTAAGAAATACGCCGGTGATGCGGGTGCGCGTGCCAAACTGATTGCCAAGGTTAAGTCCGGCGGCAAGGGCGTTTGGGGTCCGGCTCCTATGCCTCCCTACAGCCCGCGCGTGTCTGACGCCAACATCGAAAAGCTGGTGGACTTCGTTCTGTCGCTCGGCAAATAAGTATTTTTAGCCCCCGCGCAGGGGGCCTTGTTCTCAGGAACAGGGAAGCGTACCCAAACACCCCCTTTTGGGTGCCAGTTCCAATCTTTATGGGCACTACCGTGACCCACAGGGCGGCCGGTTCGAGTGATCCTCGGGCCGGTTCTGTCCTCCCTATTTTTTACCTCATTTTTCCCACAGCATCTTTGTTTTAAGTCAATGTGGGTCCCTCAGTGCTTGTCGCAATCCTGTCACATGACTACCCTGTGTCCATCTGTTCCACCCATTTGAGACGAAAGCGGATATTAGTGGACCCAACATGCGCGTATTAGTGATTGAAGATGAGCGACGCTTGCGTGAGCAACTGTGCGCACGGCTGACCAAGGCGGGTTACGCCGTTGACACGGCCACAGATGGGGAGGAAGGGCTGTATTACGGCCGCGAATTTTCCATCGATGTTGGTGTCGTGGACCTGGGGCTGCCCAAGTTATCGGGCATTGAGGTCATCAGCCGGTTGCGCGCCGAAGGGCGTGGTTTTCCCATCTTGATATTAACGGCCCGTGATCGCTGGCAGGACAAGGTCGAAGGGCTGGAGGCCGGCGGGGATGACTATCTGGTCAAACCGTTTCATATGGAGGAGCTACTGGCTCGCGTCAAGGCCCTGTTGCGTCGTTCCGTCGGCTGGCCCCAGTCGGTGATGCGATTCGGCCCCCTGTGTGTGGACACTCGCACGCAGCAGGTGAGTATCGACGATCAGGCCATTGAACTGACGGCCTACGAATACCGCGTGCTGGAATGTCTGGTATTGCGGGCGGGGCAGGTGATCTCCAAAACTGAACTGACTGAGCATATCTACGATCAGGATTTCGATCGTGACAGCAATGTGATCGAAGTTTTTGTTGGACGTCTGCGGCGCAAGCTGGACCCGGACAATCAACTGGGCGTGATTGAGACTCTGCGGGGCAGGGGATACCGGTTCGCACTGGTTGCAGACGAGGTTGCTGAGTAAGTGTTATCCCTCAACCAGCGAGTATTGCTGGCAGCCAGCGCGATATTGTCTAGCTTCTTCGGGCTTGCGGGCGTGACCCTGGACCGCACTTACCGGCAAAGTGCAGAGCTTGCGCTGGAAGAGCGGCTGTTCGGACATATTTATGCCCTGATTTCCTCTGCAGAACTTGATGCCAGTGGCCAACTGGTGATGCCGGAAGAAATTCCGGACGCACGTTTTTCCAGTCCCGATTCCGGCTTGTTCGCCCAGGTCGAAAGCAATGACCGGCATTGGCGGTGGCGCTCGGAATCCATGGAAGGGTTGGATATCCCTTTCGATCACACCTTGGCGCGCATTCAAAAAAGCAGTAAAAAAATCACCCGTCCCGGCGGCCGACAGTTTTATTTGTTTAGTTACGGAGTGGAATGGAGCGACTCCCTTGACCCCAGTCTGGCCTTCACCTTTAGTGTGGCGCAGGATTTATCGGTATTTAACGCCAGAGTGGCGAGCTTCCGGCACAGTCTGTGGGGGTCACTGGGTGGCGTGGCGTTGATGTTGCTGGCGGTTCAGGGCACCATTTTACGTTGGGGCCTGTCACCCCTCAAACACGCGGCAGATGAATTGCACGCTATCGAAGTGGGCGCGCAACCCCGTCTGCAAGGCCGCTACCCGGCCGAATTGCAGGGTCTCACCGGCAACATCAACGGCCTGCTATCGCACCAGCAGGAGCACCTTGAACGGTATCGCCGCACTCTGGGTGATCTTGCCCACAGTCTGAAAACCCCCCTGGCTGTGTTGCAAAATGCAGTGGAAAATAACGATGACGATTTACCGGCCGTGGTGCGTGAGCAAGTGGAACGCATGAATCAGATAACGGGTTACCAGTTACAACGGGCGGCTGCGTCCGGCTGGACGGCTCTGGCGGCGCCGGTACAAGTGAGCGTGAGCGTTGAGAAGGTGATGAGAGGGCTTGGCAAAGTGTATGCCGACAAAGGGGTGCAGGCTTCCCGTGATATCCCGGACCGTCTCGAATTTCACGGCGATGAGGGCGACTTGCTAGAGATTTTGGGAAATTTGCTGGATAACGCCTTCAAGTGGTGCAAAGCGCGGGTGCATGTGGCTGTCGAAAGTCAGCCGGGGCCGCAGCCGGGGCAATGGGATCTTTTTATTCACGTGGAGGATGACGGCATGGGCGTCCCCCCGGAAATGGTGCGTTATGTCATGCAGCGTGGCAGGCGTGTGGACAGTGACATCGCTGGTCACGGAATCGGTCTGTCTATTGTGCGTGATATTGTTCAGGTATACGGCGGAACGCTGGAAATTGGTTCCAGTGATTGGGGCGGGGCACGCTTGAATGTGTGGATCCCGGCCCGCCCAGTGGTCGCGTGACTCCACTGGACTTTTCTTCCGCGAGCCGGTCGCTCGCAGACCAAAAAACCGGTGATGCCAGTGCGCCACCGGTTTTTTGCTTTCGGGTCTTCACGAATTCGTTGTTTGCGAACAATCAGTCGTCGGAACGATACGGGCTATTGGAGCTGTAAATCTGTATGACGACGTACGTCAGCAGTACACCGGCAATGGCTGCTACGGTGGCGAACAGGTAAGTCAGGGTATCAAGCATTTGGGCTCTCCTCTCACAAAAAATGTAGTAAAACGCACGAGCGTGGCAGTGTATTCCTGAGCGTTATGGTGCCTTAACTAACCTCGCTCATCAAGCGAGATGTGTTTTGCGTCATTTTCTGCGCGTCGGTGGCCCAGACGCCCCCGGTGGCCGGGCTCGGCCATTTCCACTGAGCGCAGCACGCCCCGGTTGTCTATACCTCCACACATGTAGACGCGATTGCCTACCACTGCCGCTGCGGTAGCGCTGCGCTGATGTCGCAGTGGGGCCAGCGTTTCCCAACGGCCGAGGGCACCATCGGAGCCCACGTGAGCCATTTCCACCGAGTTCAGACGGTTGACACCATCATGCCCTCCCACTAGATACAGATAGTCGTCCAGTGCAAAGGCCGAGGCGATGAAACGTGGTTGGCGCAGACGTGATGGCGCGACGGACCATGGTCCCAGCGCGCCGTTGTCGCCGATCAGCGCGGACTCCACATCGCCATAACTCATGGAACCGGCCTTTTTTACATGGCCCCCCAGTAGGAAAAGATGCTGACCATGCCGCGCGGCGGCGTGAATATAACGGTCCATTTGCGCCTGTTGCGGCTCCTGCCGCCATTGCGGGTTATCTGCACCCAAGGTGATACGCTCGATGGACTTGAGGAACTGCCCACTGTAACCGCCGATGGCATAAAGTTGATCGCCAGCCAGTGCGGCTTTCAGGCCACGCCTCGGGGTGCTGAGGTAGCTGTGATGCTGCCAGGGGCCCAGGCTGCCATCGGCAAGAATGGCCGCATGTTCCACTGAAGCCAGGGGCACATTGTCGTCACCCAGCGGCCCACCGCCACCCCCCAGGGCGTACACATAACCCTGGTGCGTGACGGCGGCGAGATAAAAACGTCCCTCCCGCAATTCACTGGTTTGACGCCATGGTCCAAGGCTGCCATCGGCGTGAATGGGTGCGTATTCCACCGGTAACACGTAGCGACCATCGGAACCCACCCCGCCCACCACGTACAGGTAATGTCCGTCACTGGTGGCGGCCAGTGCGCGACGGGGAATTTGAAAACCGGCCACTTCCCGCCAGCCGTGAACCCAGTTTTGGTCGGCGCTGTGTTTGCTGATAACGATGCTTGCCAGTATCAGGGTGATGGCCGCAAGGCCCAAAACGCTCAGTGAATAGCCAGGTTTCATGAGGGATCGCGATAACTTCAGTGGGTGGCAGTAGCTGAAAGTGGGGTGAGTGTGTGTGCTGGGTGGCGAGCGAGCCCGAGTTTACACGCCGGGCGTGGAATCATATAGTGATTGCGCCCAAATGGAGGGGGCGCTAGCGCCTGTTTCTGCGGGCGGTGACATGAAGCGAAGGCAGATTGGGGGGGAACGTGGAGACGGGGGATGTGCGGGGGAAAAAAGCGCAAGCAATGGCGCGTCTTTGTTATGTGGACGATAGTCGTACCGCAGCCTATGTGGTACGCCGTCAGCTGGAGCCGCTGGGTTATTTGGTGGACCATTTTTGCGCGGCCGAGCCGGCTTTCGTGGCGCTGATTCAGGGCGATTACGACCTGCTGCTCACTGATCTCAAGGTATCCTCCACCGGTATGGATGGTGACGACCTGATTCGCACCTTGCGTCAAAGTGGTCATCCGAAGATTAGTACTCTGCCGATTATTGTTATCACCGGTTCCACCGATGCTAAGGTGCTGGTGGGGGTGTACGACGTCGGAGCCAATCAGGTGATGAATAAGCCTGTGGATGCAGGGGAGCTGGACGGGCATATCCGCCGTCTGTTATTTGACGGTCACCGTGCCGCGCAGGAGGCCGCTAGCCCAGTTCCAGAAGCGTCTAAGCCTGCTGCCGTGGCGCCCCTCCTATCATCAAATGCGTCACCGCCCGCCGAGTCGGCAGTCCCTGTCCTTGATGTGGTGGACGCCTCGTCCGGACAAGAGCCCGAAAGCCCCACAAAACGTATTCCGACCCCGGAGCGGATCGGGGCCTTTTTCCATTCGCAACAGCCCGAGCCGCCGCTGGTTGAGATCGAAATCCCCGATGTTGTCCCTGAACCGGAGGAGCCCGTCCCGGAGCAAGTCGTCAGTCCTGAACCCGATGTGTTGCATTGGGAAGACACGGTAGAAGACATTATCATCGAGCCTGATAGCTCGGCGCAGCGCAGCGCGTGGCATTCTCAGGGGGCTGATGATGCGGCACCTCATCGCCATCGCTTCCCGCCGCGCGCTGAGCGCGATGGTGGGGAGGGCGATATTCTCAGCGATCACGATTATGCTCTGGTCTCCACCCAGCGTCGTCGTCTGCTCAGGGGCTGGGGGCCGCGCGCATGGTTGAGTCGGGTGGTGTTGCCAAGCCTGGTTGTCGTGATCGGGTTGGTGGTCTGGGAGCAGTTCACGGATTGGGGCCAGTCGGTGGACACCGCGCTTGTCACTCGGGGTGAAATCTATCAATCCATTCGCGCCCCCGCTCGCATCGTGAGCCAGCAAACCGTCATCGCATCGCCCGCTAGCAGCGGCCGTTTGGTGGATGTCGCCGTCAACGAAGGTGACATCGTTAGTGCAGGCCAAGTGCTTGCCAGGCTCGACAACCGCGAACAGCTTCGTCGCCTCAGTCGCGCCGAGGCCGATCTCATCAGTGCTCGGAAAGAAATCACCCGGGCTAAACGCACCCTGGATCGGTTGCGCAAAGCCCACCGCAAGGGCGCTGTTACCCAACGTTTTGTAGGCGATGCGGAAGTTAACTTGCGCACGGCTCGCAACAACGTCGGTATTGCCGTGGAAAATGTGCACAAGGCGACCCAAGAACTGGAAAAACAGACCATCACCGCCGCTATTAGTGGCGTTGTCGCGGCTCGTAACGCAGAAGTTGATCAGTGGGTTGGCCCTACCGATGGGCTGTTCAGCCTCGCCGATTCCACCCGGCTTGCTATCGAAGCCCGCATTAACGCCGCCGCCAGCAGTGGCATCACCGCCGGGCAGATTGTCAGTGTCAGCGGCGGTGTTGATTCCGGCCAGCAATGGCAGGAAGCTGTTACTGGTCTGGGCGCGGGCGCCCCACAAACCCCCGGTGTTGTTAATGTTCGCATCAGCCTCGGCCCCAATGCCCCGGTCTTGCGCATTGGCCAGCCGGTGAACGTCGAAATACGCACGGCCTGGAACCCTGATGCCCTCAACATCCCCTTTGATGCCCTCATCAGTCGTGACGGCCAAACCCTGGTGGCGGTGTTGGAGGAGGGGCGTGTGCGACTCAGAGTCGTGGAAACCGGCATTGAAGACCTCACCATGGCGGAGATCAAACAGGGCCTGGCATCCGGTGACCGCGTTATCCTCGCCAATGGTCGGCAATTGATGGATGGAGATAAGGTCTATGCCGAGCAGGTACCAGATTAAATGACTGTCGTTTTTCGCAGCCTTATGGCTCTGTTCGTAGTGACAATGTCCGCAAATGTGTCAGCGGAAAGCCTCACCCTTTTCAGAGGGCAGGGCGCTGACACCAATTTTTTGGAGCTGTTGTCCGATATCGCCAACGACGAACTGACCATGGACCCGACTTATTTTTGGGGTGTCAATTATCGCAACACCCTTAGCAACAAGGGGGAGAATGGGTTTACCCGGTTCTTGCTTCGCTACCAAATCACCCCAGAATGGGAGGCTCAGCTCACCAAACATTCCGGGCTTCAGAATAATGCTGCCGTGCATATGGCCGTGTTGTTACGGACCCGTGATTTTCGGCCCGCCATTTTCAATATCAATTTTGCCGCCGGATTAGGGCCCTCCTACGCGTTCAGTCGTCCCACTTATGAGGACGGCCCGGACGGCCAACCCAATCAAGGCAAATACCGTTTTCAGAATTATATGGCCTACGAGGTTGAGTTTTCACTGCGCAGTTTGCCTCAATGGCGGGTGCCGGTGCGTATTCACCACCGCTCGGGTATGTACGGGTTAATCGCCCCACGAAGGGTAGGCTCCAACTTTTTTGCCATTGGGTTGCGGCGCGAATTTTAGGCCTTTTATTTAGAATCAGGACAAACACAATGACGCATTTTGATGTTTTTAACGGAGATGCTGACGGCATCTGTGCACTTCACCAACTTCGTTTGTCTCAGCCGATAGAGGCCACACGGATCACCGGGGTCAAACGGGATATTGCCCTGCTGGCCCGGGTGGAGGCAGAAGCCGGTGATCACCTCACGGTGTTGGATATTTCTCTGGACAAAAATCGCATCGCCTTACAGTTGTTGCTGGACAAGGGATGCGAGGTCGACTATTTCGACCACCATTTCGCTGGCGATATCCCCCAGCATCCAAACTTGCACGCCACCATCGACACCTCGGCCAGCACCTGCACCAGCTTGCTGGTGAACGCGCAACTGAAAGGGGCTCACCTGCCATGGGCCGTGGTGGGCGCTTTCGGCGACAATCTTTATGACAGCGCCCGCCGGGTCGCCGAGCCGCTTCGGCTTGATGCCTCGCAATTGGAGCGCTTGAGCGAGCTGGGTACTTATTTGAACTACAACGGCTACGGCTTAGGGTTGTCGGACCTGCTGTTTCATCCAGAGCAATTGTTTTTGATGCTCAGACCTTACAAAAACCCCTTTGATTTCATCGAATCGGAACCTGCCTTCCGGCAATTGGAGCGGGGGTTTCGCGAGGACATGGCGGCCGCTTCAGCGCTGCCCCCCGAGCAGGAAGAAACGTTCATTGCGCTTTATTTACTTCCCGATTTACCCTGGGCCCGTCGGGTCAGCGGGGTGTTCGGCAACCAGCTAGCGAGGGACAACCCGGATCGTGCCCATGCCTTGTTGACGAAATTGAACAGTGGTGGCTATCGCATTTCGGTGAGGGCACCGCTGAACAACCGGGAGGGAGCCGATACCCTGTGCCGCGCCTTTCCCACGGGCGGTGGTCGCAAAGCGGCGGCGGGTATTAACCAACTTCCTAATGCGCTTTTGGGAGCCTTTGTTGATAAGTTTCGCGAGATTTATGCTGCGGGGAATCTTTGATAACGCACTGCCTCAGTGATCCGTAAACCACAACCCTATAACAACTTCACCACCAATTCCGACGTTCTTTCGAGGAAAGCCAATACCTGTTTCACCTCGTCTCGTGTTAACACCACCGGGGTTCGTTGATGTTTACTGTGAGCGGGTGGCCGACACTTTTTTCAAAGGCCGTTGAAATACTTGCTTGTACAAAAACACCAGTGCATTGAAAGCCTTATTTTGGTTGAAACTGCAACATTGTATTCTACGGCCAAAATGAGTCAAAAAGTCCTTCGCATTTTTTTCCACATTGACAAAAGCGCCTCCCGCACCTTCATTTGATGAAACCGAATAAAACGTGCAACCCAGTCACAATAAACCCGCTCTGTATGGATCGAATAGTGGAGACGACGCATCAGATTACGCATTTCTGCCAACAGGCTTGGCTCTGAATTTTGAGTTGACGTGGAGAATAGGGTTTGGATGAAGATAATAGGGTAGGGTGGATATGCCTAAATGATCCATTAATATCAGGATATCAGGGCAAATTGACTGGTTTTATGTGGCTATCAGGCAAGCGTGCCTGATTCATTCGTTCAATACAGTGGATAGCAAGGCGAGTGGGCTTGATACTAATAAATTAGCTGTACAAGGAGGGTTAGTGATAAAAATAAACAACCCCGCAGCAAGCTATCTCGCTGTGCTCGACTTCGCTACGCGAAGCGGGGTATTAAACCCAAAGAAATTAAAGTTATCTTTACTATTTATTCTTATTTCAATATTTCTACTAGGTGGCGTAAGTGAAAGACATGCATTAGCCTGTGAATTTATTAGGTATTCAAGTTATTCAGAAATTGCACCTAATATTTTTTCTAGTTCTTCTTTCAATAGGAGCCAAAATGAAAAATTACTTTCTATCATAAAAGCAGGTAAGTCTAGGATAAATAATACGTTTGGAAGTATGCTTTCTTCCCCTAAAGTTGTAATTGCAGCAACTGAATATGAAGCGTCTGAGTATGGTTCAAACGCATATGGTAATGCGCTATTAACACCATTTAGTCAATGCATTATTTTTGGTCCTAAGGGGCAAAATATTGATGTTGTGGCACATGAATATACTCATGCAGAAGTACATTTCAGAGTTGGTTGGTTGAATCATTATCTAAAAATACCTATTTGGTTTAATGAAGGAATTTCTTTACTGGTCGATTTTAGAGAGCCATATTTGGTACATAATATTGAGCTAACGCAAGAAGAAATAAACTCTGTAAAGGAAAAAACGACTGATTTTTTTAGTGGTAAAAATGTTAAAAAAAATTATCAAGCTGCTAGGATTGCAGTTGATGGTGTTGATAAATCTCGACTTTATGATAATTTAGAAAAAATCAGAAAGGGACAAGACATAAAAAGTGCATTTTCATTGTAAAACTAATAAGGCGCTAAATATAAAAATCTTGGCCGCAAGCGACCGAGTTTTACTAGAACAAATTCAGCTTCTTTGATTTGGTTTCTTTCTTG